>CAKKRK010000155.1 GCA_919902665.1 Nitrospiraceae bacterium
CGGCGGGCGAGACCGGTGGCTTGCTCGATGTCGTTTTCGGCCCCGGTGGTCTTCGTCCCGTAGACAATCTCTTCGGCTGCACGCCCGCCCAGCATGCCAACGATCCTCGCGCGTAAATAGGCTTCCGGATAATTATAGCGGTCGCTGTCTGGGCGCTGATAGGTGACACCGAGCGCCTGCCCGCGGGGCACAATCGTGACTCGATTCACGGGGTCAGCGCCAGGCACGACGAGACCGAGGATGGCGTGTCCCCCTTCATGATAGGCAATTCGTTCGCGGTCGTCCCGGCTCATGAGAATCGGGCGTTCGGGGCCGAGCACGATCTTCTCCAGCGCGTCGAGGAAGTCCTTGTGACGGACCTCCTGTTGCTCGCGGCGAGCTCCCAGTAATGCGGCCTCATTGACCAGATTCTTCAGGTCGGCCCCCGAAAGCCCCGGCGTCATAGCGGCAAGGTTTGCCAGTATGGCATCGTTCGCGAGCGGCACATTGCGAGTGTGAACTTTAAGAATTGCCTCTCGTCCTGTCCTGTCTGGGAGATTCACCACAACGCGCCTGTCGAAGCGTCCGGGTCTCAGAAGCGCCTTGTCTAAGACGTCAGGCTGGTTGGTTGCCGCCAATACGATGATGCCTTGCCGACTGGAGAACCCGTCCATTTCGGTCAAGATTTGATTCAAGGTTTGTTCCTGCTCACTGGATCCCCCAATCGCCACCTGCCCGCGTGCGCGCCCGATGGCATCGAGTTCGTCGATGAACACTATCGCAGGGGCATTCTCACGCGCCTCCTTGAAGAGATCTCGTACCCTCGCTGCGCCCACTCCTACGATCATCTCCACAAACTCCGCGGCGCTCATCGAGAAGAAGGGCACCCCCGCCTCTCCTGCCACCGCTTTGGCCAGAAGCGTCTTCCCGGTCCCCGGCGCGCCCACCAGCAGCACGCCTTTGGGAGCCGTCCCTCCGAGGCGGGTGTACTTCTTGGTGTCCTTGAGAAAGTCCACGATCTCGACCAGTTCGTTTTCAGCTTCGTCGATACCGGCCACATCCTCGAAGGTCACCTTCGCCGTTTGCTCCTGATCATAGCGGCGGGCTCGGCTCTTGCCCATGCCCATCAGTCCTCCGCCCATCATGCCACCGCCTTGCTGCGCAGCCCGACGGAAGAGCCAGATATAAAAGCCGATGAAGAGCAGACCCGGACCGAAGCTGAAAAAGATCACCGCCCATGGATTCTCACCTTCTTGAATCGGTTTCGCACTGATTTCGACCCCGTTCGAAATGAGGAATTGCTCTAAGCTCGGGTCGACGAAAGAGGGCAAAGTAGTCGTGAAGACACTGATGGGTTTAGGCGCACCGCCGGAGACCGCACCACGCTCGTCTGTGGTTTTGACCTCGCCACTCGACGCCGAGCTCCTTTCGCCCACCGGCGGATAGGTGAGCGCTGCCGTGAAGCGGCCCGTGATGGTGTCCCCCTGACTGTAGATCGCCGCAACGTTGTGCTTCGCCACCTCCTGCTTAAAGAAGGTATAGGACACGGTCCCCGGCGCGTCCGGGCTCGGGATCAGAAACCGGCTGACCAAGAAGTTGGCGAGCAGGATGAGGACAAACCAGAGCCATGTCTTACCCGGCGGCACCTTGGCCTGCTCAGGATTCTTTCGGGCACTAGGCCCACTAGCGGTTGGTTGGAGACGGCTGGTTGGTGTGGAACCGTTAGAGGTGTGTCGTGCCTGCTGTCGCGTCCCACTCATGGTGACCTCCTCAGATGAACCGTTAGGGGGTCGGCAGATTTTTACCGTCCTCGTTTACGTGAAAACCTATCTCAAAATTCTCAACATCAAATACTGGATTTTCGAGTCACCGCAGACGCATGACAACGGGAATTCTACTATTCGAATTTTCATCCCACTTCGATCCCGCTCAATGCATGGCTGCCTGATGAGAGCCCATTCCCTCAAAAAACCCTGTTGAGATAGATTCTAGTATTTCGCCCCATCGCATAACAAGTTCACTGGGTGTCCCACTATGAGGTAGAATACAAGACACTAACGAATAAGCCGAGGAAATGTACTGGCGCGCATGCC
>CAKKRK010000156.1 GCA_919902665.1 Nitrospiraceae bacterium
AAATGGCGTTGGAAGTTTCTGATCGAATCGATCGTGGCCTTGCCCTTAGTGCTACCGCCCACGGTACTGGGGTTCTACATTCTCATCTCCATCGGACCACACAGCCCAATTGGGCGCTTCTACACAGATCTCGTCGGCCATCCGCTGCCGTTCAGCTTTCAAGGGTTGCTCCTGGCATCCATTCTCTATAGTTTGCCCTTTGCAGTCCAGCCGTTTGTCACAGCCTTCGAGCAAGTCGATCGAAAGCTCATCGAAGCCTCCTGGACGCTTGGGCTCTCCAAACTGAAGACCTTTTACAGGCTCATTCTTCCCCTTTCGACAGCGGGACTCATCACAGGTGTCGTCCTGAGCTTTGCCCATACCTTGGGAGAATTTGGGGTCGTCTTAATGGTCGGCGGCAATATCGAGGGGATCACGCGTACGGTCTCAATTGAGATTTACGACGAGGTGCAGGCTCTCAATTACGCCGCGGCAGCCAAGACTTCTGCCTTGCTCCTTCTCGTGTCCTACACCGTATTGTTGCTGGTCTATGCCATGAATCGTCGTGTCTGGTCTGTATGGCCCCAGAAATAACGCTGAACATTCGAAAGACCTTTGTCGATCGCGCCACCATTGCAGTGCAACTCAGGCTCCCTCTTGATCCGCCGTCCGTCACGATTCTCTTCGGCCCATCGGGATCTGGGAAAACCACGATCCTCCGTTGCCTCGCAGGACTGGAACAGCCTGAAGCAGGCACCATCTTGTGTAACGGTCAGATCTGGTTCGACGCAGCAACTCATGTCCATGTCCCACCGCAGGCACGCGGGCTTGGCTATATGGCACAGGACTATGCATTATTCCCCAATTACACAGTGGAGGGAAACATTGCCTATGGACTGAGTGGGCTCTCCGTCCAGGGAAAGAAGGCTCGCGTCAACGAAGTGCTCTCCTTGTTGCAGATCACACAGCTCGCGCAGCAAAAGCCGGCTCAGTTATCCGGCGGACAACAGCAGCGTGTCGCCTTGGCACGCGCGATCGCTAGACGGCCGCAACTGTTGCTGCTCGATGAGCCATTGTCGGCACTCGATGCACCGACCAGAACCAAACTATGCGAGGACCTGCGGATGTTGCTGACGAGGTTGGCCATCCCCGCGGTTGTCGTCACGCATGACTGGACAGAGGCACTTGCGCTCGGTGATCAGATGGCCGTGATTGATGAAGGACGCCTGTTACAGACCGGCACCCCACAAGACGTCTTCAGCCGACCGATCAATGCCGATGTTGCCCGTGTCGTCGGTATCGAAACTGTTCTCCACGGACGAGTCAGAGAGATACGAGATGAATTGGCAACAGTCCAGGTCGGTCCAGTGCCTGTCATCGCCGTGGCTTCGCCGGGACTTGAGTCCGATGTCTTTGTCTGCATACGAGCCGAAGATGTCACACTGGAATTAGCCGGTTCCAGCGAAACGAGTGCCAGAAATCACCTGAGGGGAACCGTCCAGGCCATCACCTCGCTCGGCGCACTGGTACGAGTCACCATTGACTGCGGATTTCTTCTGACTGCGCTCGTCACTCGATCTGCACAGAGCGAACTGCGGTTGGCTATCGGCAGCGACGTGCGGGCTGCCTTCAAAGCAGGCTCTGTACATCTCATTCCACGCCGATAATCCATCATCCACTTCAGACTGGCTCCCTCTCCCCAGTTTCTGTGGATAAACCTGTGCGCAACACTCCTCACGATGTCTGAACCTGAGAAATGCGCCTTGCACGACCTTCTTGCCTATTTTTTAATCATTGTATGGATGGAGAACGCATGACCCTACACCTTGTAGATATTGATCTATTTCTAAGAAGAAACCTGAAAGAGTTCGTTCGTTCAAGGCCCTAACCGTGTTTGTTTGCTCCTAGCTGATTAATCTTCTTCCAGCAGAAAAGTTACACACAGGCACTTCACACATATCCTGAATATCCACTTGACAGACAAGCATGACAGTGTTACCAATGGCTACATCATGAAATCACAAGACCTCAAACAAATTCGAGAAGAATTAGGCCTTACCCAGCAACAACTCGCCGAGGCCATACACACGACTCGGGTGTCCGTAGCGCGTTATGAAGCCGGCATGCGACGGATTCCCGGTGTCGTCTCGGTTGTGCTGAATCAGTTACGACGTAAGACAGCCGTTCCCATGGCTGGCCTGGTTGCAGCCGGCTCCCCGATCGAGCCGGTGCCACAATCGGAACTCGTGGATATCCCTCCAAGCATGTTGCGGAGTGGAGAGACGTTCGCCTTAACGGTCAAGGGAGAATCCATGAAAGACGACGGCATTTTACCCGGCGACCTCGTGGTGGTGCATAAACAAGGCACGGCCAAAAACGGGCAGACCGTTGTCGCCTTGGTCAATGGCGAGGCTACGATTAAGACCTATATCAAGAAGGATGCCCACATTGAACTTCGTCCGGCCAACGAGATGATGCAGCCGATCATGGTCAGGCCATCGGATGAATTTCAGATCGAAGGAATTGTCATTGGTGTCATCCGACATTGTACCGTCTAGCCAATCGAAAGGAGGAAACGATGCTCGCGACAGAATCAATCTCTCTCACAAAAGATCAGTTGATGGATTTGGAAAGAACGGTGGCAGCCCTAGACAACCGGTTGCAGAGCATCCAACAGGGCTTGCAACGAAGTACTCCAGGCTCACTGGTGGAGCGCTTTCGAAGCTTACTGCGGTCCAAGCAGAGAGGCCAGTTCATGTCGGCAGTCTGCAATCGACATGTCCGGTTGAATACGAAGCTGGCAAGCTATGACAGTCCAAGAGCCTAGCGCACCATCAGTGCAAACAGGTCCCTGTTCTGATTGCGCCATGGCCGTCGAACGGCTTATGGAATCGATCGACGGCTTTACGCATTCCACCGTTCAACTCTGCCCAGCTTGCTGGAATGCCCACCGCCAACGACAAGTCTTCGCCGGCGGATGCTGCGGGTAGAAAATCGCTCCCAAACGGGTTGTCCCGCCCCTTCCAATCTGCCCGTCAGTACGCTACAGATCTGGTACGCCCTCGTAAGCTCAGTTAGATAAACCAGCGGTTTCCTAAGCCTCTCAGATACTCGCACATAAGTCCTTACCAAACAGCGCTTTCGCAGAGGATGTTTCCTCCTTGTGCGAAATGAAGGTGACTCTCTCACGCCAGGAGAAGAGGCACCGCACAGTTCAAGGAGAAAATGCGAGGCAGAGGCCGTAACTGGCGTGCTGGAGAGATTCACGCAGCAGGAGTGCCAGTCTTACTGGAGCAGTGCGTCTCGCAATTACTAGCCGGTCGGTTACAGCCGGTGGCGACCAGATACCTGCGGACACAGTGTGATGCCGAACAGGGAGACGTCGCCAGAAAAGCCTCTTGGTACCTGTTCACCGGTTCGATCCGATAGAAGGAACATTCGCTAGTCCATCTCTTCGCCACCTTCAAGGCACACTTCACATTGGTCCAATTCCACGGTGCCATGCGCACTGCAGAAATACCGGCGGCACCGGCTACACGTCATAAAGGTCATCCTGACTCGATCTTGGGCTTCGCATCGATCACACTGGCCAGCGCTGCGGGCTTTGGGCATTACTTTGTCTCCATGATACGTCGTATGAGTTCTTGGGATGTCATTCCACGATGTGGCGATTACTGCAGGACATAGTCCGCGTCCGCTACACGGGTAGTTGTACACTGATAACACATCGAAGTTCGTCGCTCCAACTCAAAATAGACATGTGATGGTCTTGCGAAGCACAATCGCAACGGCATTGTCGTGAACAGTCACCAATCTTGCTGCCGGCTGATAAAGAGTTCACGAGAATGAAAGTCGTTTTGAAAGTTCTCTGGTCCGAACTGGTGAGCCGACTAGGACTCGAACCCATGGCCCTCGCCTGACAAGTATGAATTGGAGGGGGTAGGTCAGTGCTCCCATTGCAGTTGCACTGAGCCCTTCAGATTTTTCCCCTTTGATGCTGGAAAAGTCGACTGCTACTTTATACGGCTGCTGACCACCTCGATTCACTCCAACGACCACGAGTCACGTCAGAACATCAGCAGGTCTCCCCTACTTGTCCCCATGTGCGGTCACTGAGAACACGCCTACAGCTTGTTCAAGATCCGTCGAGCAGCAGACAGAGGCCCCCCTGATAAGAATTCACATCCTGAATCTCTAGAAAGTAGAGATGCACAGAGCAAGGGTTGCCCCCTCTTTCCACCGACTGGACCAAATTTGGGTAGAGAGGATTTTACTGATCGCTCAAACTCTGCTATACCAGACATACACAATCACAATTTTTGAAATCGAAGGGGGGTGGAGTACTCATGGCAACGAAGAAAGCAGCAGCGAAGAAGCCTGTAAAGAAGGCAGCGGCCAAGAAGAAGAAGTAGCCGCACCGTGAGGAGGCGTCGGCCACGTCGCCTCCTCACCATGCCCGCGCCCTCGATCTTCCTCTGCCCTACACCACATCAGATAAGTAATTGTCTAATCGAACACTCCCTCAGCAACGCTTCCAACTGACTCGACCACCCGAAAGAACCCACGTCACTGACGAGAGCTCCCCTCACTAATTGGCCCTCCATCGGGATGAAATCAGCGAAGATGTCCAGATGCGACCAGTGACCTTCCCCCAATTCCGTGGACACCTGGTTAAGCGACTGCCTTCCTCGCTT
>CAKKRK010000157.1 GCA_919902665.1 Nitrospiraceae bacterium
ATGAGCCAGATGCTCGGATGTCTCCTCATCGCGGCAGGAATTGGTGTCGCGGTTGGCTGGTTATTGCGAGGACTCCCAAAGAATTCGCCCGATCACTCCTACGGGGATCTCGCCAATCTGTTGCGAAGCAAAGAACAGGCACTGGAGACGATGTCACATGATTTGAAGGTGAAGACGTCAGGGATGCAGATTCTCGAACAGAAGATCATGTCGTCCGAGACGCTGCACTCGTCAGCCCAGCGAGAAGTCACCGCACGCGGTGAACGGGTGAAGGCGCTCGAAGCAGAATTGGCCATACGGTCGAAACGGTTGACGGACTTGGAAACTGAATCAGTCGCGGCCCGCCGACGTGAGAGTGAATTCACTGCACAGGCGGCCGCCCATGGCCTAGAACTTCAAGAGGCCCAACAGGTGTGTCGGGCCGCTGAACAAGCGCGTGAGGTGATGGAGCAGGAGGTCCGGGTGCAGCGCGAGCATATCGCCCAACTCAACGAAGGCCTTGCCGACCGGGAGCAGCTTCGAGCCCGGCTGGAGAAGTTCGAATCAGTACAGAGCCGTGTCCATCAGTTGGAAGTGGAACTGAGTGATCGAGAGGCTGCCCATCGCGGCGTGATCCAGCAACTGGAACAGGCCATGGCGGAGCGCGACCGGCGGATCGGTGAGTTCGATGCGAACGTGGCGGTCCAAGCGGAAGAACTCCGCGGGGCCCAACAGGCCGGTCAGGCCGCTGAGCAAGTACGCGAAGTGATGGAGCAAGAAGTCCGCGTGCAGCGCGAGCATATCGCCCAACTCAACGAAGGCCTTGCCGACCGGGAGCAGCTTCGAGCCCGGCTGGAGAAGTTCGAATCAGTACAGAGCCGTGTCCATCAGTTGGAAGTGGAACTGAGTGATCGAGAGGCTGCCCATCGCGGCGTGATCCAGCAACTGGAACAGGCCATGGCGGAGCGCGACCGGCGGATCGGTGAGTTCGATGCGAACGTGGCGGTCCAAGCGGAAGAACTCCGCGGGGCCCAACAGGCCGGTCAGGCCGCTGAGCAAGCGCGTGAGGTGATGGAGCAGGAAGTCCGCGTGCAGCGCGAGCATATTGCCCAACTCAACGAAGGCCTCGCTGATCGGGACGAGCTCCGAGCCCGCCTGAAGAAGCTTGAATCGGCGCAGAGCCGCGTCCATCAGTTGGAAGTGGAACTGAGTGATCGAGAGGCCGCCCATCGCGGCGTGATCCAGCAACTGGAACAGTCCATTGGGGAGCGTGATAGGCGGATCGAAGAGCTTGTGCCGGTCACCCACCTCCTTCGTGAGAAGCAATCAGCGCTCAAGGAATGGGAAAGAACTCATGCGCGCACCGTGCAAGAGCTTGAAGGTGAAACGGCGAAGCTTCAGGAGCAATGTGCCGCACAGGACCAACTCCGTTCCCAACATCTGCTCAACGAGCAACGTCTGCATGAACGTGACGAGCAGATTGCGAGCCTCCACCGTGAGTTGCATGTGCTCCAAGCGGAGCGTCGAACCCTTCTTAAGGAGGTTCAGGGTATTCCAGAGAAAGATGAGCACATCGATCGCTTGCAGCAACGCCTCAAAGAACTGCGCGTGACTCTTCGCACGAAACCGGATTCAGCAACCGTGGGGCTTCCTCTGACTCGTCAGAATAGAGCCACGCTAAGGTCTAATGAAGGACCACCTAAGGTGGGGAAGAACAGCCAGAAGGACGATCTGAAAAAGATCAATGGAATCGGGCCGGTTTTTGCGCAGACCCTCAATAAGATGGGCACCTACACGTTTATCCAAATTGCTCGTTGGAAGCCAGATGATATCGAGAAGATCGCCAAGAAGCTCGAGACTGATCCAGATCGCATTAAACGGGACAAGTGGATCGCTGACGCCAAGGAGCAACACTTCCGAAAGTACGGAGAACGGCTCTAGCAATCCCACAATAAGATGGTGTTTCAATGGCGTCTCTTTCCGGGATGATTTCCCTTTTCCAGGTCCGTCGTTGACTCCTTATTACGCCCTCACTACAATCCATTAACGAGGTGTACTTTTCGTGGCTTCCTCTTTTGTTCATCTCCATCTCCACACTCAGTTCAGTCTCCTCGACGGTGCGAATCAGATCGAACCGCTCGTCCGGCAGATCAAGTCCTTTAATCAGCCTGCCGTGGCCATGACCGATCATGGCAACATGTTCGGCGCGGTCGAGTTTTATCGCAAAGCCAAAGAGGTTGGGGTCAAGCCGATCATTGGGTGTGAAGCCTACATGGCGCTCGGAAGTCGACATGCGAAGAAGGATAGCGGCCTTGCACACAACGATTACTATCATCTGATTTTACTGGCGCGAAACCTCACTGGTTATCAGAATCTCATCAAGGTGGTTAGTAAAGGATATCTTGAAGGATTCTATTATAAGCCTCGGATTGACAAGGAACTCTTAAAGCTTCACCACGATGGGATCATTGCATTGTCCGGTTGCTTAAGCGGTGAAATTCCTTATCTCATCGGCCAGAAAGATATGGATGGTGCCATAGCGGTGGCCGGTGAGTTTCAGGAAATTTTTGGAAAAGATCATTTCTATCTCGAGGTGCAGGCCAACGGACTTGATCATCAGCGGATTGCCAATGCTGGTCTCATGGAGATCCATAAGAAACTTGGGATCCCTCTTGTGGGCACTAATGATTGTCACTACCTGAAGAAGGAAGACTCGCGGCCGCATGATTTGATGTTGTGTCTGCAGACCGGAAAGACGGTGAGCGATCCGAATCGGATGAAGT
>CAKKRK010000158.1 GCA_919902665.1 Nitrospiraceae bacterium
ACACTTTGCTTTTAGGGTCATTCGAGATGATTCTCTGGAATTGTTCTTTGCGGTGATTATGATCTGAAAGCGGGTGCCTGAAGAGCAGTGTCGTCTTTACAACAGTGCGCTAGATCCTTCAACGGTCAGACCTGCTTGCCGGATGATGCTTCGTAGCCTGTCTTTGGCGAGTGCGGTGTGATGAGAAAAGGTGAGTTGACGTCTCAAGCAGGCAGAGCATGGGAGGTCTGATTAAAAGACCTGACTCTCAGACCGTTGGGGATATCAGGCGTATCTCACGCTTACTGTGAGTCTTTTACACCGCCACGTCGTATTGTTTTGCGTACGCATCGATGAGACCGCGTAACATGCGTTGATAGGGGACACGTGCACGCTTGGCTTGCTTCTTGAAAAACGCCAGACTGCTCTGAGTCAACTCAAGCGTGACTTTTGTCGTTGGCTCACGTTTGACTAAGGCCGACGGTGGCGGGAGAAAATTTGTGACACGCTCCCCCATGGCCAAACGCTCATCGGTGTATCTGATTTTCTTGCTCATAGCGTTTCCTCCCTTGCCTCCAGTAGCCTGCTCCATACATGCGTATGCGCTTGCTCCTATAAGAAAATCGTACCGTCAACACATTGCCCTCGACCACCCCGAGACAGAAGAACCGCTTCTCCCCTTGTTCATGATCGAGATCTCGAATAATGATGCCTGTGGGGTCATCAAAGGCATTTTGCGCGTCTTCAAGCGACACGCCATGCTTTTCCCGATTGAGGAGGTCCTTTTTCTCATCCCATTCAAAGCTTGATTGGGGCATTTCATACTACCATATAAGTGTATGGGCCCAGACAACACTGAAGCTCTCATTGTAAATGTGCTGCCTGCTACATACCCAGTCGCGGCAATACCCGGCAGCCCTCGTGAAGAAAACGGGAATCGTTCTTTGGAGCCTGCATACAAGCCGATGATCTCCCCGGTAATAATTCTACGCGTAGTGGGTCGACGTTGGGCGAGGACCTAGTACAGCTCAATGAGCCGCTCACCTTGTTCAAGGTTGGCGATCACTTGAGAGAACAGGGGCTGAAACCACCGGACGAGTGCCGCGTTGGAGCAGTTGCCGATCCGGACCCAGACAACGGGCGTTATCGGTGGAGAGGCAAGTAAGAGAATGTTTTTAAAGTCTTCATCCTTTGTGATAATGGTCTGGGTATTGGCAACGGCGTAGTTCCAGATCGCCTGGTCCGTTGCGAGGAGTATGCCTACTTCTTCGACGTGAACGGCTCCATGGCCGAGAGATATGATAAGACGAGCTAATGCTGGAGGGAGTTGAGCGTCAATCAGGAAGTTCATCCGGCCCGGAGCATGACGTGATCGGACTCGGCCGCCGCAAATTCAAGGGCCGCCTGAATATCTTCTTTCTCAAGATAGGGGTAGTCCTGCAGAATGGTCTCCGTTGACACGCCAGCTGCAAGAAGGTCGAGGATGTCTTTCACGCGGATCCGCATCCCACGAATACAGGGGCGACCACCGCACTGGGCCGGATTGACAGTAATGCGCGCTAGTACACTCATGAGGACATGGTACCGCCGTCTATTGCTGAAGATCAATGTTATTTCTTGAACAGTCCTGGTCACGAATGTTGGAAGGAAAATGGGGTCTGCTATCTTCTTTTGCCATGTCCCGTCGGCTACAACTGGTGACGTCTACCATGCCACCAGTCGTGGTAATGCTCGGCAAGACATCATTGCGGTTGATCAAGACCACACGTTGTTCTTGTATCGGCTTTTCGACATGATCGATCACTTCAGTTGGCGCTGCCACATCCCCCAATGAGCGACGGCTGTTCTCCGGGCACGGTCGAGTCGCATTGTGCGGCACGACGGTGCCTGGACTCCCCCTGGCACGGCGTCTCCCGAGGCGGTGCCTCAGATGCGTGCCTGCCGAAGCCCCTCGCCCAGGGTAGCATGCAGAGCAGAACTCTTTGCTGGACATCTGGAACTGGAAGAGGAAGGGGGTGGCGAGTGACTACCCATGGGTCACACGAGCCTATCAGACATGCGAGAGAGCACCCGCGACAGGGAACGGCGAACTGAGCGCATCCGCAGACGGCAAAGGAAGCGTCGCGAAAATCTAACTGTTCTAGATAAAAACCCTACGTGTTATTAGAGTGTTAATACCACAGCAAAATTGGACCAATTTCCCCTCAATTGGACTGAGCCAAACTGAACTAAAAAATAGCCAAACGCCGCTACTAGAGCACGCTTTCACAGGTTGCACAAGGAGATAGGGGGAGGGATCGGAAGCGCTTAGAAGGCTGATGCTCTATCCGACTGAGCTACGGGCGCATTCTTGTTTGAAAGAATCAGGAACTCTGTACCTGCAAGTGAAGCGCTAGTCTGAATTGTGAAGGAGGGTGGCGTCAAGTAGCGGTTCATACCTGACTTCAGTTTGGATGTATCTTTTTAGATTCATGGTGAATCCTTTTAGATTCATCGCCGTCCATAGAGGGGGCTCCGGAAATTCAGACAGTGTGATAAGTGGTAGCCTGGCTTCACGA
>CAKKRK010000159.1 GCA_919902665.1 Nitrospiraceae bacterium
GTCGCGCAACGTCCTCATCGTTCGCTCGGCGACCTGCCGAACCGGTTGATGATGTCGAGCGCACGAAGCGGCGACGAAGTGCTGGACTAACAGCGGGATGTCGTCTCGCCGTTCCCGGAGAGCTGGCAAATAGAGAGGCAATACGGCTAGTCGATAGTACAGATCCTGCCGAAATGTCTTGGCCTTCACTAGTTCGGCCAAATCTTTGTTCGAGGCAGAGAGGACCCGCGCATGAATCTTCAGCGACCTGGTTCCACCCACAGGCTTGATCTCGCCCTCTTGCAGGACTCGAAGCAGCTTCGCTTGAAAGGTCGGCGTGGTATCGGCGATCTCGTCGAGGAAGATGGTCCCGCCGTCTGCCTCTTCGAAGAGCCCACGCTTATTGGCGACCGCCCCGGTGAAGGCACCCTTCACGTGCCCGAACAGTTCACTTTCAAGCAGTGTTTCTGGCAGGGATCCGCAATCGACGACGACGAACGGCCGCTCTCTCCGGTTGCTGAGCGCATGAATCGTTCTCGCCAGGATTTCTTTACCCGTTCCGCTCTCCCCTTGTATGAGGACGGTCGCCGAACTGTCCGCCACAAGACGAGTCATATCGAACAGCTGCCGCATGGCCGGACTTCGACCGATCAAATCCCCCAGACCATCGCCTCCCGCCTGACCGGTGGCGTCCTCTGGTGTTGCTCGACTATGCGACTTCGGTGCCGGATTAAAGAGCACCAGCATGGAGGCCACCGTTCCCTGCGCATCCGCTAAGGGAAAGGCTTGTTGCATCCCGCAGGCCGTCCCATCGCCATCGACCAAGCACGACACACACTGAACTTCCGGTGCCTCGAATACTCTGATCGCCGGACAGGTCCCGCAAGGGTCGGTCCGATGCGCAAACGCTTCATAACATTTGGCGTGAGGTCGGCGAGCTGTTTGGGTCTGGTCGACGGCCCAGGCTGCCTCGTTCGCATAGACGACGTTGAAGGAGGCGTCCATCACCGCCACGCGGTCCGAGAGTCCCTCTGCTAACTGCTTGATCGCTTCGATTCGCGCCGCAATGATGAGATCCGTCGGCGCCGATCCGCTGTGGCGTTCTGAATCAGACAAGGTGTTCCCCTATGACACGAATAGGACGAGGCCAAGCGGATAGCTCGTCAGCTATCCGCTCCAGGTCTGTGGTCAAGTAATTGTTGCACGCAATGCTTCAGCTCGGCAACACGGACGGGTTTGTCAAAGTACGCGTTTGCTCCCGCTTTCAGTACCTGTGCTTTCAATGTCGGATCGCCGAATCCCGTGATGACGACGATGGGACACCTGGGTGCCACAGTCCTCAGCCGGCTGATGTAGTCATCTCCTCCCGCCGGCATCCGTAGATCCGTCAAAATCAGATCCGGCACGGACTGCAGCACGGCCAGAAATGCTTCGTCCCCATCCCTTGCTTCACGCAGCTGATATCCTGTTCCGCAAAATTCATCGCATAGCAGACTGCGCATTTCACGGTCATCCTCGACGATCAGCAACACAGCGGCTTTTCCCTTCGTCATACGCGACATCCTCTCCGGCCCCCATCCGGTCCTTCGCAAGCTCTTAGATTGGATAACTGGCAAGGGGCATGCCATGAGAAGGGTAACAGCAGTAGGGCTAATTCCATGAAAATCAAGCCCTGATGAAGAATAACGATGCTTCGCCTGATGAGAAAAACCACAGTTCAGGGTGGATCAGCTGTTGCGGAATGCTACAGGAGCTAGAAGTCACTGGCTGTCAGTTTGCGGAATCAGGATCGTAAACGTCGTGCCCTTCCCTTCTCCACTCTCAACAACGATGGTGCCCTGATGTTCTTCGATGATGCCCTTGACCACGGTCAGTCCCAATCCTGTCCCCTGACCGAATTCTTTCGTCGTGAAGAACGGCTCGAAGACTTTCTCGACCACATCCCGGGGAATGCCATGGCCTGTATCAGCTATCGTGAGTTTCACCATCTGTTTTTCCGGCGCCAGGCCGATTCGTAGCATTCCGCCGTCCGGCATGGCATGCACGGCGTTCATCACGAGATTGATGAAGACCTGGCTCATCTGATCCGGATCGGCCAGCGCCCTCGGACAGTTGTCGGCCAACGCCAACTCCACCTGGATCTGATTTCGTGCGAGACGTTCCTGAAACAACTCCATGCCGGCTTCTATCGTTCCTCGAAGGTCCAGGGGGCACCGCTCCGGCGTCTTGCGCCGCGCGAAGGACAGCAACTGATTCATGACCTTCGTAATCCGCTCGACTTGCGTCACGATGGTCTGAAGCCCTTTTTTGATCGGTTCTTCCGTGACACGGTCCATCAGATACTCGGCACGGCCGAGAATGACGTTCATCGGTGTCCCGATCTCGTGGGCCATGCCGGAGGCTAGCGTCCCGAGTTCGGCGATCCGCTCGGTCTTACGCAATTGTTCCTGCAGTCGTTTGCGTTCACTGATGTCTTGGAGCATGGCCAAGATAGCCGGACCTTCTTCATCCACGAACCGCGCCGTACTGACCTCAACATCAATCGCCCTCCCATCGAGCGTCATGATTTGTTCCTCAAGCATGGGCACTTGTACTCTGCCCTCAAGCAGTTCATGGATTCGCTCTCGAATGACGACGTGATAATCAGGATGGAACAGGTCCATCGGTGACTTTTCGAGGATCTGCTCGGCCTTCACCGCTCCGAACAGCTTGATGGCTTGATCATTGGCAAAGATGAGATGGTCGCCTCGATGCACTAAGATCGCATAGGGCGAAATGGTGATCAGGCGCCGGTAGCGCTCTTCACTCTGCCGTAGCAAGCGTTCGGCTCGCTTGCGTTCAGTGATGTCGGTGACGAACCCTTCCAAATAATTGAGTGTGCCGTCCTGAGCGTAAATGCCTTCACCCCGTTCCCAGACCCATTTGACTTCACCTGATTTAGTCAGGACTCGGTACGTCATCTCAAACGAGTGATGCTGCCCCACGGCCGTCTGAACCTCCTGCCAGATGCGCTCACGGTCCCCTGGATGGGTATTTTTGCCGTACGAGATCGTTCGCTGTACGAGATAGTCCTCAACGGGATATCCAGTCAAATCTGACACTCCCTCACTCACATACTCCATTGTCCAGTCGCGATCATTTTTCGACCGATACACGAAGCCCGGAAGATTGCTGATCAAGGTGGCGAGTTGCCGCTGGCTCTCTTGGTGAGAGTGTTCAACCCGTTTTCGTTCGGTGATGTCCCGGAGAATGACGGTATAGTAGGTCTTTCTCTCCACAGCGATATGCGAGATCGCGGCTTCAATTGGGAACTCGTCTCCGTTCGAGCGGAGCCCCATCACGGTGCCGAGTTTGCCCATCTTCCGGCTCGTGACACCGGATTGCCCGAATGTACGAATATGGTGACAGTGGGCTTCCCGGAATTGCGTGGGCAAGAATCGATCAAGCGCCTGCCCAGTAGCGTCTCGAACGGAGCAGCCGAACATTTCCTCGGCCGCGCGGTTGAATAACACGACTCTCTGATCCTCATCCACGGTGATGATCGCATCCATCGCGGATTCAATGATGCTTTCCAGCCTGAGCCGGCTGACCAGGAGCTGCTCTTCAGCCGCTCCACGGCCGACCGCGGCACGCACCGCTTCCCGATCCGAATGGTAGCGTGCCTCTTGCGCCTCCATCATCAACCCCTCGGCATGGGCCTGTTCAACCAGTGCAGATTTCAACTCGTGCTGAGTCTGCTTATACCGAATCAACCCTATTGCGATGACCCAGATGACCATCATACCCAAAGTACGGTTGAACAATGCGTAGGGAATCGAAAGGCCGGCCGGTTTCAGCAGAACGTCCGCCCAGATGAGCACCGTGGCTACAGCAGAGAAGTAGAGCGGATCCTTTGCCCTGGAAGATGGATACGTCAGCAGTAAGGGAACGAGATAGAGGATCGACACCGCCATACCCACCGGCGTCAACAGGTCTAGAATAAAAATTCCTACCGTAAGGAGGGGGATTATCCAAAACACAGTGCGCATGGCAAGACGGTCAACATCCTTCATGTGATCAATCTCGGCCTGGAGCGGGAGTGTCAGTTCACGATCTTGTCGTGATGATCAGAACGTGGCAATTATTCCTCTGGATGAGGCTTGCCCTCGATTTCGGCGAGCTTACGATACAGGGTCTTGCGATCGATGCCAAGGGCATGAGCGGCCTGATACTTGTTGCCGCCGGTTTTTTCGAGGATCTTCTTTATGTACTCTTTTTCAAGCTCATGCAGGGGCAACGCCTGCTCAGCCGCTTCGTCCAGGACACGCCGGTCGCCGCGTGCTCCTTGCACCGGTGCGGGTAGATCATCCGGCGAGATCTTTTCCCCCCGGCTGAGCGTCACAGCCCGCTCGATGACATTCTCCAGTTCACGCACGTTCCCGGGCCAGACATAATCCATCAACATCGCCAACGTGGCCTCGCTGACACCCTTGACTTCCTTCCCTCGAGCCTCGCCGCACTTCTTGAGAAAAGCCTCGACCAGGAGCGGAATATCTTCGCGACGTTCCCGGAGCGGCGGCAACTTCAGTTCAATGACGTTGAGTCGGTAGTACAAATCTTCTCGAAAGCGCTTATTCTTAATCTCCTCATTGAGATTCAAGTTGGTGGCCGCGATGATGCGCACATCCACCGAGATCGGCTTGTTCGCTCCCACGCGCCGGATTTCCTTTTCCTGAATCGCGCGAAGAATTTTAGCCTGAAGCATGAGCGGCAGCTCACTGATCTCGTCGAGAAACAGCGTGCCTTTCT
>CAKKRK010000160.1 GCA_919902665.1 Nitrospiraceae bacterium
ACATAAGCCAGCAGATTTACAGTCTGCCCCCTTTGGCCACTTGGGTACCTGCCCGCGATACTTCATCGTTCTCGATCAATCAAATCCAGCACACAGAACACGCGCTCACCGACCAACCGCTCAACAAAGACAAGCAGGCCTACCCGTGCACAGCTTTCTTTCTCAATCCTCAAAGATTGATTCACTGAAGTGCTCGGACAGGCTAGGTTAGGAAATGCTGGATTCTATTGATGAACTTTCGTCATGTCAAGAGGGGAATTCGGCTCCGGTACTTTTTTTTAATTTATCTTTCCCTCGGCAGCCTAACAGCCCGATACCGGAAATGCCCCAAGTGACGCTTCCAACTGCTCAACAAAATCATACGGAAAACCGAGGGCTTGTTTCATCAAAACCACGGCTTCCCGTAGTGTGAGCTGTGACGGTTTCGCCAAATATCGCTTCTGGGCAAGACGTCGCTCTTCGGGATCTTCAGGGGCATAGTACCCTCGGAATTCTACTTTCTCAAATGCCATTTTGAGTCGCCGTATCCATCGATGAGCTTGTCCCCGCTCCTGAAACATGGATTTCCCGGTCTTGCGCTGTACCTCAAGCTGATTCCACACGGTCCAGCCAATAAAGACCGCCCATGTTTCATTCAGCGCTTCCCACGACTCGGCCTGCGTCAAGTAGCGCGACTCCATTTCATTCTGTCGCTGAACAATCGGTGCGATTTTCACTTCACTATAGCGACAGACTTGCTGTTCTCGGGCGAAGCCCAGCAGATCGTTTGAACGGCTACCGGCCTCACGAGAGTGCTCCTCTATGAGACTGAGATAATCCATATACGCATGAAACAGTTCATGATAGAGCACCTCCAGTTCCTTGTGCGTCATCTGGGCAAGCGGCTTGAGGGCCCTCCCCGCAGCGTTAAAGGACAACGACCGGTTCAGAACCATCCGATGCTCTCCGGGATGGTACTCGGCGGCGTAGGTCCGAAGATCATCGAACTCAAACTGAATAAAGTCCGGTGAGAGCGCCTTTAGAAACTTCGTAGGCAACCGGAGCCGTTCCGCGTCAGCGAGAAAACGCACCCACGTTTGGCCGGCACTGCCTTGCTGGTTCAGAGATGTGACGGATGCCTCGGCGAGAAAAGCTGGCCCAGACCAGCAGCACCACACTACGAGGAGCAATCGAATTGGGCGGTAGCTCATGCGGATAGAAAACAGGCGTGATACGTCACGATAACAAACTCAAATCAATAATAGGGGTCTCGTGTCATTCCCCAATCCTCGCGTCCGCCTTCCTCTACCAATGCGAGAGTATCAAGCAGGTCCGAGGACACATGGTCCAGAAACCGTGAGGGCTTCGACAGCAACATCCCGCTGGTCTTGTCGTACACATTGATGGGGTATGTCATAAATAAATGCCGTTTGGCTCGCGTAACGGCCACATAAAAAAGCCGCCGCTCTTCCTCCAGTTCATCATCGGCAAGAAAGGAATAGGCGGAAGGAAACCGACCGTCGACCACCCAGATCACAAAGACACACTGCCACTCCAACCCCTTTGCGGAATGAATCGTCGAGAGTACGAGCCGTTCATCATCGCGATCAGGCGCTTCGACATTCACCGCACTCCCGTCCGGCGGTTCCAACGCCAAATCGGCAAGAAATTCGTCTATGCCATGGTACCCTTCGGCAATCGTATGGAGATGGTCGAGATCCCTCGTGCGCTTAGGGTAATCGTCGTACTGGTCCTTGAGGATCGGGAGATAGTACTCGTAGATATGATTGACCTGTTCAGCCGGTTTCCGATCGTCTGATCCAGCGAGACTCGCCAGCGTGTTGGCCAGGTTCTTGAGACCCTGGCTGGAACGGCCACTCACTCCACGCAACACGTCATAGGGCTGCTCAGCTTTCACAATGGCAGCGAGCAAATCCTGGGCCTTCTTCGGCCCCACCCCTTCCACCAATAGCAACACGCGATGCCAGCTCACCGTATCAAGGGGATTTGCGACGACTCGCACATGGGCCAGCAGATCCTTGACATGAGCTGTTTCGACAAACTTCACCCCACCGCGTTTAATGAAAGGAAGCCCCTTGCGAGACAGCTCGATTTCCAAATCAAAAGAATGGAAGCTTGAACGAAAGAGGACCGCCACCTCACTCAGCGGCACCCCTTCTTCACGAAGCTCAAGAATCTTCTGCGCAATGAATCGCGATTGCGCATGTTCCGCAGCCGCTTCGACCAACGCCGGCAATGGGCCATCGATCTTTCTAGTAAACAGGCGCTTCGTATACTTCTCAGCCGCTTCATCGATAATGCAGTTTGCGAGGTTCAAGATCGGCTGGGTGCTGCGATAATTTTCTTCAAGTTTATAAATCGTCGTGCCCGGGAACAGCACTGGAAAATCCATGATATTTTTAAAGGTCGCACCCCGGAACGCATAGATCGACTGCGAATCATCCCCAACCACCATCACATTCTGATGCGTCGTCGCCAGCTGACGGATAACTTCGGCCTGCAACCGGTTCGTATCTTGATACTCATCGACGAGGATATAGCGATACTGGCGGGAAATATGTGTGCGTGCCGTCTCGTCCAGCAACAACAACTGCCGCAGCATGACCAGGAGATCATCGTAATCCAACAGCTGTTTCTGTCGCTTCGCAGCTTGATACGCCTTCTGCAACCGACCGAGATCTTCCGAATGATCCGAGAAGTGGCTGAACTCTTCTAGGATAATCTCGTCGAGGCTGCGCAAGGTGTTTTCACTCTTGCTAATCATTTCCATGATCGTCCCCTTGCGGGGAAAGCGCTTATCCTTCTCGTTGAGACCCAGCTGCGATCGCACCAACGCGATCAAGTCTTCCGCATCGCCGCGATCCAGAATCGTGAACCCAGGTTCTATGCCGATCGACCGGCCATTGCGGCGCAATAACATGTTCGCAACGGAGTGGAATGTCCCGCCGCAGACTCGCTGACTGCTCGTTCCGATCAGATCGCCAACACGTTCCAACATTTCCTGTGAAGACTTGCGCGTGAATGTCAGCAAGAGAATGTTCGACGGATCCACGCCGGAGTCGATCAGATACGCGACGCGATAGACCAGCGTGCGCGTCTTGCCACTCCCAGCTCCCGCAATGACCAACGACGGCCCATCACCCGCCGTCACTGCTGCAAGCTGCTGTGGATTCAGCGCCGCCGCGTAGTCGATCGACAACTTGCGCGGCACGGCGTCCTCAGTAGGTCGCTTCAGTACATAGGTTTTGACGTCTCGTTCCATGAAGGTATTCGAAGAGAGTAGCCGCTAATTTCGTTATTCAGAAAGGGTCGTTGTATACCACACTCAACTTCCCTTGCCTATCCACCTGAGACCATCATCCACAGCTGGTAGACCAACCATATGATGAAGGCGATCATAAGTAGCAAGAGGGCCACCGTGCCCCCGATGATACAGGCCACATAAAACCAATCAGCATGGGTTTCGCGATCCGGCTTCATGGCTGCGTGGCGAAGCAGGGCAGCGTTTCTCGAATGACTCCGAAACCAGACCGAAAACAGATCTCCGACAATTGGAACGGCTCCAACCGTCCCATTGATGAGTAGATTGAGACTCATGCGGGCCAGCACAATTCTGGGAAGCTGTAGGCGTGTCGCTAATCCAAGAATGATCGTGCCGATGAGATTGGCCAGAACATCACCGATGCCGGGAATCAGTCCGAGCAACGGGTCTAACCCGATATGCCACGACGTACCGGGAATCCTGATCGTGGTATCCATCACCTTCGCAAGCATGTCCGCAATGGTGATCAGATGCTCGCGCGCCTCATCACGCGGCAAGACCTGAACGCGAGGCTCCGACTCCGTATTTCGCACTGAGCTGAATTCCATTTGCCAGCTCCTCGACTCCGGAGAGCTCACTCTATCGGATGGGGTGAGCAAGGGCAACACAGATGGATGTGTGCCAGCTAAAAAGGCAAGATACGATCTTACAGGAGCTTCACAGCCTGTACCGTTCACACCTTGGCAGCTCATCCATTTCTTCCTCGCTTTAAATACCGCTCTCGTCTCCGCTATAATCCCCGCTGCTCTTGAGCAAACTTATGGCCACCGCTAATACTGCATACCAAGAACGACTCCGCCAGCTGGCCGAACTGATGCTCGCCGTGTCGGGCGAGTCGGTCACAATGATGAAGCGCACTGCGCCTGAGCAGGCACTGAAGCTCAAGCGGCAGCAGGAGTGGGGCATCTACCTCGAATTCCTCAAGATTATGTTCAATCTCACAGACCGGCTGGTGGCCTTGCACATCCCGCTGAAAGACCAGTTGGAGTTCATGAACGGGCTGGAAGATGCCGTCACCCAACAGCTGAAGCGTGCGCTGGAACCGGCGTTCGGGAACAATGCGGATCAGATGGAAATCGTCATGACCATCGGCACAACCGTATCGGAGAGTCGGCAGGCGTACGAGCAATACAAGTTCCTGATCACCGAAGACTCCAAGACGAAGAACGAGATGTTCCACGACTTCGGCGACAAAGTCGCCGAAGCCCTCGGCGCAGTCGGCAACGCGCGGCTCCGTTCTGCGGCGACGCTCTGCGCCAGCGCGGTCGTGCCGGCACTCAGCGCAGTCCTGCAAGGACAAGCTCCTCCCTCTCAGGAACCGTCGCAGATTGTGCTTCCAGCCGTCGAGACATCGACGGAACAGAACAAGTCGACCGGCCAGGAGATCAAGCTTGTCAGCTTGATGTCGAGCGTATCGGGCGAAGAAGTGGAGACCCGTTGGGGACTCCACCCCCGGTTCCGTGAGGACCTCACCACGTCCGAACTGCAGCAACTCTCCAAACTCCTGAACCGGGTTGCAAAAATCCTTGGCGAACGTTATGCCGCCGTGGCATTCTCCAAAGACTGGGCCTCGTGGCATAAGGCCGGGCACGCCTGATCGCAACCGGTGATCGCCCGTCATTGCCGATACTGATTGCGTGATCTTGACCAAAGGAGTGTTTGTGGATTCTCCTA
>CAKKRK010000161.1 GCA_919902665.1 Nitrospiraceae bacterium
TTTCCGAACATCTTTTCAGACTTGATGGCCCGGCTGACCTGGTCATGCACATAGATGTTGAAACAGCCTTTGCAGAAGGCAGCATTATGGCGGGGCAGGTCGATCACTGCGCGGGTTTTGCATTTAGTACAGTTCATTCGTGACTCGTGAAGCGTGGAGATCCGCCGGAGATGACCGGACGGATTTCGATCTGATCCTGGTCGTAGAGCATCTCGTCTTCGGTTACGAGTTCATCGCCGCGTATGATCAGATGCGCTTCGACCACGAGATTGAGTTCTTTGAAGAGGTCTTTGGCCTTCTTCGGGCCTTTGATCTCAATGGTTCGTGCGGGATGGCTGAGTTGAACCTGCATGCCGCGATCATATGCTGCGGATGCGCAAGGGAGCAAGGGGCCTTCTCTGTGCAGGGGAGAGTGCAGTGTGTTGTGAGCGAACGAGCCAGTTTTGTCGATCATTGTAAGAAGGAGTATTGACGTCCGACCAACAGGCAATCGTGGGGTGGCCAATGAACTCAAGGTTCTATTGAGCCATGCAGCATTGTGATGTGCTGATGGCGAAGCTCGCTGAACCAGTGCATGTGCACTGGCCTGAGTACCTGATGGAAGCGGCTGGGCTTGGGCTCTTCATGATCTCCGCTGCAGTTGTAACGGCCACGCTTGAGTATCCGCATTCGCCCCTTCACTACCTATTCCCTGATGCGACAGTGCGACGGATTCTGATCGGGCTGGCCATGGGGCTCACGGCCATCGGGCTGATCTATTCGCCTTGGGGGAAACGCTCAGGAGCCCATCTGAACCCGGCGGTTACCGTGACGTTCTTCCGCCTTGGGAAGATGAAGGGTGGAGATGCTTTCTGGTATGTCGCGTCGCAGTTCGTCGGCGGAACGATTGGACTGTGGCTAGCGGCCCAGATCCTGGGTCTGGCGATTGAGCATCCCGCCGTCAACTATGTCGTGACGGTGCCGGGACCACAAGGAACGGCGATTGCGTTTGCTGCTGAGGTGATCATCTCGTTCGGGCTCATGCTGGTTGTGCTGGTTGTCTCGAACCGGCCGTCAATCAACCGATGGACCGGTGTCTTCGCAGGAGCCCTCGTGGCGACATACATTGCGGCAGAGGCGCCTCTGTCCGGTATGAGCATGAATCCCGCGCGCACGTTCGCTTCTGCACTTCCAGCACAGCTCTGGACCGACTATTGGCTCTATCTCATCGCACCGCTCACTGGCATGTTGTTGGCGGCTGAATGTTACGTGCGAACCCACGGCATCCACCAGGTCCTCTGTGCCAAACTTCATCATCACAATAACAGTCGCTGCATTTTTCACTGTCGCTACATGGCTTGAAGGCTGCGTCATTCCTCAAGCGTCATTGGTCATTTGTGAAACATGCCTTCGAGCCGTACGTGTGTCCTCTGACGCTTGTGCGATCAGCCATACGTTCCGTGAATGTATGTAAGGACTGGAGCCTCCACACGACTGATGCGCAGATGCGGAATTCAAAGTGCTGAAGTCAGTCAGCCCCGCGGATACTCACACAACAAGGAGGCATTATGAGCTCGAAGGGTTGGTTCAAGATGGGATTTCTGTCTATGGTTGCTGCGACGGGATTGTTATTCGCATCAACCGGGTTCGCGGCTGATGCACATACGACGAGTAAGTTTGAAGGCGTGAAGGCCAACAGCGGGACGGCGTCGCATGGCCGCTCCGGCAACAACGACACGTTGACCTGGTCGGAGGAGTTCAAGATTCCTGAAACCCCCGCGCCACACTGGCAGGTGGTGGATACCAAGAGCAACGTGTATCTCTTGAATCGCCTAGTTATCAAAGGCGACAAGCAGAACCGGACCATAACCTTGCCGGTCCAGATCAACGACGTAGCCAAGGTCCAAATCTGGTGTGCCTATGCGGAAGTGCTGCTCGGCGAAGCATCCTTTGCTAAGCCGATCGTGACAGCCTCCGGCGAAACTCGTAGCAATGGCATGAAGGCCGACAGCGGCATGAAGCACGATAGCATGGCAATGAGTCGTTAAGAACAGGCAATCATCGGTCGGCAGTCAGCTCTCGGCTTCTTCGGAGGTACGAGGCTGACAGCTGGCAGCAGAGAGGCAGCGATGATTAGGAAGATTGTGGCGGCTGCACAGAGTGCCTATAACTCATCCGTGCACGCTGTGAAGCGGCGGTCTACTCGTTTCTACTCTAGGGTATACACCGCGAAGATTCGGTAGGGACCGGGTTCGGAATCGTTGAACCTTCCCGTTTCGATAAGCTGCTTTGCGGTTTCGAAATAAGGGAGCAGACAATGTGAATTGGTCTGGATCTTGTTAGCCAGTGAGTTGCATGAAAGTGGGGAGCATTCAGGGCTGTTTCTCGTGACGTTGGTTGCCACATCAAATCCTGCAAATATCTTCCAGCCTGGCAAACGGACATTGGTAAAGAAGGACTCTTCCCTCTCATACGGACACCATTGTTCTTTCTCATCATCGAATTCTTGTTCGTAGACTTCGTAATAGAACATCATGGTGCCAGTAAGATCTATCGATTGCTCCCTTGCTATCTGCTCAATGACTTCAGGAGAGTCGAAGAACCAGTAGCCATTATGCTTCCAGAATTTAATGTAATCGGCAAAGTCTTTGGAAATACATCCGCTCACCGAGTAGATATCTCCAACCCCGTTGGCCTTCAGCCAGTCAGGCCTCCTCACCACTCGCTTGGCCATATATCCAGCTGGAATCATCATGACTCATTTAATTGCCGCGCACCGCAAAACGGAGTTATCGAATCAGCCTGTCATATTCCGCATGGGTGCCGATCCAGAACCATACGATGCCGGCGGGTGCATCCACACCAATAGCTCGATAGTTGAGGCTGACGCGAGCCGACGAGAAACGCCCCACCTTCTTGAAATGTAACGAAGGATGCTGCGGGTTTGTCTTCAGAAGTTCGAATGCTTTGTCGGCTTGTTCACGGAGCGGAGCAGGAAGGGAGTTGTAGCAAGTCCAGAAATCAGGTGAGGCGTGATGGATCAAAGTTTGGTGGACTGACCGGAGGTGTGTGCATGAAGCGCTTTGTCGGCCAAGGCATCGAGTTTCCCAGCTTTCACATCAGCTTCAAACTGGCGGTCCCAAGCCTCAGCATCGAAGGCCGCGTACCACGAGCGGAACGCAGCAAGTTCTTCGGACGAGAGTTTCTCAATCTGCTGTTCGATCAATTCAACTTTACTCATACGTCACCTTCGACTCAAGTATACCAACCTTGAGAACAAGTGTCAGCCTGTCACAAAAACCGCCGTGTGTCGGGAAACGACAATATAGAATCAATTTGTAACGGTTGAGTAAACCGGGGGGGTCTGACAAAGACTCTGCTCCGGTTGTTCGCGCTAAGAGGAGCTCAGTCCCATAATCCGGTCTCCGAATTGGTTGCTACGACGAGACGGCGGATGCCGCCTCGTCCTGCCTGCTACTGCCCGGTCGGCGTTTGGGTCTGACCTGGTTGCGTCTTCAATGCAACACAGGGGCCACAATTTTCAGAAAAGGCATATTCGTGTTCACCCGGACCACTGAGACATGCGACCATCTTGTGATAACAATTCTTGGTTCCGTCCTTGCCGTCGATTTTACAGGACCGAGATTCGGTTGAGTGCGTCACCGGCCCAACGGGACTGGACCCTATTGGGCATTGCGGATCTGCTGGAGGAGCGGGACCTCCCTTTTTCCCAGAAGTGATGACCTCTTTGGGGTTGACCTTATTTAACTTCTTCTGTTCGAACTGCAGCTCCGTGGCCCACACATGATCTATGGCGGAGAGCGTCAACACAAGGAGGGTTGCGATCACGAAAGTAGTCCGCACTGCGTGACGGTTCATTTTGGATGCTCCTTTCATGGGAAGTTGCACAGCGATGGCCATTGCTGGCTCTCGGGCAGCAATCGTACCAATGCAGCGGGAACCCATCGGAGAAGGAGTTTCCTGGAAATGCCTGCATCTGGATAAGAGAAACAGGCTGGCGTCAATCAAGGAAAGGAAAAACAGATACAGACTGTATCGATTCAGATAAATGGGTCAGGGCTGAGCTCCAGGCCTGTGGATGTAAATGGGAGACGGAACAAACAGATGTTCGCAATAGGTGACTATTGTCTCTCATCCGGACACCATTGTTTTTTTGGCGTCATCGAATTCCTGCTCATGGACTTCATAATAGAACATCGTGGTGCCAGTGAGATGGAAGGACTGCTCTCGTGCAAGCTGTTCAATCACATTGGGGGAGTCGAATAGCCAGTAGCCGTTGTGTTTCTAGAATTTGATGTATTCGGCAAAGTCTTTGGAAAGACAACCGCTCACTAAGTAGACATCGTCAATCCCGTTGGCCTTGAGCCAATCAGGTTTACTCACCACTTTCTTTGCCATATGCCCAGCAGGAAGCATCATGGTTCATTCAACCGCTGCGTACCACAAAACAATTTCAGGGGGTCTTGTTTCTTAGACTTGAGAAAAATAATGTCGATAGAATTGAAGCAAGCTTTCTCGTGGCCCAAGAACTTTTCCAGCAATAAAGACATCATTAGGAGCTCTATCTCGATGATTGGGACAAGGTTGTTGTCCCGCCCGCCTCAAATTTCCTTCTACGAGGCACCAACCTATTCCCTCGGACAAGCTTGCGAGATTGTCCGGCAGCCATCCTCTGGCTTCGATTATCCAGCTTTTGTCTGGCCCCGTCACTATCTCTACCCAGTATGCTTCAAAATCATCGGAATCTACTGTTCCGAGGGCATACGTGTCAGGGACTTCGCGAACGAGTGGATCTGTTGCACGAAGAAAGTACCAGATGTATTCAGCCATTTCCTTACAGCGATTCACCCCAGGAGGCCGACCGTCCGAATGTTCGATGTTGTTTCTGACCTCGATGAGTGCGCGTAAGACCATCGGTCAGATAAGCCCAAAGAACGCCAGCCTTTCTAGTGGGTCTTTGGGTAGGTCAGAAATCGGGATCTGTTTAAGTTCGTAAAGCTTTTCCAATGTCGCTTTTCGGTGAAAAGCTGCCCTTTTGAGAGTTGTGATCGCATCAATCAAATCCAGTTCATTGGAGGCAGCCGTGATCTTATCTTCAGCGTGCCGCAAGAGGTGATAGGGCCTATCAACAAGAGACTCTTTCTCCCCACAGCGACTACCACCCTCTGGTAATACATCCCAGGAAAGGATCTCAAGTGAGATCCAGAATGATTGATTACGCTCCGTCATATATCAGGCTGTGTTCATCGAGAAGGATGGATTCTACATTCCATCCAGCTGCTAGGTCGATAGCGTTAATAAGACACGTCACTTCCCGATGCTACCTCTTATGTCCCACTCCATCAATTACGACATCATTATTAATACTGATCCTAGCGGTGAGCCAATGACCTACGAGCTGGTATCGTTGAGACAGGAAAATCTTACGGTAGAGGCCGCAGAGAAAGATTTGTGGTTGGGAAGAGAGAAGTCGATGTCGCTAGTTAATGCGGCCATTCCTGGCCCGTCTCACAGAACCTCGCGTTCCACTAGACTTGCGAGCAGAAAGCCATTTCTTGAACGAGGTCTGGCTTTCACCGGACGGTTTGCCGGCGAGAAGTCCCTCGATGCTGATGTCCTCGTCGAGTTTGCTCCAGTGAATACCGTACCCTCGGCCAATCAATCGCCAGTTCTTGCGTTCTACTGGTGTCGCGTGCACTAATCGAGGGAACCAGGCGAGCGGCACTGAGAGGCTTCGCCCATCGCTGAGTTCTACGGTCAGCGTGTCTTCCGTCACTGTGACTGATTCTGCCAACGGCACCGAGATCTCAACCGCGGAAGTATTCATCCCACGCCTCCAGAAGGCTGTCCTGATGTTCGATCATGAGTTTATGAAGGCGACCAATTTCAGGACGTGAAAATCCGCCGCTTTCTTGCAACCGGATCGGATCAAGCCAAAACTTCGCCACCTTGTCTTCCCGTTCAATGTGTATGTGGGGCGGTTCATCGCGATCACCCGCGTAGAAGAAGAACCGATAGGGACCAACCTTCAGAACTGTCGGCATGACCATGCGCTCATTACGAACGCATCTTAGCATGTTGGCTCTCTCAAGCTGAAGCATTCTGCTGCTTCCCTACGGGCGGACTGTTGGATATCTGTCTTTTTAATCCGTGTGAGGACTGGCCTCATTGGACGGCCATATTCCATGCCAAAAGGGTCTTTATATGTATGGCTTTTCATTACGACGCATCGTCATTGGCCCAGGTGGCAACACTATTACTTACAAGCGCGCGCTGTCAGGACAGAAAATCATCCTGCTGGAACGGGGATGGCTGTTGATGACTGAGCGGACATGGGCTGAGGGCCAAGCGCACCAGGGTCCTCTTTGTGAGAGACCCTGGCGGCATGAAATTGGTGGGTCCGAGTACTACTGCACGTCGACGGTGATGCTCTGGCTAGCTGCGACGAGGGCGTGGTCCTTCGTGGCGCCCGTCACGGTGATCTGGTGCGTCCCACGGCTTAACCCCTTAACTGTTCCGCCAAAACCCTTCTGATACTCGTTGTCCACGAAGACGTGGGCATGAGCCGCTTGCGACCCCTTAGTCAACTCGTATTTCAGCTCAAAGCTATCGCTGACCTTGTCTCCGGCCTTGGGAGACGTAATCACGATCTTCGACCCATCCTCTATTGGTTTATCGGCCGCGAAGACCGGTGCTCCGCTCAGATAGCCAGTTAATGCGATGCCTAACCCCATGAACACAATACGACTCATCACATGCATCAAGGACCTCCAGATTTAAAATTGTTTATTGACTCTTTTACTCTAACACCCGATCCGGGATAAGTGTTGGTCTCAATTGAACAGTCCAGTAGAGGAGGTTTCAGGGAACACTGTCTCTTGTGAGAAGACCTTCTTCTGCTCACATTGCCTCGTTTTCCCATCCGGTGCTAGACTCGGCCACCGTGATTCCTTCATTCAGTGCTCCAAATGCTGAGTAGGTAGGATGTCGCCTTCTGAAGGACAGCCTGTGACGACACCGGGGCAAGTGGTGGATCAGCCGTCGGAAACGTGGGCGATCCTTCGCTGCATTCTCGAGGGAGTGGCTGCCGATGTCGGCGAGCAGTTCTTCCCGTCCCTGGTGCAGCAATTGGCCACTGCGCTCGATGTGGACTACGCCTATATTTCCGAGCTCAGCGAGGAGGGGGATCGGTTCCGCTCTAAAGCCGGGTGGGGTAAAGGACAGCCATTGCCGCCGTTCGATGTGCCGGCACGAGGCCCCTGTGAAACGGTGTTGACGAAGAAATGCATCCACCACCCCGATCAGCTTCGGGCGCTCTATCCGCAGGTCCCACTCATTCAGGAGACCAAGGTCAACAGCTATTGCGGCGTGCCGATTGTGGATTTCGGCGACCGGGTGGTGGGACATCTGGCCATCATGGATTCCAAACCCATGCCGGACCCTGTTCGTGCGATGTCGATTCTCGGCATGTTTGCCATGCGGGCGGCGGCGGAGTTTGACCGGTTACGGTATGAGCAAACCTTGCGGAAGAGCGACCTGACGTTGCGGAAGATCGACGAAGGGACGGCGGCATCAACCGGGGAAGCGTTCTTCCCCGCACTGGTCCAAAGCTTAGCGGAAGCGCTGCAGACGAAGTATGCCTTCGTGTCGCGGTTTGTTGGGGGACACCGGGCGCGGGTGCGTACCTTGGCGTTTTGGAAGGGCAACGGATTTCTGGACAATTTCGAGTACGACCTTCCCCATACGCCCTGTGAGCGCGTGCTGGCTGGTGAGGTCTGCCTCTTTCCTGAAAAGGTACAGGACCTCTTTCCCGACCATCGGGAGGATCTTGCCAAGTTGGGCGTCGAGAGTTACTTGGCGATTCCAGTGTCCGATCACTTCGGCGCGGTGATGGGGCATCTGGCGGTCATGGACATCAAACCCATGCACGATGACCCGCGGGTGCTGTCCGTTTTCAAGATTTTCGGGGTGCGGGCTGGTGCCGAGCTGGAACGACTTCAGCTGGAACTTCAATTGAAAGAGAACGAGCAACAGTTGCGCGATTTGTTCGACGAGGCACCGATCGCCTATGTGAATGAAGGGCTTGATTCGAAATTCATCCGTGCGAATAAGGCCGCGCTCGACACTCTTGGTCTGACGCCGGAGCAAGTGGAAGGGACGTATGGGAAGACATTTATCCCCGATACGCCGGATGCACAACGTCGACTCAAGGAGGCCTTCGACTCTATCGGGAAGGGGATCGATACCAAAGGCGTGGTCCTCGAGCTGCGCCGAAAGGACAACGGCAAGCCGCTGTGGATTCGATGGTGGTCACGACCTGACCCGAGCGGTGCCTACACACGGACAATGTTCCTTGACATCACTGAACAGGTGTTGATGGAGCAGGAGAAAGCCCGGCTCGAAGCCCAGGCCTTGTACCTGCAGGAGGAAATCAAGGGCACGCACAACTTTGAGGAGTTGATCGGCTCGTCCTCGTCCCTCAAGAAGGTCTTGAAGAATGTCGAGCGTGTGGCTCCGACCGATTCGACCGTCTTGATCACCGGCGAAACCGGTACTGGTAAGGAGCTGATTGCACGGGCGATTCACAATTTGAGTCCACGCAAGAACAAACCGCTGGTAAAGGTCAATTGCGCGGCGATTCCGGCCGGCCTTACCGAAAGCGAGCTCTTCGGCCATGAAAAGGGCGCGTTCACCGGCGCGCTCACGAAAAAGATGGGCCGCTTTGAGGTGGCTGATAAGGGGACAATCTTTCTTGACGAAATCGGAGAGCTCCCGCTGGATCTGCAATCCAAGCTCTTGCGTGTCTTGCAGGAGGGTGAATTCGAACGAGTTGGAGGGACTCAGACGTTTAAGGTAAACGTGCGCGTGATTGCTGCGACGAACCGAGATCTCGAGCAGTTGTCCAAGACAGGCCAGTATCGGCCTGACCTCTATTACCGCCTCAATGTGTTCCCGATTCACCTGCCTGCCTTACGTGAGCGAGAAGGGGACATTCCCTTGTTGATGCAGTATTTTGTCCGCAAGTTTGCTGCCAATCTTGGCAAGAAGATCGATCGGATTCCGGAGCGAATGATCACGGCCCTTCAGCGGTATCAGTGGCCCGGCAACATTCGCGAACTCGAACATGTGATCGAACGTGCTGTGATTCTGAGTGAAGGGCCTGAGCTAGAACCGATCGACTGGCTCTCGCCGTCCGACAACCAGGTGGAGAGTGCAAAGACGTTGACACTCGAAGATATGGAACGGCAGCACATCCGTGATATCTTAGAGCAGACCAACTGGCGTGTCAGCGGTGAGAAGGGCGCAGCGAAAATCCTCGGTCTCAACCCGACCACGCTCGAAGCGCGCATGAAAAAACTCGGCATCGCCAGACCAAGCTAACCAACAGGAACATCTTTTCATCTCTGATGGGAGGAGGGCCAATGCCTACTCGGATGGTTGCCACGCCTCTGCTCGGCGTCGGCATTCTCGCCATAATTCTGATCGTTCAGATTGGAATAGCCGATGCACAGGTCCAGTGCTGGGGGCCTCGTCAGAACGAGGGGCCTGTCACCGATAAACGATGGGCGCGCCATCTCAAGGCCATGAGTGCCGCAGAAACCATTCTCAAACAGTCACAGGAGTTCCTGAATTCGCCGGTTCCTGTCCGCCTGCGGACCACGATGGCGACCAACCGGTATAAACCGAATGATTCGCGGTTGATCGTGCAGGCCTATCCGGAACAAACGTCACTCGGTATCAAAATCTGGCAAGGAGCATGCGGGATTAGTCCCGATGCAGACCGCGTGGCCGGATCGATCGGAAAGATCCGCATCTTTTTCAACCACCTTTCGAAGGACATGTTCATGGGCCAGGATGAGATTCCGGAGCTGACCGGCATGATCGGTGAGTATCCTGAGTACAACGGGTGGGTGGTGATCTCGAAGAATGGGCGGCTGCCATGGATTCCTCAAACCCTTGGCGATCGGCTGGATCGCGTAGGGGCTGTCCGTGAACGGGCCTTGGCTGATTGGCGTAACGCCATGGCGTTACGCAAAGCTCCCGATCAGACTCTGATCGACCGGACTGCGGCCTTACGGAGAAAGACCGATCCAGCCGGCGCCGACCAATATGTGGAGAACATGAGGCGACTGACGGCAGACCTTCAAGCAGGGCAAGCCAAAGATGCAGCACGAGGCGCACAGCTCATCAAACTGCTGAGCGACTATCATGCCTATCGGGCGTTGTTTACGGTTCAGCAACTCGCCATGCCGGCAGTATGGGCGGATACTGACGGCTCCGTCCGCAAGGCGATGGAGGCTCAGATTGATGAGCTGCAAACGCTCAGCGTGGATGAGCAGGAGAGAGCGGGTGCAATACGCGAGCACAGTCGTACGTTGGAGAGGGAGGCGGCAGCGAGCACTAACGAAGTGGCAGCGCTTCAGCTTCGGACTCGAGCCATGGACCTGTTGCAGGATGCCGACCAAGTGAGCAAAGACCATGGAGAACGTGCTGCATTGGAGGAAGAAACCTTGCGAGATGCGTATGAATTGACCAACCTAAACCCGGGCCTAGTAGAGCACGCGCTTGCCTATAAGATGGATCCGACCTTTCCGAGCCTGAGTCAGCCGGGAAAGATCCAGGTCATTATCCTGTCGACAGTGACCTTGGCCGAAGAGGATATTCTGCAGCGCCCTGAACAGGCAGCGCGCAAGGCTTGGCTCGACCGAGTCAAGGAGTCAATTGATTACGCTGCCTTGGCGGCATTGCTGGACTGATAGTCGAAGACTCACTGGTTTTCCCATTCATCCCATTTCATAACCCCCTCGTTCCCATGTACGTCTCCCAACTAATTGGGACGTTCCCAATATTTTAGGAAAAGACCACACCGCTTCTTTCCCCGTCACCCGATAGCAGAACGTTCGTTCGCTCAATCAAATCCATATCTTGTGCTGTCAAGCTTGCTGGATTTCTGCTGTGGCATTGCCATTGCTCAATAGGCTGGCATCACGTTGAGGCAGAAGGAGAGGCAGCGATGTTGAAGATCACGACAATACAGGAAAGCGGGCGAGATGTTCTGCTCAAGCTGGAAGGTAAGATCACGGAGCAATGGGCAGCTCTGCTGGATGGGGAATGCCGCGCCTACCTTCGACAGAACAAAGCCGTATATTTGGATTGCTCGCATGTCGAATACATCGATGGACGGGGAGTCGAGGTCCTCAATGCATTTCCCCATACACATGTCACCGTAATGAGCGCGCCGGCCCTTGTGACGGAGCTGCTCCAGATTGGAGGCCGATCATGAACGTTGATACTTTTATCGTCACGGAGTCTATGAGTCATCGGATGGTTGCGGGTCGGAAGTCAGAGCTGAGTCAATCAGCCGCTGTGGCAAACAGGGAGGTCGCACTTCTGGCGCGACTCAGGCAGGGGGATGAAGGGGCGTTTGATGAATTGGTGACTCGACACCATAGTGCCTTGATCAGGATGGCGATGGGCTATGTGGCGGATCGGGAAGTGGCGGAAGAAGTTGTCCAGGATACCTGGATGGTGGTCATCGAAGGGTTAGGCCGATTCGAAGGACGATCGTCGCTGAGAACCTGGATTTTCGGAATTATGATTCATAAGGCCAAGGATCGCGGGGTGCGAGAGAAACGACACACGACCTTCTCTTCCTTTGAGTCTTTGGATGAGGAAGGTGAGGAAACGATCGATCCATCGCGGTTTTACCAGTCCGGCGAATGGGCCGGCCATTGGGCCTTCCCGTCTCAGCCTTGGGATGATCAGACACCGGAAAAGCTCCTGGCGTCACAGCAGGCGGTCACAGCCATGAATCGGGCGATCGAGGCGTTGCCGAGGAACTTGAAAGATGTCTTGATTCTGCGCGATGTCGAGGGAGTCGAGGCAAAGGAAGTCTGCGACATCTTGAAGATCACCGAAACCAACCTCTATGTCAGGCTGCATCGAGCCAGAGAGCGGGTACGCCAGGCGGTGGAGACGTATCTGGAGGGGCGACCCTCTGCCGTGTAAGAAAACGCCGGAAGGACCGACCCAGTCATAGGCACTTAAGGGGAGGTCTTCACGATGGCACAGGAAGAGGGGCAGCCAATTCTCTCAGAGATTACCTGCCAAGAGATCGCACAGTGGGCCTCGGCCTATCTCGACGAACATGTCGCGGACGAGCGGAAGCGTCACATAGCCCTGCATTTGGCCATCTGTGCCGGCTGTGAGACCTATGTGAAACAGATTGCCACGGTTCGGGACGTGGTGGGGATACTGCCGAAGGCTGTTGAACAACCGGCCGATTCTCAGCGATTACGACAGGCCTTTGTTGCGCAGGCCAAGCGATCACCAGCCGGCGGTTGACCGTCATGGCAGGGCCAGCCACGACATCGATCTGAAGAGGAGCAGCCATGAAAGCCATTGCAGTCATCCCAGGACAGCCGGATTCTATCCATCTCGCCGATCTGCCGAAACCCTCGGTGCATGAAATCCCAAACGAACGCGGGGTCTTGGTGCAAGTGTTGCGTGTCGGAGTCGATGGAACCGATAAGGAAATCAACGCAGCAGAATATGGGCAAGCTCCGCCTGGTTATGACTTCCTCGTTATTGGCCATGAATGTTTTGGGCGTGTGGTTGAAATCGGCCCGAACGTGACCGAGTTCATGCCCGGCGACTATGTGGTCCCGACCGTGCGGCGGCCGGGCGGGAGCTTTTACGACCAGGTTGGCTAGTACGACATGACCAGCGAGGATACCTATTACGAGCGGGGAATCAATCTACGGCACGGCTATCTGACGGAACTCTTTGTCGAGGACCCGGAATATCTGGTGAAGATTCCGAAAGGATTGAAGGATGTGGCAGTTCTCTTGGAACCTACTTCCATTATAGAGAAAGGCATCATTCAGGCTTTTGAAGCGCAGCGTCGATTCAAGATCTGGCGGCCAAAGAAAGCGGCGGTGCTCGGAGCAGGAACAGTCGGGCTTCTGGCTGCTCTGTCGCTCAAAATGAAGGGTCTCGATGTCACGAGTTTTGGGAAGCAGACTGGGCCTTCACGCAATGTGGATCTCTTGGACAAGCTCGGGGTGCGCTATGTATCGACGGACGATCTGTCCATCCGAGAAGCGGCCAAGCGGTTTGGCCCGTTCGACTTGATGTTCGAAGCCACTGGCTATTCTCCAGTTGTCTTTGAGGCAATGGGAGCGCTTGGTAAGAATGGTGTTCTGGTCTTGGCCAGCGTGACCGGTGGCGACCGCGAACATGCCATTCCCGCCGACAAGATCAATCTGGACTTCGTCCTTGGTAACAAGCTGGTCGTCGGCACGGTTAACGCGAACCGCGAATACTTCGAAGCCGGCGTCTACGACTTTGCGAGGGCAGAGCTGGAATTCCCAGGCTGGCTCTCAAAGCTGCTGACTCACCCAGTGAACGGTCTTGAGAACTATCACGAGATGATGTCAACGCTGACGACGGAGAAGGACGCGATTAAGGTGTTTGTGAATGTGACCCCGCATTAATTGGGACAAGCGCCATGTGTCTGTAAGAGTTCCCCGCTTGGATCGACTCTGTTTCAGAGACCAGAAAGGCATATCGTCATGAATCGATACGCGAACATATTGATCTTAACCGCCTGTTTTCTCTTCTCTCATTCTTCTCTTGTATTTGCCGCACAATTCTTTGAACTGAACGGCCTGGCAATCGACGGCCATGATCCGGTCGCCTATTTTACGGAGCAGAAGCCGGTGAAGGGATCACCGGAGTTTCGCTCGGACTATCAAGGCTCGACCTTCCAGTTCGCGTCAGCCGCCCATCGGGATACCTTTGCCGCTAATCCAGAACAGTTCGTTCCCCAGTATGGTGGGTACTGCGCCTATGGGATGGCGAGAGGCTACAAGGCCAAAATCGATCCGGCGGCCTTTACCGTTGTCAGTCATAAATTGTATCTCAACTACAGTGAAGCTGTCCGTTCCCGTTGGCTCGCAGATGTTCCAGGCTATATTCAGAAGGCAGATGCCAACTGGCCGGAGGTTCAGATGTCTATCAAGGTGCAGGAGTAATCGATGTAGGTTCTCGATGATTTTTAACCATTCCAAACGAGGAGGTTTCCGATGAACAAGATGATGCTCTCAATCGCGGCAGCTGTTTGCCTGATGTGTGCAAGCTCCGTTTCTTTTGCCAATGAGATGGGCAAGATGGCTAATGAGATGAAAGGTGAGATGAAAGGCGACATGAAGGCTGCCACTGATGCGATGAAAGCGAAGCCTGATGCGATGAAGGGTGAGATGAAGGCCAAGACAGATTCGATGAAAGCGACAAAGGATGCCATGAAAGACGACATGAAAGCCGCGAAAGATGCGATGAAAGGCGACATGAAGGGAGCCATGGGCTATTAAGTAGCCTCCTCTTGTACCTGCATATCCAACGGCCTGTGCTTAGGTGATCCGAGCACAGGCCGTTGTGTTTTCTCGCCCCCACCATTCGCCGCTGTAAGAAACCATCCGTGCTCCCGACGAAATGCTAGGTAATGCATCTAGGGGAGGTGGAATCATGGCGCTACTCATTCAGTCGGGAAAAGCTATCAGTAGGGAGGGAGATCAGATGCCGATTGTAGAGCCGTCGGCATCTGAAACGTTGTCGACAGTGAGCACCCCCATGGTTTCGTCTTCCCCTGTGATCGAACGGGTGTACCGTCATCGTCTCCCGGTGCGAATCAGCCATTGGCTCAACGTCCCGTTCCTGATTATTCTCATCATGAGCGGCCTGCAGATCTTTAACGCCCATCCGGCCCTCTATTGGGGGGACCGCTCTGATCGCGATCAGGCTTTGCTGGCCATCAGACCGGTGCAGAGTGAGAGTGGTGAGGTGAAGGGCATCACGACAATCCTCGGACATCAGTTCGATACGACCGGTGTGCTCGGCTATTCTGACGACATGAGACGCGGCTTTCCGGCCTGGGCGACCATTCCCAGCGCCAAGTGGCTTGCGATGGGGCGGCAATGGCATCTGTTTTTCGCCTGGCTTTTTGTGATCAACGGGCTGATTTTCACCGCTTATGCTTTCGCGAGCCGACATGCCACTCGCGACCTGACTCCAACCGGCAAAGACTTTCGCGGCATTGGCAAGTCACTCAGAGATCATCTGCTTCTGCAACATCCAAGCGGCAAAGAATCCAAGCAGTACAACGTCCTTCAGAAGCTGGCCTATGCCACGGTCTTGTTCATCGTGGCGCCGCTGATTGTGTTGACTGGTCTGGCGATGTCGCCGACGGTCGATACTGCGTTCCCCTGGATCTTGACCATATTAGGAGGACGCCAAGCGGCGAGGACGATTCACTTTGTTGCCTGTTTTTCGTTTGTCGGCTTCATCGTGATTCACGTTCTCCAGGTAATTCTCACCGGGTTCTTCAACAACATCCGTTCGATGGTCACGGGGTGGTTTCTCGTTCAACATAAAGGAGTGCGTCATGAAGTCTGAACGTGCAATGGAACGACGCCGATTTCTCAAGGGAACGTTGGGCGCAGCAAGCCTGGTTGCGCTCTCCGGCTGCGACAACCTCACGCAGAGCAGTTGGTTCCCGTCCATTCTCAGTAAGGCAGAGCGATGGACGGAAACTGTGCAACGGGCGGTCACTCCAAAAGACGCATTGGCAAAAGAATATGGTGTGGCCGATATCTCGAAGATCTTTCCGGCGAACGGCAACACTGATCCCGGTACGGAACAATATGCCGAGCATGTCGCACGGAGCTTTTCTGGATGGATGCTGGAAGTGGTCGGCTTGGTGCAGGTGCCGAGAAGTTGGTCGCTGGCCGCATTGAAAGAACTGCCCGCCCGAACACAAATCACCCGTCACGATTGTGTGGAGGGTTGGAGTGCCATTGGAAAATGGACTGGTATCCCAGTCGGTGATTTGATGCGCCAAGTCGAACCGTTGCCGAATGCCCGCTATGCTGTGTTCCACTGTGCCGACGTGGATGACGAAGGGATTGCCTACTACGAGAGCATCGCCGTGGCCGATTGCTATCACCCTCAGACGATTTTGGCGTACGAGCTCAATAGTGCGCCACTGGATGTTTCACATGGTGCTCCGCTCCGGCTGCGTTTTGAGCGTCAGCTCGGATACAAACAGGCGAAGTATGTCATGAAGATCGAGTTGGTCGAGTCCCTCGCCGGCATCGGAGGTGGGAAGGGGGGATATTGGGAGGATCAGGGGTATGAGTGGTATGCAGGAATTTAGGATGCTGAGACAGACTTACGTTTCGCTTCGTTGGTTGGGAATTGTGGTTGTCGTTCTATTGGTAGGATGGTTCACTCTTCGTCCGGTCGACGCGATGATTGGCAAACCGGCTCCTGACATCGCCAATCCAACCTGGCTGAACAGTGCACCGCTGCGGATGGCTGATCTCCGCGGCAAGGTGGTGATGGTCGAGTTTTGGACGTTCGGTTGTTACAACTGCCGAAACGTCGAGCCCTACGTGAAGGAGTGGTACCGGCACTATGCTGATCAAGGCTTTCGCGTGATCGGCGTCCATTCACCGGAGTTCTCACACGAACGTGAGATCGAGAATGTGAAACGGTACATGAAGGAGCACGACATCCGTTTCCCTGTACCGATCGACAACGAGTTCTCGACCTGGAACCGGTACGGGAATCGTTACTGGCCGGCGATGTACCTGATCGACAAGCGCGGGATCATTCGCTATGTCAGAATCGGTGAAGGGGGTTACGGCGAGACCGAGCGGCAGATCCAAGCCTTGTTGGCTGAAGGGTGACGGTCAGCGCCGTCCGTCGTACCACACCGAGAGATGTTTCTTATCCTGTAAGGTCCGTTTTCGGAGGAAAAAGATGCGGAAGATCAGCAAGGCAATCTCTCGGCTCGAATAGAGCGACACTTTACGCGACGAGGTGTCGAGAGGGTGTCCCGTTAAAATTGTGAACTGAAGGCTGCGCTGCCGTCCCCATTGTTTAAGCTGCTTACTCAGCCTGATTTCGTCCAATGCGTAGAGCTCCTGGTCGAACCCGCCGACATCCTGAAACGCATCACGCCGACAGACCACGAGCGCCCCGGCAGCCCAACGACAGAGTACCGAGACCGACGTCCAGAACTGTAGGGTCAAGTTCGCCCACCAGGGTAGCCCATCCATGCGCAGTGTGCTGCCGCATCCAACGTATTGTCCTGACTCAATTAGCTGCAGAATATCGGCTAGCAACCCAGGGCTTAGTAGGCTATCGGCATCCAAGAACAGGAGCCAGTCTCCCGTGGCGTGAGCGGCACCGGCGTTGCGGGCCCGGCCGATTTGATTAACCGGTTCAAAGACCACGCGTGCGCCGGCCTGTCGGGCGAGCTCGGCTGTATTGTCAGTGGAATTGTTATCCACGACGATGATCTCGGATGTGAATCCGGATTGCTGATTCGTAGCGATGGAGGCAGCAACGGATTGCAGCGTTCGTTCAATCAGGCGCGCTTCGTTGAATGCCGGGATGACGATAGAGAGGTACATGAGATCGCTATGATGGCACATTTGCCATGGGTTGCGAAACGGGCTGTCAGTTTTGCATGATGTTATAGGTCGAGGACGCGCAGGTGTGCCCTGCTGACATCTTTCATGCGTGATAAAATGCCGCCGATGTCGCGCACTCGATTCCATCCGGTCATCGCAGAATGGTTTGCTTCGCAGGTCGGTCAGCCGACAGACGTACAGGTTCAAGCGTGGCCCGCGATTCAATCTGGAACGGATGCGCTAATCGCCGCGCCGACCGGCTCCGGCAAAACCCTCGCGGCCTTTCTTTCCTGCATAGACCAGCTCTTCAAGCAGGCCTTGGCTCGTGAACTGGACGACCATACCCATGTGCTCTACGTCTCGCCGCTCAAGGCCCTGAGCAACGACATCCAGAAAAATCTTCAGAAGCCGCTGGCGGAAATCGGTCAGCTTGCCTTGCAGGCTGGGCTGCTGATGCCGGAACTGCGCGTCTTGGTCCGTACCGGCGACACGCCCATGACCGATCGTCAGCAGATGCTGAAACGGCCACCTCATATCCTCGTCACGACCCCGGAGTCGCTCTTCATCCTATTGACTGCCGAGAAGAGTCGAAAGCTCTTGCAGACGGTGCGCACGGTGATCGTGGACGAGATTCATGCACTGGCACCCAACAAGCGCGGGGCTCATCTGGCACTGTCGTTGGAACGGCTGGAAGCGTTGACTCTGGCGAAACCGCAACGGATAGGTTTGTCTGCGACTCAGCGACCGATCGAATTGGTGGCGGAGTTTCTTGTCGGCGCTCGCCCACGTCCGAGGATCATTGATGTCGGGCATCGCCGCGAATTGGATCTGGCTGTCGAAGTGCCAAAGGATGAGCTGAGTGCCGTCGCCACGAATGCGATCTGGTCGGATGTCTACGATCGTGTAGCTGAGTTGGTTCGCCAGCACCGTTCCACGCTGGTGTTCGTGAACACCCGCCGGTTAGCTGAGCGGGTGTCGCATTATCTGGAGGAACGTCTCAAAGACTTGGGCCCTGATGTCGTGGCGGCCCATCATGGGAGCCTCTCGCGGCAGATTCGCCTCTCGGCAGAAGAGCGATTGAAAACCGGCAAGACTCGTGTCGTGATTGCCACGGCCTCGTTGGAACTGGGGATTGATGTCGGCACGGTCGATCTTGTTTGTCAGATTGGGTCGCCGAGAGCCATTGCCACGGCGCTCCAGCGGATTGGCAGGGCCGGCCACTGGATCCACGCAATCCCGAAAGGTCGTCTGTTCGCGATGACCAGGGATGAAGTGATCGAATGTGCTGCCTTGGTGCGGGCAATCAGGCGGGGGACGTTGGATCAGATCATCGTGCCGCCGGCTCCACTCGATATCCTGGCCCAACAGATCGTGGCTGCTTCGGCCAGCCAGACCTGGGCCGAGGAGGAGTTGTTCGTACTCTGCCGCCGGGCCTTTTCCTATCGCACTCTGTCACGGGACGACTTCGATGCGGTGGTGCGGATGCTGGCCGATGGGATTGCTACCCAGCGGGGACGGGGCCTGGCCTATCTCTATCACGACCGGATCAATCATCGAATCAAAGGCCGACGCGGGGCACGGCTGGCAGCCATCACGTCCGGCGGCGCGATTCCCGATACGGCCAACTACGCGGTCGTGGCGGAACCGGACGGCACGGTGGTTGGGTTCGTCGATGAAGACTTCGCGGTGGAGAGTCTGGCGGGCGACATCATGCTGCTCGGTAATACCTCATGGCGCATCAAAGGCGTTGAAGCGGGCAAGGTGCGGGTAGAAGATGCGCAGGGGGCGCCGCCCAGCATTCCGTTCTGGCGAGGGGAAGCCCCATCGCGCACAGCGGAACTCTCCGCTGAAGTCGCGTTATTGCGGGCTGAGATCGATAGAATTGCGACCGAGACTCCCTCACCCCTCAGCCCTTACACCTCACCGGTCCAGTGGCTTCGCCAAGAATGTGCACTCGATTCACGCGGTGCCCAGCAGGTCATCGAATATGTGTTGGCTGGCAAGGCGGTATTGGGAGTCGTGCCGACGCAGGAGACGATCGTGGCCGAGCGGTTCTTCGATGAAAGCGGGGGAATGCAGCTGGTGATCCATGCGCCGTTTGGTGGACGCATCAACAAAGCTTGGGGGCTCGCACTGCGTAAACGATTTTGTGTGACGTTTGATTTTGAGCTGCAGGCGGCGGCGACGGATAACGGCCTCGTGATCTCACTGGGCGAGAAGCACAGTTTCCCGCTGGAGTCCGTGTTCGGCTATCTCCATTCCAACACGGTGCGAGAGGTCTTGATTCAAGCGGTCTTGCTGGCCCCGATGTTCACCACCAGGTGGCGTTGGAATGCGTCGCGCGCGTTGGCGTTGCTGCGCTTTTCGAACGGCAAGAAGGTGCCGCCACAGATTCAGCGGATGAAGGCAGAGGACCTGCTTGCCGCGGTGTTTCCTGATGCGATTGCTTGTCAGGAGAATCTAACAGGCGAGCGGGCTGCTCGTCAGATCCCCGACCATCCGCTGGTGGCGGAGACGATGCGTGATTGTCTAACGGAGGCGATGGATCTTGAGGGGCTGACGGCGGTGCTGCAACGGATCGAGGCCGGCCACATTCGTTGTGTGGCGGTGGAGACGCCGGCGCCCTCTGTGTTCTCACACGAAATCCTGAACGCCAATCCCTATGCCTTCCTGGATGATGCACCGTTGGAAGAGCGGCGGGCGCGGGCCGTGGAGATGCGTCGGACGCTGCCGCCGGATCTGCTGGGGCAGGTGGGGGCCTTGGATCTAGCTGCGATTGAAGAAGTTCAGCGTGAATCCTGGCCGGTGGTGCGTGATGCCGACGAATTGCATGACGCGCTTTTAACGCTGGTGTGGGTGCCAGCGGCTGCCGCGAATACCTGGACGCCGTTCTTTCCGTCCCTAGTCGAGACTGGTCGTGTGATAGTCCTTGCCGTTCAAGATTTACAGGGATGGGTTGCCACCGAAAATTGTGAGCGAGTCCGACAGTTGTTAACCGGCGGTGAGGACTCGACCTGTGACGCCGTTGTGCTTGGGTGGATGGAAAGTATTGGTCCGACGACGACGGCAGAGCTGGCCGAGCGGCTGCATCTTCCGGTTCCTGCTATCGACGCCGCGATGGTCCGACTCGAAGGGCAAGGCCAGGTCCTCCGCGGCCAATTCCATCCAATCTCAGCATTCAGTCCTCAGCCTGCTTCGCCTGCCCAACGAGGCGAGCACTCAGCACTATCGGGCGCATCTGGACGGCAGTGGTGTCACCGCCGCTTGCTCGCTCGGATTCATCGGTTGACGATCGGGATCTTGCGCAAGGAAGTGGAACCGGTGACGGCGTCGGACTTCATGCGATT
>CAKKRK010000162.1 GCA_919902665.1 Nitrospiraceae bacterium
CCAGAATGGCGGCCGCTGCCCCGCTGACCATCAGTCATGAATAATCTCGGCTAGCAGTCTGCTGAAAAACCCCTCGCAAAGAGGTGCGGAATATGATTCTCTGTTTCCAGGAAGCTCGGAGGGTCATTCATGCGCGGAACATTTGACGATCCTGGACAATTATTTTCGTATATTTCGCTGGAGCAACGGGTCGCAGCCCGTCATCCGCTCCGGACCATCCGCGAGCTAGTGCGGGAGGTGTTTCGCGATCTCGACCGCGATTTTCGCACACTGTATTCAACGACCGGGCGGCCGTCGATTCCGCCGGAACAGTTGCTGAGCGCACTCCTGCTGCAAGTGTTTTATGGCGTACGGAGTGAACGGCAACTGATGGAGCAGCTGGACTATAATCTTCTGTACCGCTGGTTCGTCGGGCTTTCGCCGGACGACGCGGTGTGGGATGCCACGACCTTTACGAAGAATCGCGAGCGATTGCAGCACGGCGATGTGTTCAATCGCTTCATGGAGCGGCTGTTGCGTCACAAAGACGTCATCCCACTGTTATCGGACGAGCATTTCTCCGTCGACGGCACGCTGATCGAGGCGTGGGCCGGCCACAAAAGCTTCAAGCCGAAGGACGCGAAGGCCGGCGACGGGGAGCACTTCCATGGCACGACGCGCAAGAACGACACGCATGCAAGCACGACTGATCCCGACAGCCGCCTCTATCGCAAGAGTGAGGGGAAGGAGAGCAAACTCTGCTACATGGGACACGCCACGATGGAAAACAGGAATGGCCTGGCCGTCGCGGGACTGGTCACGCAGGCCAGCGGCATGGCGGAACGCGCGGCCGCGGAGAAGATGCTGCGGAAGAGAGCCTCACGACATACACGTATCACGGTCGGCGCGGACAAGGCCTACGATGTTGCAGAACACGTTGCGCGCCTGCGGGCGAAGAACGTCACCCCGCACATCGCTGTCAACGATTATGTCACGAAGACCGGAATGGTGCGCAAGACATCCATCGACGGACGAACCACCCGGCACAAGGGCTACCGCATCTCGCAGGGCAAACGCAAAATGATCGAGTGTCTGTTTGGATGGGGCAAGCAGCACGGCACCATGCGCAAGACGAAACACCGTGGGCTGTCCAGGGTCGCGGCCGACTTTCTGCTCAATCTGATCGGCTACAACCTCATCCGTATCCCGAAACTTCTCGCGCAGAGGGGATAGTGGCGGCCGACAACACAAAACCACCCCGATCCGGCACAGCGAATTCACTCACCCTCGACACAATAACGCCTAGCGATCTCAGGAAACGGAAGCATTCTCCAGAAAAGAGGGTTTTTCAGCAGACTGCTAGTGCTCTAGGCCCCAGCTGTTCGCCTGAAGGAGAGTAAAATTAGCTCCCGCTTTAAATAAGGAAACATAAACGTTAATCAAATTCAAAGCGCGGGTAGGGGCCGGATACTGTTTCTGGTTTTCCGTTGTCATAGATAGGGGATCAATGAGAGCTCTTTTCTAGGAAGCTGAGAGGACGTCGGCAATACAACCAGTCAGCAACGTCGTCAAATAGGCGGTCCACAACGCGCGCAGCCCCAGAACCGAGATATCTTTTGCCCGATGCGGTACCAATGCGGAGATGCCGCCGACAAAGATGCCCATGCTCGCCACAAGAAGAATGAAGAATGGGGTCGGTTCTTGACTTGGCACTGCCTGCTCCCAGGGTGCGAGGTTCATCGGCGTGCCTGAGAGGTGAGCTCAAGTCATGATCCATGAGGATTGCATTCGTGCATCCTGTCGTCACGTGAGTGGGGTGCACAGTCAAGTACGGACCCTCATCGCTAGGCGCGGAATCGAAATGCTTGGCATTGTTCAGGCCGAAACCCCCGAGGCGGCAATCTCACAGGCGGCAAAGTGACTCGAACCTTGCCCCGTAGTCAACAGTGCACGCAACGTTCGCACCTCGAGGGCTAAGCGCGCCCGTTTGGCGCAAAAAAAGGGGGCGTACCGTTAGGCACGCCCCCTTACTCTTAGTGCCGCTAGCTAGTAGAACTGGTTACCTCAATGCCTCAATGCCGGCGCCGAAGTTAATGTGAAACGCCGCTCCATTCATCACCAGAGCCGGAACCGACTTGACACCGGCAGCTTCGGCTTCTTTCACGCGCTCTTTGCTTGTGCCGAGATGGACGTGTTCCACGTCATATTTCGACGGATCCAGAGCGGTGGCAACGCTTTGCTCGGCTGCGACGCACACGGGGCATCCCGCGTGATAGAAAATCGCTTTGCTTTTCATAATGGTTTCCTCTCGGTTGTAATGGGTTGGGATAAGATTACGTATCTGCGACAGGGTAGAACCAGCGCCGGGCTCAAGGTAGCATGCCCGTGCGGTTTCCCAGCCACTTGTCAATAACATACTGACAGTCTGATATTGAAATCAATACAAAAATGGGCATCTCTGGGTTTCACATGGGTAGGCTGATATAATATAAGGGGTCGGATACTGTTGTTCGTTTTCCGTTGTTAGAGAAAGGGGTTCGGTGAGCACCGATTTGTTCTACGAAGAGGAGAGGACGCCGGCAATACAGCCGGTCAACAACGTCGTCAAAAAGGCGGTCCACAAGGCCCGCAGTCCTAGGAGTGAGATATCTTTTGCCCGGTGCGGGACCAATGCGGAGATGCCGCCGACGAAGATACCCATGCTCGCCACATGCACGAATCCGCAGAGGGCATAGGTCATGGTCGTGAGGGACCGTGGAGAGAACGGCGGCGGAGATGTGGATTGCGCGGCAGCCAATTTGAAATAGGCCGCGACTTCCGTCTCGATAAACCGCGACCCCAGCAAGTCTGCGCCGATCTGCCACTCCTCAGGACGGAGACCGAGGAGAACGGCGAATGGCCAGGTTAGCCAGGCGAGGATTCGCGTGATGGAGAGCGGCACTCCATCGATCGTAGGAAGCTGTGCCAGCGCCAAATCGACCAACGCTTCCAATCCAAGAAACACGATCAGTAAGGCGGCAATGCCAACCGCCATTTTTATTCCCTGTCCTGCGCCATCGATCAACGCGACAATAAGGTTAGAGGGAGGCGGGTTCGCATCACTGTCGGAAGAGGGCGATGAGGTCCGGCCGGTAGGGTCAGAGGGCACGCCGCCCAGTGTCACGGGCTGTCCATCTTCGGGAAATGCGAGCTTGCTGATGAGCACCGCACAAGGAATCGAAATAATTGATGCGGAAATCAAATGGCCTGCGATTTGAGGTACTGCATGTTGTAGTGCCGACACGTAGATGCCCATGACGGTGCTCGCCACGGTTGCCATCATGCAGGTCAGCACCAAGAGCAGTTCCGACTGCGTCATGGCTGCGAGGTAGGGACGGACAATCAAGCCCGCCTCGATCCCGACGAAGATATTCGCGGCGCCGGAGAGCGACTCGGCTCCCGATAAGCCCATGGTCCGGTAAAAGAGCCGGGCAAACAATCCCACGATTGCTTGCATGGCGCCCAGATAGTAGAGACCCGCCATCAAGGCGGCAAAGAACACGACTGCCGGCAGCGCTTGCGCCGCCAAGATAAACCCGATCGAAACTGTCCCATCCGGCAATGTCTGGCTGGGACCAAGTGCGAGAGGCCCAAGAAGAAACAGCGTGCCTTTCTGCGAGGCGGTGAGCACGGCGATCACCAGATCGTTGATCATGCTCCAGAGCCAGCGGGAGCCTGGAAACCAAAAGGACACGATGCCGAGCCCCCAGGCCAACGCCGCGCTGCCCCCAATGGTCCTCCAGTTCGGCCGATTGCGCTTCCCTGTTACCCAGGCCAGCCATGCGATCGTGACGAAACCGATGCCCGCAATGAGGCGATAACGCCAGTCTTCCACCGTCATATCCTCCTTCCGATGAAAGCCCGGCGGGAGGCTACGCTGAGAGCCGGTTGCCGTCAAGAACAAATGTGGCGTGCACTCATACCGAGCGACAAGAGGCAGAGGTCGGGGCTAGTAGCGTGGGGTCACCTATGAGGCGGCTAATGGGTGACCATCATGGTGACCCTTGAGAGAAAGAACGCGAGGGCAGCGGGAGCATATCCCGCTCGCCCTCGTGCGAACGTGTTGTGTGCAGCTACTTGGGAGCAATGATTTCGAAAAGTTCGATCTCGAATACTAACGTGGCGCCGGGCTTGATAAGCGGGGGCAAGCCCTTGTCGCGATAGCCGAGACTCGACGGGCAGACCAACTTGCTCTTGCTGCCGACTTTTATTTGCTGGATCCCTTCCACCCAACACTTGCTCATTTCATTCACTCTCAACAGGACCGGCTCGCTCTGGGTGGTGGTACTATCGAACACTGTTCCATCGATCAAGGTTCCTTGATAGTGCACCTTGACCATATCGATGATTTTCGGCGTGGCGCCGGTCCCTTCCTTGATGGTCTTGAGAATCGCGCCGGACTCGGTTTTCTTGGCGCCGGATTCTGCCGCGGCTTTCGCAAGGAACGCGGCTCCCGCTTTCTTTTCCACTTCTGCGATGACCGCAGTGCGGGCCAGTTGCAGCTCTGAAATCTTCATGCCATACGCTTTGAGATCTACCTTGGGGGGCCGTTTTGTGAACCCATCGATGAGGCCGGACTTCACGATTTCAAATTCAGCTTCGTTCAAGGTGAAATTGCTGAGCGATTGGTTGATGGCCAGTCCTAACGCATAGAGTGTTTTTTGTTCCTCGGTCGTGGGCTCTGGGGCTGCCGCGAATGCCCCAGCGGTTCCAAGGCAGAGTAGGGTTGCCAAACAGGAAACAATAACGCGCATGAGCTGTCCTTTCTTTTGTGTATGACTGCAATGGGCCTGATATCAATCAGGCTTGAATCTTGTGTAGGGTAAGCGATCTTGCGGTAGGGCTCAAGACAATTTAGGGAGAATGTCAACCCAATTTAGAAATGTCCTCTTTCTCCCAACGTAGAAATGTCCAGTTTATGGTCTGGCTGCCACCGCTTCCGCCACGGATGGGTTGGTTTGGGCGTGAC
>CAKKRK010000163.1 GCA_919902665.1 Nitrospiraceae bacterium
AATACCGGGCGCAACAGTCAACTCAGGTGGCTTGATTTTAGGGGAGCACTACACACGAGTCTAACGTGGCTTGCTGTGCATTCAAGGTCCAATCGAACTCTTTCCGGAACGTAACGCGGTAAAACTCCCACTACATTGTCTGACCGAAGTGTGTGTGACCAGCGTTGGCCTGGGGATGGTCGTATCGTGGCTCGGTGCATCAATCAATGAAGGTCTGTTGGTGGCTGCGAGTGTATGCTGTTCACGGTGTGGGTTGCGCCCTGCACTATCTTATGCATTCGTTCTTGAATCCCTTATGCGCTTAATTATCAGCGGTAACCGTGTCCACTCTGATGCTGTACGTATCAGTGGGAGGCACATCAATAGGCAACACCGTAGGCTCTATCCATCACCTCAATAACAACCACTATACTTCTCTTGTGCATGGATGAAAACGTTATCCCGCCCTGAAGGTATTGAAATGAATAACGAGTTACGTTGGTTGTGAGGAATAGTAGCAACTCAATAGGGAACTTCGGTTACTGAGGTATCCAACTTGCTCTACCAGACTTATGGATTGCGGAGTTAGCACATTCGTAAGGGCTTATTACGTATGCGGATGTTTCTGGGGGCAAGTTCAGTGGAATGATGCGAAGTAAAATGGTTAATACACTGATCGCATTTCATTGCGCATGGAGAAAGGGCATGCAGCACTTCGATGGTATTGAGCGCAGGTAGACTCTGCAGTAAGGATGAGATCTATCATCCGTATGAAGGTGCGAGCTAATGGTACTGTTCCATATGAAGGGAATGCTATTCAGCATCATTATCGGGCTACTCGTATGTTGTGTCGTTATGCAGATGGTCGGTATTCGAGCGTCACTATGGGATTCAAGTCATATCGCAGACAATTCCGTGGAATCATCAATTCTCGCCGCAAGTGCTCTGGTTACCGTTACAGGAGGCGTCTATATCTTCTCCATCGTTAAATTCGGAAACGTTTTTCGTTCCACCTCTACGCGCCAGGTGTTTCTCGTTTCCATCTTTCACCCTCCCGATTTCTCGTAATCTGCCTCCTCTTTTTGACCGACGAATGTCTGAGCGTAGTACAGCATAAGTGCAGCTCTGCACAGGCTTCAGCCGACGTCAGCGAGAGCCGCGATGAGGTGGTTCTCGACTAAATCTTATCGAGCCAGACCATACACTACACTGGCATCGCCGATTTGGAAGTGGTCGGTATGCGTCCCTATCGGGAATGATGGCAGTGGTCAGTCTGTTGGGTATTTGCTGATGTGGTTGCCAATTACACGACTTCGCAAATTATTGAACGCCAGAGAACAGCGTCTCTCGTCTCTGCTGCTTGGGGGAATGGTGCTTGCTGGTTTAATCGATGTCGTGGGAGTGACATCGATTTTGCCGTTTATGGCCGTGGTGGCAAAACCGGAAACGATTGATACGAATCCCTGGTTGCACAAGATTTTTACCGAGCTGGCGTTTGAATCCACCAATAGCTTTCTGATCAGCTTGGGTCTTGCGGCGCTGGGGCTCATGCTCTTCAGTAACGTGGTGTCGCTCACCACCTCAACTGCCATCTTGTGGTTTTCGAGCAACCTGGGTCATAACATTTCAAGGCGGATACTCACGAGCTATTTACGGCAACCCTACGCATATTTCCTGGAACATAATACGTCAAACCTTGTGTTGAACTGTACTGAGGATGTTGTCCGTGTCACGAATGGTGTCGTTGCGCCTACCCTCCAGGCAATTGCCAAATCGGTCATCGTCGTGAGTATCCTACTTCTTGTGCTGTGGGTCGATCCGTGGTTGGCGATCTCGGTCGGGATGGTGATAGGGGTGGTCTACACCGGCGTGTTTCTTGGTGTTCGTCAATTGGTGAGCAGACTTGGAACGGCCAGTAAAAATGCAAACCGAGAAAGATTTCGCCTTGCCACCGAGATGCTGAATGGGATCAAGGAGCTCAAGATCCTGGGACAAGATGAGGCCTATCCGCAACGGTTCGCGAATTGGTCAGCGGTGTATGTCAAAAATCAGTGGATCGGCGCCGCGGTGAATCTGGTGCCGCGATATGCGATCGAAAGCATCGCGTTCGGGTCTATTATTGTGGTGGTGCTCTATCTGCTTGCAACCCGCAAGGATTTCAACGACGCGATCCCGTTGCTGGTTCTGTATGCCTTTACGGCCTACCGGTTGTTACCGGCATTTCAGCAGCTCTTCAGTAGCGCCACGCAGATTCGGTTCAATCTGAGCTCCTTGGAGGTGGTTGAAGAGAAGCTGAAGACCGCAGAGAGCACACACGTCAGAGATGCCAAGCCGAGATCGCCGGTGAACAGGGACCGCGTTGCCTTCGAGCACAAGATTGAGCTCAGGAACATTCGCTTCGCCTACTCCACGGCGCGCGTTCCGGTTCTCGATCATTTCAATCTTACGATCCCGCGTAATTCGACGATTGCTTTAGTGGGGAGCACTGGGGCCGGGAAGACCACGATTGTGGATATCATTCTTGGGCTGATGGAACCGCAACAGGGATCCCTGTTCGTGGATGGCATCCCGTTAGCGGCTGCGAAGGTGACCGCCTGGCAGAAACAGCTTGGGTATGTGCCGCAGCACATCTATTTATCCGACGACAGCCTCGCGGCGAATATTGCATTCGGTGTGCTCCCCGAACAGATCGAGATGGATCGAGTGCGGTATGCATCGAGAATCGCCAATCTGGACGAGTTTGTTCGTGAGGAGTTGCCTGACGGGTATGACACCATGGTGGGTGAGCGTGGGGTGAAGCTGAGTGGTGGGCAGAGACAACGCATCGGAATCGCTCGGGCATTGTACAGCGACCCGGATGTGCTGATTCTTGACGAGGCGACGAGTGCGTTGGATGGCATCACTGAAGACGCGGTGACAGACGCGATCCGAACGATATTCCATGAGAAAACGATCATCATGATCGCCCATCGTCTGGGGACCGTTCAACATGCTGATAGGATTTATCTGCTCGAATCCGGAGGCGTGGCAGATGAGGGGACCTACGAAGAGCTTCTGGATCGAAACGAAAGGTTTCGTGCCATGGCAAAAGTGTCTGGCTAGCAGAGGACTGGCTGTCGGTTTCTAAACAATGCCCGCACTGCGAGTATTGTGCGCATCCTGAACACGCCTAGTTAGACGGGAACAAGATATATGGGTGTGGCGGCTCTTGATCAGGCGGAACATAGGCGGGCGCCGGTTCTCCGGCCGGGCCGAGCGTTCTGATAAATCGATAGATGGCCCGCAGGTCCTGCTCGGTCATCTCGCGCAGAACGAACCATGGCATGGGTGGTCGAAACTCAACCGACCGCGAAACCTGGATCCACTGGGCTTCTGAGAGATTCTGCATATAGAGCCGTATGTTGCTCGCGTAGGTTGTACCCCAAGGCCCGCGCCATCCCATCGCATCTCCCTTGAGCCAGTCTTTCTCAGGAATCTTTCCTGCAGCTTCCGCATAGCCGGTGGTGTGGCAATCATTACATCCGGCGATCTTGATGACATACCGTGCCCTGTCCTCAGTTTTCTTATCCATTGGAGCAGTCTGACCGCTGGCGCGTCCCTTGTCCCCGGCAGTGGCTGCGGGCGCCATGGCAGTGATGAGGAGCAAACACAGCGCGGATGTTTGGATGCTTTGAATCAGGCGCATGGTCTCTTCTCCCTGATCGTGATGATGCGTGTCGGTTCTCTGTGCTCAATGCCACGGATAGGTGGAACGGACCATGGGCGTCGCTCAGTACTCGTCGATTTCATCGGTCTCATCCAGCATCTCGGCCGCGATCTCACCGGCCTCGGCGGTCCATTGAGCCAGGGGAATACCTTTGGCTTTCAAAATGGCTTCCTGCTCTGTTCCTGCAGCCGTCGTCAGGTCATAGGTGACAGTTTGTCTGACTTGAAACATTCTCATAATCATCCACCTTTGAATTCGTCCTAATCTGCCATTGATACGTGGTTATTGACTATTCGGTCTATAGCACGACGAAACTGACGATCGGCCAGTTCGGAGGGCTTGTGGCTCACTAGCAGGGTTTCTTTTTCCCTTGCATGCGTGCCTGTTCCAGCTCAGTTTGTTGGCGTATATGGTCGAGTTGAAGCTGAAACTGCCGCTCCCGCTCATCATTCGAGAGCGGAGGCCGTCCACTCCCTCCAATTCCATCTTTCCCTGCTGCCTGGACCACCATCGTGGTAAGGACGGCACCGACCGTGACGCCAAGGATGAAGTTTCGCATCGTAGCTTCTGTTGCGCTCCTTTCTATTCAGAAATCTCTAACTGCCATGCAAAATTGCCTAGAGAAGAGAGCTCTCTGATCACGGACTTCGCCTCGGGGAACCGTTGCATTGTAATCGATCCAACGACGGATACCATAGGGCTCTTTTTCAAGACATCATTCTCCAAGGCATTGTGGCGGTTGCCTTGACTCTATTTCCGTCGCTTTGCTACAGTGGTCAACCCAAGTCTAAATGATTGAAAGTTCCGCTGTTTCTGAGTCGTTCCCACGAGCAAACTGAGGCAACACCGTGATGAAAGCTTGGCTTTTTGACGAGATGTTTCAATTCGATCGGTCCCCCATCCGTATCGATGGGCTTCATGGAGAGTGGGGTGCCGGAGATTCAGTGGCGGAGGAAGAAGAGCTGCCGTCACCTCCGCAACACGTTCATGCCAAACCCGGCAATGGGCGTATTATCGTCACATGGGATCCGGTTCCGGATGCCATGTACTACAACCTCTACTTTCAGACGTCCAAGGGCGTACAGATCAAATTCTCGGAACTGACTCGTCCCATCGCAGGCCCTGAAGATTTTAAGGGCGTGATCGGTGTGAAAAAGGACAAGGCAACATGTCTGGAGGGTGCCTCGAGTCCATACGTTCATGATGACCTGGCCAACGGCACCTGTTACCACTATGTCGTCACCGTCGTCACCTCGAAGGGCGAAAGCCCTGAGTCGCTAGAAGTGATGGCGATTCCATCGCCCTATCTCCTGGCCATGGTCATCGGCAGTGAAGGGGTGGGCGACGGGGAGTTGAACTCGCCCACGGGGATTGCGCTCGACAAGAACGGCAACATCTACGTGGCAGATACGGATAACCATTCGATCCAAAAATTCGATAAGACTGGAACGTTCCTGGCGCGGTGGGGCGGTGAACCCAGTTCACAGGAAGGCCAGTTTTACTATCCCCGTGGTTTGGCGGTCGGACCGGGCGATGTTGTGTATGTTGCTGATAGCGGCAACAACCGGGTGCAGAAGTTCGATCTCGAGGGTAACGCGCAGAAAGCATGGGGCAAGTTTGGGTTCGCCTGGCGGGGGGCCGATATGGGCCGCTTCGATGTGCCCTGGGGCATTACAACGGATCAAGACGGCCATGTGTATGTCTCTGACACGAGTAATGCGCGTATCCAAAAATTTCAAGCCGATGGCCAACCACTGCTGAAGTGGGGCCGTGACGGCAGCTTCGACGGCGCCTTCTTCTTTCCGCGCGGCGTGGCGGTCGATTTTATCGGCAATATTTATGTGGCCGATGAAAGTAATAATCGCATCCAAAAATTCGATGCCCGAGGAAGCTTCTTGACGAAATGGGGCCGGGAAGGTCAGGGACCCGGACAGTTTAAGTCACCATGGGGCATCGCGTGTGATGCACTCGGCAACGTCTATGTCGTCGACAGCGGCAACCATCGCATGCAGAAGTTCGACGGCAACGGGACGTTTCTGTGCTCATTTGGGAACCGAGGAAAAACAGAGGGACAGGTCAATTTCCCCTATGGCATCGCGGTCGATAAGGAAGGCTGCGTGTTCGTCGTCGACAGCGGCAATCACCGTGTCCTGAAATATGTGCCGACCGAAGAAGAGATGAATCGTGGGAAGGACCAGCCTGCGCAGCCAGTGGAGGCCGGGGCGGTGCAGCCACCCCGCAGCCTTGCCGTCAAGGCCGGCGATACGGAAGTCTTTCTGAGTTGGATGGAGGTGCCTGGCGCGCAGGCCTACAATCTCTATTTCAGTACCTCGCCTCATGTCACGATCGAGGGGGCGACGAAGATCGAAGGCGTGACGACCCCGTACACGCATGAAGGTCTCACCAACGATACGCCTTATTTTTATGCGGTGACCGCATCGTTCGAAGATGGAACGGAAAGCGGACCTTCGGAAGAAGTCACAGCGATACCCGTGCTCATCGATATCACGGCGCCGCAGAATCCTTACGCCGTGATCAATCACGGGGCCTTCATGACCAACTCGCCCGAAGTCGTGGTGACGATTTCGGCAACCGATTTGGATACAGGAGTTGGGGCCTATTTTATTTCTGAAAGTCCGTTGACGCCTGTGGCTGGCACGCCTGGGTGGGTGGATGTGACATCGGCGATCAAGTTCGGCGCCACGATTCCGTTCATTCTTTCGCCTGGAGATGGGCACAAAACCATTTATGTGTGGTTCAAAGATATTGGCAACAATGTCTCCACGCCGGCCAGCACGACTATTTTGGTCAATACGTCTGGCTATCTGTGCGTGTCGAAGTGGGGGAAGCCGGGGCGAGGTGCGTCGTTGTTGCACGGCGGAGAGTTTATCGCGCCGATGTACGGACTGTGTGCCGATCAACAAGGATCACTGTTTGTCGTCGACAACGGCAACAATCGTGTGCAGAAGTTCGATAATGCCGGGAACTTCATCATTCTGTGGGGAAGTTTTGGCTCGGCCAATGCGAATTTTCACAATCCCACCGGTATTGCCTGCGACGGCAAGGGTGATGTCTGGGTGGTGGATACTAACAATCACCGGGTTCAAAAGTTCGACGGGAAGCTCGGCGGGTACATGATGAAGTTCGGTTCGCGTGGAAACGGCGAAGGACAGTTCAATGCGCCCTGGGGGATTGCGGTCGACCGCGTGCGCGGCTACATCTACGTCGTCGATAGCGCCAATTTCCGTGTGCAGAAATTCGACATGTCCGGCGAGTTCATCATGGCCTGGGGCAGCTTCGGCAACGGTGACGGGCAGTTCTATTTCCCGCGCGGTGTGGCCGTCGATCAAGAGGACGGGACCGTCTATATCGTCGATATGGGCAATCACCGCATCCAGAAATTTGACACCAGTACCAACGTCTTACCCCAGTTGTTAACGAAGTGGGGAGGCAGTTCAGCCCCCGGGCATGCCAGTAGTGCTCTGGCGCAAGAGGCCGGACAATTGCGCTCGCCCTGGGGGATCACCGTTGACGGAGCTGGACAGCTCTACGTGACGGATACGGGAAATCATCGGATTGAAAAGTTTGATCGCGAGGGCAATTTCATCACCCAGTGGGGCGGGTTCGGCAACGGCGACGGGCAATTCAATTTTCCCTACGGGATTGCTGTCGATGCGAAGGGGAGCGTTTTTGTCGTGGATAGCGGCAACACACGGGTGCAGCAGTTCATGCCGGCGGACGAGGGCAGTGAACGGTTGCAGGGCGAGGCGGAGGAGTTGGCCGAGGTGGAGAACATGCAACGAACGCAGAACGTGTGAAGAGGGAGCGATGCTTGATAAAGAACCGCGACTCGGACTGACATACGACGACGTGGTCCTCGTGCCGGCCAAGTCGAAGATTGTACCCAATGAAGTCGATACCAGCACCTTTGTATCGCGCAATATACGGATCAATATCCCGCTCGTCAGCGCGGCTATGGATACCGTGACGGAATCTCGCCTGGCGATTGCGATGGCGCGCGAAGGGGGTATCGGGATCATTCATCGCGTGTTGTCTCCGGAAGATCAGGCGACGGAAGTCGATAAGGTGAAGAAGTCAGAAAGCGGAATGATCCTCGACCCCGTCACGATTTCTCCCGACCAAACGATTCGAGACGCGTACCAACTCATGGCGAAGTATCGGATCTCGGGTATCCCCGTCACCAAAGGGCGCAAGCTGGTCGGGATTCTCACCAACCGTGACCTGCGGTTTGAAACCAGGATGGAGCTGAAGGTATCGCAGGTGATGAAGCGAGACCGGTTGATCACGGCGCCGGAGGGCACCAGCCTGGAGAAGGCCAAAGAGATTCTGCATGAGCACCGGATTGAAAAATTACCGGTGGTGAATAAGCAATTTGAGCTCAAAGGGCTCATTACCATTAAAGATATCGAAAAGCGGGTTAAGTATCCCAACGCCTGCAAGGATGGCCATGGGCGCTTACGGGTTGGGGCGGCGGTGGGTGTCGGACCGGAGACTGAAGAGCGGGTGACGCTGCTCAAGAGATCCGGCGTGGACCTTGTCGTGATCGACACGGCGCACGGCCATTCGCAAGCCGTGCTGGATACGGCGAAGATGATCAAGAAACTGTATCCGGCTCTCGAACTGATCGTGGGAAACATCGGCACTGCAGAGGCGGCCAAAGACCTCCTCAAAGCCGGAGTCGATGCGGTCAAGGTCGGGGTCGGACC
>CAKKRK010000164.1 GCA_919902665.1 Nitrospiraceae bacterium
ATGTTCACGTGCGGCTTCTTCCGCTCGTATTTCGCCTTCGCCATAATGCCACCCCCTCCTAATTCACCACGCTATTTCTTGATGATGGCTTCCGCAATATTTCTAGGAACCTGATCATACCGATCAAACTCCATGCTATAGGTCGCACGACCCTGCGTACGAGACCGGAGATCAGTCGCATAGCCAAACATCTCCATCAAGGGCACGGCAGCATCAATAGCTTGAGCACCAGCCCGGACCTTCATTCCTTGCACTTTACCTCTCCGGCTGTTCAAGTTACCAATCACATCACCCATGAACTCCTGCGGAACCAAAACCTCAACCTTCATAATTGGTTCAAGCAGGACAGGATCGGCCCTCTTACACGCATCAGCAAATCCCATTGACCCTGCAATCTTAAATGCCATTTCATTTGAATCGACATCATGGTAGGAACCATCAATCACCGTCACCTTCACATCCCGAAGCGGATACCCTGCAACGACACCACTTTCCATCCGCTCGCGAACACCTTTCTCAATAGCAGGGACAAACTCCTTCGGAATTGCTCCACCCACAACCTTATTCACAAACTCAAGCCCCTTACCTGACTCTGAAGGCTCAACGGTTAAGACAACATGACCGTACTGCCCACGCCCGCCAGTCTGCTTAACATATTTCGATTCAGCCTCAGCCTTTCGCCTGATCGTCTCCCGGAATGCCACCTCAGGCTTTCCTACATTTGCTTCAACTTTAAACTCACGCAACATTCGATCGACGATGATTTCAAGATGCAATTCACCCATTCCAGCAATGATCGTCTGCTGAGTCTCTTCGTCCGTCCGCACACGGAATGATGGATCCTCTTGAGCCAATTTCTGGAGGGCAAAACCCATCTTCTCTTGATCTTGCTTTGTCTTAGGCTCAATTGCCATCGCAATCACAGGCTCAGGGAACTTCATCACCTCCAGGAGCACTGGCTGCTTCTCATCCGCCAGCGTATCTCCTGTTGTAGCCCCCTTTAGCCCCACCGCTGCAGCGATATCCCCTGCGTACACTTCATCAATTTCTTCTCGCTTATTAGCATGCATCTTCAAGAGACGCCCAATGCGGTCCTTTGTCCCCTTGGTCACATTCAAAACCGCCGTGCCAGTTTTCAACGTTCCAGAATAGACACGGAAAAATGTCAACTGTCCGGCAAATGGATCAGACATGATCTTGAATGCCAATGCTGAAAATGGCTCACCGTCATCCGACTTTCGCTCAACTTCTTTACTGCTATTCGGATCCAACCCCATGACCGGAGGGACATCAAGCGGAGACGGCAGGTAGTCAACAACGGCATCCAGCAACTGCTGAACACCCTTATTCTTAAAAGCCGACCCACACAGCACCGGAGTAATCTTCATCGAGATAACGCCAGCTCTGATTGCGCGCATAACCTCTTCTTCAGTTAATGGATGGCCGCTCAAATACTTCTCCATCACCTGGTCATCAAACTCTGCCACCGCATCGAGCATTTTCTCTCGGTACTCTTTCGCCTGAGCGAGAAGAGCTTCAGGAATTTCATCGACCTTATACTTCGCACCCAATGTTTCGTCGTCGTAGAAGAATCCCTTCATCCTTACCAGATCAATCGATCCTCGAAATTCTGCTTCACGCCCGATCGGAATCTGAATCGGAACTGGCATAGCCCCCAGCCGATCAATGAGGGACTGGACACTTCCGTAGAAATCTGCGCCAACACGATCCATCTTATTCATGAAGGCGATACGAGGCACATGATACTTATCAGCTTGACGCCAGACAGTCTCAGACTGAGGCTCAACACCCTGAACAGAATCAAACGCTGCTACCGCCCCATCAAGCACGCGCAAGGAACGCTCCACCTCAATTGTAAAGTCAACGTGTCCAGGTGTATCAATAATATTGATGCGATGATCACGCCAGAAACAGGTTGTTGCGGCGGCCGTAATAGTAATACCTCGCTCACGCTCTTGCTCCATCCAATCCATCGTGGCCGCACCCTCATGGACCTCACCCAGCTTATGAGTCATGCCCGTATAATAGAGGATGCGCTCCGTGGTCGTAGTCTTACCGGCATCAATATGGGCCATGATACCGATATTACGCGTTTGCCCCAACGATGTCTGACGAGCCACTTTAACTCCCTAACTCTCTCAAAAAAAACGAGCGCCACAAGTCAAGCCAAGAAATACCTCTGCGATACAAGCTGGCCAGAGTCTGCTGATCGCAGCACGGCTCAACTGCAGCACAGAATGACACTACCAGCGATAATGGGCGAATGCTTTATTGGCCTCTGCCATCCGATGCACGTCTTCCCGCTTCTTGACCGCAGCCCCTGTATTATTCGATGCATCCATCAGTTCAGCGGCAAGCTTTTCACGCATACTCTTGCCACCGCGTGTACGGGCATACTGCGATAACCAACGAAGCGCCAACGACACTCGACGTGCAGGCCTAATTTCGACCGGAACCTGATAGGAGGCACCCCCTACTCGACGAGACTTGACTTCAACAATCGGCTTTACATTATCTACAGCTGCCTTAAACACTTTCAGCGGGTCCCCGCCAGTTTTCTCCTGAATAACATCAAACGCGCCATAGCATATCCGTTCCGTCGTACTTTTTTTCCCACTACTCATTAGCGCGTTAATAAACTTCCCGACCAGCTTATCTCGGTACCGCACATCAGGAAGCACTTCTCGTTGACCTAAAAACCTACTGCGTGGCATATCAACCTATCCAATCCGTGTGATGATTTTCAAAACTCACAAAATCTACTTGGGCCGCTTCGCTCCATACTTCGAGCGACTCTGCTTTCTTCCAGCTACACCCACCGCGTCCAAGGCGCCACGAACCAAATGGTATCGAACGCCCGGCAAATCTTTAACGCGACCTCCACGCACAAGCACAATAGAATGCTCCTGAAGATTGTGCCCTACGCCAGGTATATACGTCGTCACCTCCATACCGTTCGTAAGGCGCACCCGCGCAACTTTTCGCAATGCTGAGTTCGGCTTCTTCGGCGTCGTTGTGTATACACGAAGACACACGCCTCTTTTCTGCGGACAGGACTTCAGGGCAGGACTTTTGGTCTTTGCCTTCACAAAGATCCTGCCTTTCCGAACCAGCTGATTGATCGTCGGCATCGCGTTCAAACCCTTTCAAATAGAACAAGCACCAACCGTCAAGTGCAAAGCCGCCGGATTATAGTGACGTAAACGCCGACTGTCAAGTGGGCAATATCCGTCACGCACTAAGACCGAGCACCTTCCCCTGAAACCGCTGGAACTGCCGCACCAGATGATACTGCAGTTGCAACACCTACAGGTATTACCTCAGGCTTCTCACTGATGACGAACGTATCGCGGTACTCTTCAAACCCGGACCCTGCCGGAATCAAACGACCCACAATGACGTTTTCCTTCAAGCCCAATAACTTATCCTCGCGTCCATTGATCGCGGCTTCAGTGAGTACGCGTGTGGTTTCCTGGAATGATGCCGCAGAAATAAAGCTATCGGTCGTGAGGGCCGCCTTGGTAATACCAAGCAAGACAGGCTTGCCCAGAGCAGGCGTGCCGCCATTGGCGAGCACTCGTT
>CAKKRK010000165.1 GCA_919902665.1 Nitrospiraceae bacterium
GCAGCCAATGCGGCTCGGCGGCCCGTAGTAACGGTTACTCGGACAGGCTCCTAGGTGCCGAAGTGAAGGACGACAGAATGATCCCGCTGCCGAACGGGCCCAAAGTCCACATCATCGGCCAGGCGCCACGATAGTGCATGTCTGAGCCAACCTGATACCGAAATACATCATGGATAGCCGCAACCTCACGTTTCGCTCTTTGTCCCAGTTCATCCATCATCACCTGCTCTGGTTTTTGATCGGCGTCTACACCCTCTCTGCCATCTGGCCAACCGCCGGCCTCTGGATTCGAAACGTCAGTTTCGGCGATCTTCGAATCGTCAATGAGAACCTGCATATTTCTCTCCTCCTGCTCTTGCTGGCCACCTTGATGTTCAATGCAGGGTTGGGGGTCAAGACTGCGCACCTCAGATCATTGGCCAAGAAGACAGGGGTCTTGTTTGCGGGGCTCACCGCGAATCTCGTCATCCCCATGGCCTATATCTTTCTGGTCACTCTTATTATGCGGCTGTGGTATGAGCCGGAGGAAGCCCAACACATTCTCGTCGGGTTGGCGTTGGTGGCGTCTATGCCGATTGCCGGGGCCTCAACCGCCTGGGCACAAAACTCCAATGGAAATCTAGCGCTGAGCTTAGGGTTAGTCCTCGCCTCGACCATCCTCAGCCCTATCCTGACGCCTATCGCCCTGTATACGTTCGGGGAGATGGCTACGGAGGAATATGAGGCTGTCATACACACACTCGCTGCGTATGGATCAGGAGCGTTCCTGGGGCTCTGGATCGTATTGCCCTCTCTGCTGGGCCTTGCGGTGCGCTTCGTGGCGCCTGAAGCCCAACTGACGGCCATCATGCCGTTCATCAAACTGATCAACTCAATCGTTCTACTGCTGCTGAACTATTCGAACGGATCGGTATCACTTCCTCAGGCCATCGCGGACCGAGATTATGACTTTCTGGCGGTGACGCTGGCTATCACTGCGGGTCTTTGTGTCACGGCCTTTTCCTCTGGTTATGGGTTGAGTCGACTGTTCAAGGTCGATGATGCTGATCGCGTCTCGCTCATGTATGGATTGGGGATGAATAACAACGGGACCGGGCTGGTCTTGGCCTCTCTTGTGCTTGGCTCGTACCCACGAGTCATGGTCCCCATCATTCTGTACAACCTGGTGCAGCATCTCGTGGCCGGAGGCGTGCATGAAGTGACAGGCCGGACAATTGGGAAGCAAAAGATAGAAGGACACTGAGGGAACTAACAGATCAGAAACTTTCATTGCATTCGGCCTCAGCGGGAGATTCCGACTAAGGCACCCGCAGGGGTCAGACCTCCGCTATCTGTTGAATATGGTTTCCAGTGCCGTATTTTTCTGAGATGAGGAGTGACAGGGATCAGGCAGGAACCCCAAAAAAAGCTCCAACCCCAGCGGTCACGGCCATGGCCAAGGCGCCCCAAACGGTCACCCGCGCGGCAGCGGTCATCACGGAAGCACCTCCGACGCGCGCAGCCAGAGAACCTAAGAGTGCAAGAAATATGATCGAGCTTCCAGAAACAGCCCACATAAGCGCAGAGACGGGCACCAACAGAACTACCAGGAGAGGGAGGGCAGCGCCAATGGAAAATGTGACAGCCGAAGCCAGTGCGGCTTGAACCGGTCGTGCGGTTACTATGTCGGATATGCCCAGCTCGTCACGCCCATGCGCGCCGAGTGCATCATGTGCCATCAGCTGGGTTGCGACGGTGGATGCGAGTTCTGCATCGAGCCCACGTGCAACGTAAATCGCGGTCATTTCCCGGTGTTCTTGCACCGGGTTTGCTGCTAACTCTTTACGCTCCCGCTCTAGATCCGCGCGCTCGGTGTCGGCTTGCGAACTCACCGAAACATACTCACCAGCAGCCATTGCCATGGCACCAGCCACAAGACCGGCCACGCCTGCGGTCATAATACTCGTTGAACTCGCGCCTGCCGCCGCGACGCCTAAGACGAGACTCGCCGTGGAAACAAGACCGTCATTGGCGCCAAGAACAGCCGCACGGAGCCATCCAATGCGGCGTATGGTATGTGTTTCAAAGTGCGGCATGGCAACGGTTTACGAGTCAGTCAGCGGTGGCCAGCCCGGAAAACTTCGTGAGGTAGTCTCACGGGTCTAATAGGGACGAGTCTACTGCAAAGTCGTAGATGGGTCCATCGATCCGGAGATGATACGGGGAGTTCATGTGAGAGGGGAGAGAGCAGAGCGAATGATGGACCCTAAGGGATCAGACCTCTCTTGTTACTCACGGAAAGGATAGATGGGTTAGAACGTGATGATCAAACAAACAGGGAGTACGAGTTCTAAATGATGATCTCGCAGGGTTGTAGAAAGACTTTCAGAGGGATTTCGCGGTCATCATGTCCTTGAATATGTTGAGCGCGAAGCTCCTTGAGCGCGGCCACAATCTGTGGCAGAAACGTGGCCTCATATCCGAGTGCGACCATGAAGAGTGTATTGGTATGAGCGTCGGGATCGGCTGAGTGGTTGGCACCGGAAACGGTCCCGGTCACACCACTGCCTCCCACGCCTGAGATTACCGTGTATCCTTTGATCCCCACCTTCTTGAACATGGCCAAGATTTCGCTCTCTAACCTCTTCCCACAGACAATCTGAAGCATCTTCATGAGAGTCCCTTTCGACGTTGTGATTGTGGTCAGAGAAATCGTGTGGTTAGCGTATCACAGGGAGATAGCCCTCACAAATGCTGTGTCAGCTTGTGCGGTGGAGCAGACATGACACTTCCATTTCCCAAGGGCTGCTAAGCATCTACGTCTAGAAACGTGGATCTGAACAGGGGGGTGAACCTCTTACCCTGCGTTCTAAGTAACCGTAGGTCTGCCTGGTGCAATAGAGGCTGCGAATATGCAACTCATGGATTGCCGCAACTTATTTGGCTGGAACCTCATATCGATAATAAGCAGATTTCGATATAACCGATAAGTCTTGATGAACTCATAGCCCTCCTTCTCCAAGCACCTATTGCATGCTTTCGACCAAGCATCTAGACACCTACCTTGGTGAACTGGAATGGCAATTCAACAACTGGGATAACTCGAACTTGTTTCGAGATACCCTCATTAAGTTTCTCAACTCAAAGAATTTAGAATACCAGGAACTTATAGCATCATAATGTGTCAGGGTAGAGCTTTCGCAAGAGAGGGGGCTCCGGAAATTCAGACAGTGTGATAAGTGGTAGCCTGGCTTCACGAA
>CAKKRK010000166.1 GCA_919902665.1 Nitrospiraceae bacterium
TCCTTGGCCGACCATATTATCCGCTCAGCCTACCCACGGAGAACCCGGAAGCACCCTTTAATTTTTGAGAGATCTGGAGGTGCATGCGCTAGACAGAACGCATACCATACATATTCCTCGCACCATGAGTAGCCTCTCTATCTCATTGTTTCCACGATATTTATTGGAGATTGTGTGCAGGGGGTAGAAGCGGAGGAAGTGCGCCAAGGTAACGAAAGGTCCCGTGATTGAGAAGGGTCGTGTCGGGTTTCAGTCGGAAATCATCATGCTCGGCATCGACAAAACGTGGATCGGTAGTCATATCTGACTCAGCCTGAAGCTCCGGTGCCGGAACATTCGGGGAGCCGGCTCTCATATAGTTCCCATCACTATTGATGAACAGCGCGTTATACGAGGTCTTGGTTTGACTCGACGCGGCAATGAGAAAGCCAACTTTATTGAGACTCACAATATTTCCAGAGGCTTCGATCGTCGACGAGCCTAGGAATGCCGCTCCGCCACCATTCTTAACCAGGGTGTTATTGATCAAGACCACCTTTGCCTGATCACTGATCACGACGGCCTCAAATAGATTTCTGGTAATGATATTGCGCTCAAGCCGAATGTCTGACTTTCCCGTGACGTTCACTCCATGGTCATTGTCATGGATAACGTTCCCAATCAACTGGACTTGAGAGTCCGTGACATGCACGCCGGTCGTCTCACTTCCCCCGATCACACAGTCTTCGATGCGAACTTCGTGCACCTGTTGGCCAAACACCATCCCCTTCACATGAAGATGATGGAGCGTAATGCGGGTTCCATTAAAGATTCCCAGAGCATGTCCCCCGTGCTCGTTGATCGTGAGCCCGCTGATGTCAATGTCCGTTGCCCCATACGGCCACTTGCCTACATGGAGCACGCCAACCATCGTACCTCGTCCCAGCAGGATAGTTTTGTCGACTCCAGCACCGAGAATCTTGATCTTCTCCTTGCTATGAATGGTCAAGTCCTGAGCGTAGGCCCCGGCCTTGATCAACACCGTATCGCCCTTCCCGGCACTATCGACCGCTTCCTGAATCGACGAGAAATCCCCCGAGCCATCGAGCGCGACAGTAATGGTTCTTGGCGCGGAGGTAGGGTTCTCAGCCAGAGCGACCGCAAACCCAGCGTTGGTTATCCCGAATAGTATGAGTGTGAGAAAGACAAGCCGCATGAAGAGTTTCATACAAGCGGAGAGCTGGTGATGTCAATCGCGGTTTCCTGACAGATACAGCACATGATAAGCTCCGCTGCCATGATGCTCATTGGACTCACCGGAGGCGTCGCCACCGGGAAAAGCACAGTCGCGAAAATGTTCGAGCAATGCGGCGCTGTCGTGATCGATGCCGATCAGTTGGCGCGAGATGTGGTCCAGCCAGGCAAACCGGCGTGGCGAGATATTCTTCATATCTTTGGCACAGGAATTCTTAATCCTGATCGTACGATCAACCGCCCAGCGCTCGGCTCGCTCATATTCAGTCATCCCATGAAACGACGTGAGCTTGAGCGTATCATTCATCCTCGTGTGGCTCGTGAACAGCAACGACTGACGAGACAGGCAGCCAGAATCGATCCGGACGCCGTCGTGATCTATGACGTTCCCCTCCTATTTGAGGCAGGTGTCGACACACGTGTCGACAAGATCGTTGTCGTGACCGCCGATCGAGAAACCCAAATTACCCGTCTTAGTAAACGAAACGGCCTCTCACGATCCGAAGCCCTTCGACGGATCAGGAGCCAGCTGCCGATGAATCGAAAGCGCCGGCTCGCAGACTTTGTCCTCGACGGAACGAAAGATACACGACGCCTCAAACAAGATGTGGCCAAGATTTGCAAAAATCTTCGGGCCCTGTAAGGTGCCATTTTCTTCCGCGAAAAGACTGGCTGATACGGGGTAACAACCTTCTACCTTCTGATTCTCATGCTGTGTTAGAGTCCTCACCCATGCGTGATCTCGTGATTATCGGTTCCGGTCCTGCAGGACTCACGGCTGCTATCTATGCTGCCCGAGCCAACCTCTCACCACTTCTCATTGAGGGATGGCAATCCGGTGGCCAGCTCACGACCACGACGGAAGTCGAGAACTATCCCGGGTTTGCAAAGGGCATCATGGGTCCGGAGCTCATGAAAGAAATGAGGGCTCAAGCAGGACGGTTTGGGACGGAATTTCTCACTGGTGATGTCTCTGCTGTAAGCTTCAACAAGAATCTCCCATTGATCTTGACGATTGATGGTGAGCGTACCGTCGAGGCGAAAACCGCCATCATTGCCACTGGAGCCTCAGCGATTCCGATTGGCCTGCCCAATGAGAAGCGATTGACCGGTCACGGCGTCTCAACGTGCGCAACCTGCGATGGGTTTTTCTTTCGCGGGAAGGAGCTCATTGTTGTTGGTGGTGGGGATAGCGCAATGGAAGAAGCGAACTTTCTGACCAAGTTTGCGACGAAAGTCTCGATTGTCCATCGACGCGACAAGCTTCGTGCATCGAAGATTATGCAAGATCGGGCCATGAAGAACGAGAAAGTCAGTTTCATCTGGAATGCTGTGGTTGAGGATATCCTTGGGCATGAGGTGGTCACCGGCGTGCGGCTGAAAAATATCGTTACTGGGAAAACATCGGAAGTGCCCTGCGCTGGTGTTTTTGTTGCCATCGGCCATAGACCTAACACGGTGTTGTTCGCCGGTCAGATTGATATGGACGAGAAGGGCTACATCAGGACTCACACGGGAACAGCCACCAGTATTCCCGGCGTCTTTGCCGCCGGTGATGTGCAGGATTCACGCTATCGTCAGGCCGTGACTGCAGCCGGGTCTGGCTGCATGGCGGCGATTGATGCCGAGCGATTTCTAGAGTCCAGTGAAGGGTGAGGCGTTAGGGCTGACATGCGCTGGGCCATCGCTCATTACCACGAACTTGCCCTCAAAGGCCGCAATCGCGAGTACTTTGAGCAATGCCTCATTCAGAACATCCGGACAGCCCTCAAAGATTTAGGCGTTCGACAGGTCCAGGACCTCCACAGCCGGATCCGCATTGATCTCCCCCTGGAAGCGAACGCAGATGTTGTTCGAGATCGGCTCGTTCGTGTGTGTGGTATCGCAAACTTCTCGCTGGGTCGTGTGATTCCACTACAGATTGCGAACCCTGACCTGGCGGCGCTCGCTGAGGTCGCGGTCGAAGAGATCACGGCAACCTCAGGCACGACCTTTCGAGTCACAGCCAAACGAGCTGATAAGCGATTGGCGCTGACGTCGATGGATATCGAAAGAACCATCGGTGCAACAATATGTGAACGAACCGGCAAGACCGTCAATCTGAAAAGCCCAGATGTGACGATTTATATCGAGTTGCTGTCGAGGGAAGTCTATTGCGCGGCGGAAAAAATTGAGGGACCTGGGGGGATGCCAGTCGGAGTCAGCGGAAAGATCGCCTGTTTGATCTCGGGAGGCATCGATTCACCGGTTGCCGCCTACCGCATGATCAAACGCGGTTGCCATGCCTCCTTTGTTCATTTTTCAGGTCGTCCCTTGGTGAGTCGTGCTTCTGAGGACAAGGTGCGGGAGTTGGTCCAAACCCTCACGGCGTATCAATATGCGTCGCGTCTCTATGTCATTCCTTTCGGAGAAATCCAGCGCGAGATTGTGTTGAATACACCACCACCGTTTCGCGTGGTGCTCTATCGGCGGATGATGCTTCGCATTGCTCAAGAACTCGCACGGAAGGAACGATGTTGGGGGTTGGTGACAGGAGATAGTCTCGGGCAGGTCGCGTCGCAGACCCCTGAAAATCTGACGGTCGTTGAGGAAGCGGCCGAGATCCCAATCCTCCGGCCGCTCATCGGAATGGATAAACGGGAGATCGTCGACGAGGCCAAGCGGATCCGAACCTATGAGACGTCTATCGAACCTGACCAAGATTGCTGTAAGCTGTTCACCCCACCCCATCCCAGTACGAAAACCAGGATCGATGACCTTCGAAAGGTCGAGCGGAGTTTGGATATCACGCAACTCGTCAAGCAAGGGTTGGAGAGGGCTGAAGTGTCAGAATTCACTTTTCCTACCTGATTGAAGATCTGATACCTTGCGGTATCGTTACGCAGAGCATCGATGCCGATCGCGCACTATCCAAGCACGTAAGCCCTTCATTGAAGCCCATCGCTCCTAAGTTTCCCATCAAATAGGCGCAAAGCAGACAAGGCAATGAGTCGTGTCTATTGGAGGCGGTTGCAAAAACGGTACACTCTAGAGAACACGCCTATTCCTGTCCTCCAACCTCGGAAATGTCTGACTAATTCCAAATGCCGTATAGGAGCCAGCCGGATTCCTCTGCGTTGTGAGCGCAGGCTAATGGAAACTCTTAATTATTCCGGCCTTCCCTAACAGAGCTTCGCGCGCTCTCCCATCTCCTCATGGGCCACCCCCACCATCTACAATTTCGCAGTAACAGTTCGCCGCTCACCATGATCTCCTGGTACCCAGACTGGTCATTGCAACCGGAACCGACACGCTATTTCTTCTTTCCGCAAATCTCGACGGTCGCTTCGACTTGACCATCTCTTGGACTGACCATCAACAGCATCCCTTTGTGCTCCAAGGCTCTCTTAAACAACGTGGCATAACCGTCATCGTATTGGCGTTCCTCGATTGTGGTCTTGCCGCTTTTGCGATCATATGCACTTTCGGAGACAAATGCGTCCACAGTCTGCGTGCCATTCCCTCGCGCTTTGCTCGTGACGCGCCAGAAACGATTCTCCGGATCGAGTATCCCGTTCGAGGTGTCCAGGGTGGCATTAGAACATAGCTTCACACCTTTCGACACCTCCACATATTCACCCCGATCCATAAATTGGGCGAAGCCTGACAAAGGACATCCAATAACGATTGCAAAAACCAGTGCATACATGAACATAAGATGCTCCTTCAGTAAGAAAGCAGAAAGTCATTGATGCGTGCGGAGCACTCCCTCATCGTCTAAGTCCCTCAACTAACCGCGTCATGCCGTCTTGCCTTGAATCGGCTTCTTCCCTGCGACCTTCTCCTTGGTCATCATCACCGATCCTGAAACGGCATCGACAGAGACCGTCATAATCGCCTCATCAGTGGTCAAGATTTCGACATTCCACGCGATCTTGTCCCCGTTCTTTTCTAATCTCGCCTCAACAACCTGCCCTGCCACGCTTTCCAAGGCCGCCTGCATCGCCCCCTCAAGCCCGATCTTAGCGGAGGTCGCCATGGCAATGACCTGCCTCGCCTCCTCCTCTTTGGATTTTCCCTTTTCTGCGCTCCAGACCATTTCACCGACGATCCCCGCGACACCAATAACCATCCCTGCAATCAGGATTGCTCGCCATATCATAAAGTTCTTGTTCAGCATGGCTCTCTCCTTCCCGCATGACCTACTAGATTGAAACATGCCCGCAAGGCCCCGATGCCTTCATGCTCACTCCCCCACCAACGGCCGCTCAAAATACTCTCATGTCGCTCGCCCATCCCAACAATCACCATTACCGGCCGGACTCCATGCCCCAATTCCACTCGTTCCATTCCCTGCAACCATACAAGATCCCTGGCAATCAACCGTGCGCATACCTTCCAACTATTTCATCGGCATCCGCATGCCCTCTTTCATCGGCTGTTCACCTAGCCCTTTCGACAATGGGTCGACAACCTGAGGCTCCGGCATCCTGATATTCTTAGGATCAATCAGCGACAAGCCCATAGTGGTATCGCCAGACCTCGCGGCCTCATCGATTGATTGGCTATAGGTCAAATTGTTTCGACCCGTATCGTTCGCAAATTCTCCGCTCGACGGATACCCTGGGTGCTTAGGCAGCATCGTCGGATTCGCCATGGCAAGCACGGTCATTCCGACAAATACGAGCCCCGTCATAGTCATCGTAAAAAGTCTCATGATGAATACCCCCTTCGTTGAACACCCCACCGACTCCTCGACAAAAAACGAACCCGATCCGAGACCTAGAAACCGCCCACATCGGAAGGCCGACAGACGGGCGTCTGAGTAAATCAGACTTGGAGACCTCTCGATACGGCCTCGACATCACTGGTGCTCTGGCATTGAAGCGGCGGAGACTGGGGAATCGGTCGCGCTGGGAAGGAACAGGAAGCGCAAAGGATGGGACAGTCAGCGAAACTGGAACGTCAGAGTCTGAGCAAGCACACCAACATTACGTTCCTAACTTTGATATCGTCCAAGAAACACCAAACCCTTCAATGAGAAGGTCCCGTCCACCCACTGACTACTCTACAGCAGTTTACTATATCTAGTCAAGTTATATTGCCAAATACCCGCACTTACCTTCACTACTAAACCAGTTTCAGTTAATTTCACTAGCCGCGCGTCACTTTTGCCAGCTCATAGCCAGCAAGCTGTATGCGTCATGAACGGAGCGCTCTAACAGAGCTGCAAAACACTATTCCAGCGAGACACAATGCACAACAACCGACGGTCTGGAGCACGCTCGCCAGAGACATCAGGATGCCCACAATGGCCGTCCAGCAAGGCCGTAGTGAGCTTAGAGGCGATGTGTACGCTGCACTTGTATTAATTGAGTCCTTAGCAGATTGTTCCTATGGACGTCCTCATCGTTGCAAGGCCATTGAGTCCCGGAGATAGGATCCGACTGCACGCATACACTCGCCCTCGCAGTGAACCCACTGGCGGAGGGGGGAGACTCCCCAGAGATTTTGCTGACACCTTTACCAGCAGGTTTGGTGCGCTGCAAATATCTCTAGCCTGACTCCGCTGAGATGACTGTGTCGACAGGTGCGATTATAGGACGTCTCAATATTCTCATCGGTCTCAATCGTGGCGATCTCCCGGGTCCGGCATATGTGTTTTGCAATCCACTCATCCATCACGCTGCTTTAAAATGATTCGGCCCCCGTACTATCTCGACAGTTGCCACTCCGACTCATGCTGAGTTCCAGATGATGCGTCCGACAAAAACGCCACCACGCATCGCTACCAGATTAGTACCCTTGATCGGATTGAATCAGGACGTGCTGGGGATTGCGTCGTCACATAGCCATGAGAAGCGCGTCCAGCACAAGGTTCTGAGGTAGCGTGGGATCGATGGACCAGCCGATAATGCTGCGGGAGTACAGGGCGATACACGACGCCAGAGAGAACCAGCCTTCCCATGTGCGCACGTATGGGATATTCGTAGCCTAAGTTTGGTTCGGGCGTGGAACGGTAAAGCCGCATCGCAGGATATTGGAGAGTGAGAAGTGCAGGGACAGCTCTGGCGTACCGAAGCGCGCAGTGACCGCGGAACGCTTTGAAGTGACAGACTCGCATAACCCGAGCGACCCGACACTCACTACAGGTTTCGCCTGCTTCGCGCAAATCCAGAAAGATTCGATGGGCGCCGTCGACGCCGACGCGTGTAGTGTAGGCGGCAACGATTAGACCGAGCAAGCGCTGGTCTTCCCTCGCTCGATCAGAAAGCGGCTTCCGCAACCAGGCATAGAATCCGCCGCGTGACATCTACTTTTGGCGATGGGCTTTGATGAAGGTGTACTTCCGTCAGATATGCTGCGGTCTTTGCTGATTCTTCATAGGCCCTCCCATATCCTAGCGATCACCTAACGGTGGTTCGTCAAATCCTGGGAAGCCCTTTTCACACAGTTGAGAATCGTCACAATTCTGAGGGTCACTCATAGTTCCATCGAATGAGCTACCCCTATCGGTTCAGGCTCGGTCTCGTCGCCAGCGGGATGGGGCAGCACCCCAGTCTCTAGAGCCGGTGCATGAGGGAGCCCCGTCACCTCGAGAATCTCCTGTTCGTTGAGGGTCTCGCGCGCGAGCAAGGCTGCGGCAAGCACATCAAGTTGCTTGCGATACGCGCTGAGAAGCCGCCGGGCCTCGTCGTAGCTCTCGACGATAATCTTAAGCACCTCGGCATCGATGACTTGAGCCGTCTCCTCGCTAAACGGCCTTGCGTCTCCGTACCCGTTTAGGCCGCTTAGGTAGGGGTTCTCCCGTGGCGCGAGCTGCACAAGGCCGAGCCGCTCACTCATACCCCAACGCGTCACCATCCGGCGGGCGAGACCGGTGGCTTGCTCGATGTCGTTTTCGGCCCCGGTGGTCTTCG
>CAKKRK010000167.1 GCA_919902665.1 Nitrospiraceae bacterium
TACTTCGATGCGTCACGTCGAATTACTCCCGAATCAATCGTTACAGTCCACTAGTATTTCCTAACTCAGGGCCCTTGGCATATACGGGTCAGGAATAATCGCCATGCACTCAAGGCATCTTACCATCCCCGTTCCCCGTTTTCACTCCCTCCTCCGTCAGCACGTCGTCAATCATGCGTCCATGAGCACAAGCCACTTTGGTTTCGGCAAATCGAACGGCGGTCGTTATGGGTATTACCTGAACATGTAGCGTGTTGCCCTCCGGTTCGAGGTGTTCACTCAAATGACTCGGACAGAAGTAGGATAAAGAAGTAAAGTACCGGACAATACTCGTAATACTACCTGTTCGCTCAGAAAAACCTACGAGGGATGCCAGTGATAAGTCCAAGTATCCGTTGGTGATGGTGCATGCAACCGTCTCTTGTCCATCTTGGGCGACTTAGAACCACTACTCAGCGCATGCTTCGCAGCTTTAAATCGTCGAAATAGGTCACGGCACCGGATTTGGTCCAGAGTCCAACCTGGCCGGTTGAGAAGGTCTGATCACAGAGGTTAAACATCTCCTTGCCATCCAAAAAGACCTGGACCTGGCATCCTTTCGCACTGACGCGGAGGGTATGCCACAGCCGGACATCAATGATCTGATCGAGGTTCTTGAGCAGATATCGGACTCCCTTGAAGACCCGATAGATCCGAATATTCTGCTCCAGCGGATCCGCCCTGGTGAGGTAGTAGTTGCGATCGTCTGTGGCCCGCCAGATCAGCCCACCTCCCATATAGGCCTTGCCCTCGATCGGCAAGAATGAGACTTCAAGCTCAAGGTCTGATGCCTTGATCCCGTTGATGAACACCGTTTCATACGCGTGCTCTGCGCCTTTTCCCAGGAGCTGTGCCAGCACATGCGGAGAGCTCTTCGCATGATCAGTATTGAACACCTTCCAATCCCCAGCAGGCCTGCCATTAAAGAAGGTGCTCACCTGGAAATTAGCGGGAAGTGTCCTCGGTAGATCATCGTCAAACGTCCACACGCGGGTCATGCTCTCAAAACTATGCCCCACCGCCGGCACAGCTACGCTTATAGCGGTCAGCAGTAAGAAAATGAGCTTGAGAAGCGTCCCCATGATCTATCGCCAGATAACTTCTTCCCAACAGAGATGGACGAAGGTTTCGAACGGTGGAAAATTGTTGGCATTTTGTTCTTTAGACCGCACCCACAGATCGATTTCCATGCCAGCTGGGTCTGTTTCGCCGCCAGGCAAAGTGCGTTTGACCGGGTAGTGAACCTCATGTGTCTTCGGATCGCGCGAGCGCTCCATGACCATGAAGTGTGCGTCATAGTCTTTGTAGAGCACCTGATCATTCTTATACATCGTCGCAGTGCCCCAGCCACCCAGGTATAACCAGGTTTTCGGATAGAGTGAATCGCCATTGTTCGAATCCCCATGTTCATAGATTCTGGCCGCAATCCCTCCATCCTGATACGGAGCTCTCGGGGCAAACCGATCAAAGACGATTCGATACTGATGAGAGCCCTCAATGAACTCGGCTACCACCCGTCCCGTGTTGGTACGTTCATTCACCTCGATGTCGATCGTTCCCTTCACCGCATTCAGGTGTTTGCCCGCATAGTCCAGATGATCCCAGGGCGTCGTATCGTTCATGCTGCCGATGAGGAACGCGCGATCACCCTTGAGACGAAATTCGCCGCTATAGAAGAGTTGCTCAGTGGCTTTGAAAATTCTGGTACCTTCATCTCCCTTGGGTGTCCCAAACTTGCCTTCTTCGGAACCCGATGTCATCACATGACTTCCGAAAATCAATGCAGCGATCAGAAGAATGTATCGAGCCTTGAATGGTCGTCGGATCATGGGGTGCCTCCTCGTCTCTCGATTAGCGACTGGGAGTCGGATGACGAGATGCTGCGCGCCATACAACATCGTAACAACCGTCCGATCATGGCCTTCTGTCTCGTCATTTTGCTTCAAACGAGAGATTCAGCGACGCCGTCTCGTTCGGTTTTACTGTAATCTTCTGCACCTGCGTTCCTACAATCGGATGCCACGCCTTGATCTGGTACGTTCCGGCAGGGAGATCGGCGAGGGCAAACGAGCCATTACTGTCCGTTACGGCATAGTAGGGATTGTCGATCGCATAGCCCCAATTCTGCATGTAGGGATGCATGCCGCACTGCATGGTAAA
>CAKKRK010000168.1 GCA_919902665.1 Nitrospiraceae bacterium
GGATGCGGCTCCAGATTGGGGTGTGGATCCAGCGAAATGAGATTCACCGTTCCAACCTGCGGATTCGCCATGTCACCGATGACCTGTCCAGCCATATCGTCATCTTCAAACCGATTATTGCGGAATCGAATCACCTCTCCCGCAATATCCGGTTTAAAATTGCCACGCAAATAAAAATCCACCGGCCCGATCACGGCAAAGACAACTTGACCCACAACCGTCCCTTCAACGCGGTTATCTAAAAATCCTTCGCGAACCCACCGTCCATTCCCAAATTTTTGCGCCATATAACTTCTCCTTATACAAACGATCAACCACCGAACGCGCCGATCACCACCGCCAACAAGATCAGCGCGCTCCCAATCCACCCTTGAGTATCCAAGGTCTCGCCCAGAAAGTACCAGGATAACCAGGCCGCATAGGCCGGTTCAGACGCAAACAGTAACGCCACCTGCTGTGCCGGCACCTGTTGCTGTGCCCACATCTGAACGGCAAAAGCCAGTGTCGCAAGTACGCCGGTCACTCCAAGACCAATCAGTAAGACAGCCGTTGGCGAAAAAGCGCTTGCGCTGGCCTCCTCCCACCAGGGAGCCGGAAGAAACAGCACCGTCATCGCCACCATCTGCCACACCAGCAATGATGGCGCGTCGAATTGACGTGTGAACCGTTCGAGACAAATGATATGTCCCGCGAAGGCAGCGGCGCACCCGATCGTCATGAGATCACCCAGGTTCATAGCGGTGCTCGGCTTCACCAATAGCCAGAGTCCAACCAACGCCATTGCCGTGGCGAACACCACCCGTCGGTCGATCCGCATCAGGATCAAAGGGACAAAAATTACGTAGAGTGCCGTCAGAAAGGCCGAACTGGACGCAGTCGTATGCTGAAGTCCAACCGTTTGCAATACGTAGCCAAGAAAGAGAAAGAGCGTGGTGAGCGCGCTCGCCATGAGCAGAGCACGATCGTGATGCAATCGATGGCGACTCACAGCAAACCATAACAGGATCAGTAGAGTACCTAGGAAAAATCTGAGCAACAGGAAGGAAAGTGGCGAGATCTGTTCAAGCGCGGCCTTGGTAGCGGGAAAGGTGGCACCCCAAATGAGGGTGGTCAGGAGAAGGGCAAGTCGCGGCATAGTCAATGTTGAATGATCACGTATGAATGTTGAACGGACCCGAACAGGTCAGCATTCATAGTAACCGTTCACCATCGCACACCCTTACGGTCTGCACAGAGGACACAGCCGGTCTCGGTTGACTCCAGCCTGTTCCATGGCACGGAGCGCCCGCTCTTTATCGGGATAGTCGAACCATCCCCCTTCCCAGAAATCGCTGGACGTTGAGACGGACGGTACTTCCGAGCACCGGTCTCGGTGGAGCGTCACACGATCGATCGAGCGGGCAATGTGAACCCAGTAGATCATGCTAACCGGTGAGGGGTAAAGGTTAAGTGGTAAGGAGCTTTCACAACTGGATCACGCCTTACTCCTACCCCATGACCAGTTCATGCGAGGAGTTGCCACTCATCCTTCTCGATGAAACACTTCACACCGGTCTGCAGCTTCTTGACGTCGTCTTTTTCGAAGAGCTTCATGTAGCGCTCGATTCGATCCTCGTCATCGATTCGTTCTTCTTGCATTACACCGTTATTGCCTTTATACCGTCGAATCAACACTGACATTGAAGCCCTCCTTATGAAGCTGGCAGTTTGGTTGCCTATGTTGCTAGAATAAACGTCTCGTTGTGAGCCGGTCAAGATCGCTTGGAAGAGGTCATCTTGTCAAGCCCAAGACCGAGTTCTGTATGAGATCTCTACCTAGAGACACAGAAAGGATCTAATTCCGTGCCCCTCTACGAGTACCATTGTGGACAGTGCGAGAAACAATTCGAAGCCACTCAGTCCGTGTATGCCAGGGTCGAAGACACGGAATGCCCATTTTGTCAGGCTCGCCAGGCAACCCGACTCATGTCTTCATTTACGTCTACTGTCGTCGGCGATCGCAAACCAGGCTTTACTGAGCTGAAAGCCAAGGCTATGAACGAGGAACGGATGCAGCGCTTCGCCAAGTTGCCGCCGCTGAATGCCATGCGCACCATGCCACCGCCGAACGTCACCTCAGAATCAGATCCCACACCAACAGAAGGATCAACTTCTTGAGTAGCCACTCCCAATGCCTGATCAGTCGTCACCTCCTGTGGGAACAGGCGACTCTATGACCGTGGGACGGTTCGTAACCGGGCTGCTCGTCGGACTGATCTTCTGTGTATCCTATGCCGACATCTTCGCTCAAACAGCTGGAAGCCTGGTCATTGCCGGCAATGGACCGGAGCAAAGGACCATTGAGGCCTTGGCTCGAGCCTTTGAAAAATCCAATCCCCGTGCCTATGTCGACATCCTGTGGGACGAAAATTCCAAGCCGTTGCAATTAGTCACAACAGGCCAGGCCCAGATTGCCGTCACGGGAGCCGAAGATCCAGCTTTCGCGGCGACTCAGATAGGGTGGGATGGAATCGGCATTTTAGTCCATTTATCGAACTTCACTAAAGAAGTGACGAAGCAGCAAGTTGCCAACATTTTTTCGGGAAAGATCAAGGAGTGGTCGGAACTGGGTGGACCGGAGACGAAGATTCTGCTGATCGACAGGCCACGCAACCAGAACATTCGGGACACCTTCGAAACCCAACTCGGGATTACAGGCAAAATCGCTGAGGCCGCCAAAGTACTCGGCGGAGATGAGGTCGTCGTGAGGACCGTCGTTGGCACCCTACCACCCCTCTCTGCAGTTGCCTATATTTCGCTGAGTACCGGCCTCTCGGCCGTCTCAGACGGCGTCGCTGTTCGCTTACTGCCGTTGGATAAGGTTGAGCCGGAAACGCCAACCGTGAAAGACGGCCGCTACAGCCTTCGTCGCCCGCTGCTGCTGCTTTCCAAAAAAGAACCGAATGCCTTAGTAGAGGCCTTTTCAACATTTGCGCTCTCCCCTCCCGGACAAACGATTATCGGAGACATGTATGTTCCGATGCCGAAGAAATAGTTCTTCATCGAAGGAGGTCACGATGGCTCCCCACTTCCTGATGCCCTTCCTGATGGTCTCATTGTTTGGGCTCGCCTACCTCCCCATACCCTCCCTTGCCGAAGAGGGAGTGATCGTCGACGGAGCGGGCTACACGCTGCACGACACAGAATCGATCAAGGGGCACGACGAACAGAAAGTCGCGAAGGACCCCGTCTGCGATAGCAGCAGAAAACCAAAGATCATGCGTGTGGAACCGGACGAAGCCAAGCCGGGGCAAACAGTCACGATTAAAGGGGAGCACTTTGGAACCAGAGATTGCTTCCGCGGCGTAGCATTCAGTGCAGCCGGATCCACTAAGATTGACTACACGTTTGTGAACGACACGACCGTCGAAGCGATGGTTCCGGAGATCCAGCCCGGCATGTCCTTCATCGACGTCGTGGCCAGCGGAGGGAACGCCCGCTCGAAAGCCTTTTTGGTACAGGCCAGATAGCAACTCGACAATAATATCCCGCGTCATGTATCGTATACGTAGAGAATCTATTGTCTGTCTGGGAGTGCATCTCATGCAAACTTTCAGGTGCCAACGAGCTGTCCCGGTCGCACTCCTTATCACAGGCCTTTTCATGTCCCTGCCAGCTGCGGCAACCCCACCCACCAAGGAACGACTTCCCCTGACGCTCAGCGGATCCGGCTGCGACAGCAAGGAGACTCAGATAACGACCGTCTTACAGAGCATTCCCGGTGTCACCGGCATCTACTTCAACCGTGTCCCAAACCATGTCCTCGTCGACATTACCACCGGCACCACGAACGCAGCGGATGTCATCAAGCGTGTCAACGCTGCAGCTGCCTCATGGCAATGCAAGGTTGAGTTCATAGAAGGATGTATCTCGGCCTCCATGCCCACAGCATCAGCCGCCCCGCACCATAGTGAGTAGTGGCGCATGCCCCGTCGAAAAATGCTCTACATGATCAGCTCCACAAGACCGTAGACCTCCTGCTGCTTACCTGCCAAGCTGAGCTCACCTTGAACGACGGCCATCGAGAACCCGCCAATCGTCAAGTTCCAGATGCTGGTCCTCGTGACTTGTTTGAGATTCAGCATAGCCGGCCCCTGTGGCCCCGTCCAGGTGATACGCCAGGCAGTCGTCCAACGCTAGAAACCCCAGGCTAGCTCTCGATCAAACACCTCAACTTTCAAATCATTCATGGCGTCGGTTGTCTCGCTGAAGGTGACCAACCCATCCACGAAACCTGTCAGCGATGCCAGAGCAGCGTACGCCTTACAAGTACTAGCAAGTATACTTTACACATGACAATTTAAAATGCTAGATAGTAACCATGAAAGGCTCGAAGTCTGAAACTGAATTGCTCCTACAATTTTCCAACCACCTGAAATCCTTTCGTACTCAGAAAAGCTTGTCGCAGGGCCAGCTGGCGAATCAAACTGGCATTACCCGGCAAGCTATCTCTGCCATCGAATCCAATCTGTACTTGCCGACGACAGTGATCGCCCTTCGATTGGCCTCCGTACTCAATTGTCGAGTTGAAGACTTGTTCAGCCTGACTCCACACGAAGATTCCCTTGAAGGTATCCTGATCGGCCATCTCCCGTCTCGGACATCAAGCACTTCACCGGTCCGGGTCAAGGTTTCAACCATCGGGAAGCGGACTATTGTACGGCCCGTCACCGACTTGGGCGAACAGCTTTCTTTTGCAGTTCCTGCAGATGGCTATATCACCGACGCATCCAGCAAGCTCTTTGGCTCTACCGTTCGCGTGAGACTCTCGCGCGATCGTGAAGCAATCCAGCAGGAAATCTCAGTGGCTGGATGTGATCCGTCAATTTTTCTCGTTGGTGAACACCTACGACGACACAAGGACCGCACGACCGTTATCGGCTGGACAATGGGCAGCATGGCCGCGCTCCAAGCCTTGCAACGTGGTGAAGTTCATGTCGCCGGCATGCATCTCTTTGACCCCGTAACCGGCGAATCAAACATGCCATTTCTCAGACGCTCACTGAAAGGATCCGGTTACGACGTTGTGACCTTCGCGACGTGGGAAGAAGGATTTCTGGTTCGCCGAGGCAATCCAAAATCCATTCGCACAGCTGCGGACCTAGCGGAACCCTTGGTGGCGCTGGTTAATCGAGAAGCAGGTTCTGGAGCAAGACTCCTGCTCGATCAACGGTTACACGCAGCAGAAGTTCAGCCGGGACAGGTTCAAGGGTATGACCGAATCGTATCATCCCATTTCGAAGTAGCTAGAGCCATCGCGGAACGCCAGGCAGACGTTGGAATTGGGATTCAATCTGCGGCACAACTGTTCGACTTGGATTTCATACCGCTACAGACAGCGCGTTATGACCTTGTGGTGCCTAAGCCGTATCTCAAGTCGCATCCCACCCTCGCCCATCTGTTCGAAACGCTGGTCAGCCGTCCATTCAGAAACGAGATCGAAGCCCTCGGCGGATACGACACGAGTGAAACGGGAAAAGCCCAGACCTTGCGGACCAGCTGAAGGTGAACCTCGTGAAGGCTGTGACCCCGTCATGAAAGAGACGGAAAGGAACAAACACCTCGGTATCCTGAGCACTGTAGCCATAGGTATCGTGACAATGTTTGCAACCGGCATGGCTGTGGCTGAAGAACCATTACGTGGGGCATCCTCCCCTCCCTCAACGAACCCTGTTCCCAATCTGGTCGATTCGATCTTTGCCATCAAACAGCGAACAGACGCACAGACAGGGAAAAACCTGATCGAACCGGCTGATGCAGTACTGATTCAACGGCGAGAGGTGGAATGGAGCCGCCACTTACGGACGGCTCTATACCTGCCTGACTGGATCGACTTGGGGTTAGAAAACAGGACACGGTTCGAATCCTATGACCATCCCTGGCGGACCAGTCAAGCCATCGGCAATGGTCAGACTGATCCTCAAATCCTACTGAGATCCCGCCTACGCTTCGGATTGGGAGGAAATGGCCCTTTCCGGTTTCTCTTTGAGGGACAGGACGCACGGGTTTATTTGAACAAAGATCCCGGTGATTTCCGAGACAATACGACCGTCAATGAATTCGACATCTTACAATTACTCGGCGCCTTAACTCTAAACAACGTATTCGGAAGTGGTCTACGTACCGACATGCACGTCGGACGGATGACGATGGACTTCGGTCGCCGCCGGATTATTGCCCGAAACGGCTTTCGCAACACCACGACCGCATTCGATGGGCTCCACTGGCAGATCAGTCAAGGCCAGACCTGGCGATTCCGAGCATTTGCTGTTGAGCCAGTTATCCGAAGCGAGGTGCAGCTTGATGAACAGAACAGCAAGTCGCTGTTTTGGGGGAGCTATCTCGAGAGCCGGCACGTTCCCTGGTTTCAGGTAGATGCTTACTATTTGGGCCTGAATGACCGGCGTGTGCCAAACGTATCAAGCCATCGGACCTACTCTACGTTCGGAGGCCGCCTGTCCAAGGACCCCAAGCCAGGCGAACTCGACTACGAAATTGAAAGTGCGTGGCAGATTGGAACGCGTGGAGACACCGATCACTTCGCCCATTTTCAGCATCTTGACCTCGGCTATACGTTTAACCTCCCTTGGGCTCCTCGATTGCTGTTTCACTACGACTATGCCAGCGGAGACCGCCAACCAGGCGACAGCCAGAGTGAAGGGTTCGACACGTTGTTCGGTGACAGACGATTCGAATATATGCCGACAGGTGCTTTCGGACCATTTTTCAGAACCAACCTCAATTCACCCGGCTGGCGTCTTATTGTCAACCCAGCACCTGGCTGGATTGTACAGGTCAAACATCGCGTCTGGTATTTGGCTCAAAGCCAGGATGTCTTCGGTAATTCTGGCTTGCAAGATACCACCGGACAAGCCGGGAACTCATTAGGGCATGATGTCGAATTACGCGCACAATGGGCGCTCAGCACCAATATGGATTTCGATATTGGGTACGTACATTGGTTCAAGGGATCCTATTTTGACCGCCTCCCCAGCTCCGCGGGTCTTCCCCTCGGAGGAAACAAAGATACAGACTACTTTTATCTCCAAATGCGCGTGAGGGTGTAGAAAACGATCCATGAGACAACTCCTGCTTATCTTCAGCTTGTTCATCATCATGGATTCGGACATTCTGCGTGCTGAAGAGATCACGATTGCTGCCGCATCTGATCTGAGTTTTGCCTTCAAGGAACTTATTTCAGCGTACGAGGCGGCCAGCGGCAACCAGGTGAAGTTGACGTTGGGTTCCTCAGGCAACTTCTTTGCGCAAATTCAGAATGGTGCCCCGTTCGACCTCTATTTCTCCGCCGATATCTCCTATCCAAAGAAATTGGAAGAAGCCGGCCTGATCGTGCCGGGATCACTCTATCGCTATGCCATTGGACGCATCGTCCTCTGGACCCGGCATGAATCGCCTATCGATGTCACGCAAGGGATTGCAGCGCTTCGTCAATCATCTGCCAAGACAATTGCGATTGCGAACCCTAGACATGCTCCGTATGGCCGAGCGGCAATCGCCGCGATGGAACATTTCAACATGTACGATGACGTCAAAGACCGGCTGGTCCTAGGAGAAAACGTCTCGCAGACCGCACAGTTCGTTGAATCTGGCGCCGCCGATATCGGCATCATTGCACTCTCATTGGCACGTGCACCTGCCATGCGCACGAAGGGAACCTATTGGGAGATCCCCACGGAGGCGCACCCGACACTTGAGCAAGGAGCCATCATCGTCAAGGCATCGAAGCGAGCCGACTCGGCGAAGCAGTTCCTTGAGTTTGTGAAGAGCCGGCAAGGAGTGGCCATCA
>CAKKRK010000169.1 GCA_919902665.1 Nitrospiraceae bacterium
TGTCAACCCACTTTAGAAATGTCCGCTTTCTCCCACAATAGAACTGTCCGGTTTAGGTGCTGTCCGCTGCCGCGAGGAATTCGCGTGGCGGCAGCACCCGTTTGCGCCACGGATGCGTCCTTGCCTGTGTGACTGGTCGGTGGCGGCGTGACACCGAGCGCGGTTCCGCCAGGCGCACCGGACGTGCGGCAATCGGGTGATAGGCGAGCACGTGGCCCCGATGCGTCATGCGCAGCGTCCCATCCAGCCGGTCTTCCATGACTACTTGCCTCGCCCGCACGTTGGTGTGCACCTGATAGAGCTGCCCGTTGTGGGCCACGGTCCAATCGCGCCGGAGGGCCCGCGTCGTCTTGATGCACAGGATGCGATCCAGTGCGCCACGAGCCGGACACGGCCGATGCAGATCGGTCGGCTGCGCGGGCGGGACCGTAAAGCGTCGGTTATACCGGGACAGATAGTCGTCGAGAAAGTGGTTCGCGGCCGCGAGGGTCGCAATCTTTGCCAGGCGGAGCTCTTTGACCAGCCGATCTTGGAACGTTTTAAAGAGCCGCTCCACTCGGCCTTTGGCGTGTGGCGAGTGCGCCGCGATCAGCTCCACTCCCAACTCGTGGAGGGCGCGCCCAAACTGACTCGTTGGTTCCACGCCGGCGAGCTGTTCCTCGATCGTCGGCGCGGCGGGTGCCTGATAGGTGCTATGCCGATCTGTATAGAGTGCCAGGGGCAGTCCATAGCGCCGCACGTAGCGCTGAAAACTGTCCATCGCCGGAATCGTGCCTTCATGGGTATAGAACCGCGCGAAGACCCGACTGCTGGCATCATCGATGTAGGCCAGCAAAACACACCGTGGGCCGCGCCCTTCAAACCAGTCATGGTGCGAGCCATCGAGCTGGACCAGCTCGCCCACATGGGTCTTGCGGACCCGCCACGCCCGATGCGGGCGCTTCCGGCGTGCAAAATGCTCAATCCCTCGCCCCCGCAACCAGCGCCGCAGCGTTTCATCACTGAGCGTGAGCCCATGCCGCTCCGCCAACTTCTCCACCGCCAACGTCGGCCCAAAGTCCCCATAGCGCGTCTCATAGAGCCGGAGGATCTTCGTCTTGTGCCCCTCGGGGATTCGCCGGTTCGAGGGCTGGCCACGCCCTCGATGCACCAACCCGCCGTCACCTTCCTGGCGCACCCGTGTCACCAACCGCCGGACCTGTCGCGGCGACAGCCCCAACACCGTCGCGGCCTTCACCTGCGTCAGCTTCCGGTCCAACACGTGCCGAATCACATGCACCCGCCGCAATTCCTTCCCACTCATCGTCACCCTGTCCTCTCTGATCATCTCGCCCTCCTCGTAAGGGGCGAGAGTCTATCGCGATAGAGGACATTTCTATTGTGGTAGAAC
>CAKKRK010000170.1 GCA_919902665.1 Nitrospiraceae bacterium
AATACCGGGCGCAACAGTCAACTCAGGTGGCTTGATTTTAGGGGAGCACTACAGACAAGGGTACGGACACAGGAGCGTGACCGGCCGTGGGCTTGGACCAGTTATATCGAGCACCGGGGAACAGACGATCGAGCAAGGGAACGAGTGGCGAACACGCGATGAGTCCCCACAGCGGTCCATTTGGTTTGAAGAACTCAAATTGAACGTACAGTGCGGAAAGTGCGACGAGCAGGGCATAGACGACTCGGCCTGTTCTGGAGTCCGGCGTGGTCTTGGGGTCTGAAATCATGAAGAAGGCGAAGATGAGCAGAGCGCCGCTTTCGATCTGATGCAGCAGAATCGTCAGCGGATCGTCGAGCCACAGTGCGCGAGCAAACAACAGACCAACGCAGAAAGTAAGAAAGGCCAGTGTCACATCGGCCCATGCCGCTCGGGTAACGACCAGACTGCCGAGACAGGCGATCAGAAAACCAAACCAAGCCACCTGCCCCCATTGACCTGGTGAGATCCAGCCGAGACCGCTGGCAAGTATGACGACTAACACGAAATTCGTCGGATTGAAGATATGCTTATTCTTCCATCGGATGATGAACTTGCTGCCGATCGCAACGAACGCCGCCAGGGCGGCTACCGCGAGATTATTGGTTCGAAGGAGTAAGCAGAGGGATAAGGATGAGATCAGTGCGCTCTTGGGATCAAAGAAGGGGAGGCTGAAATAACGAGTACCGCATGTTGAGTCAATTGAGCACACCCAACGTAATAGCGACCTGCCAAACTGAGATATCGAAGTGGAGCCAGAAGAGGCCATAGAGGAGGAGAGTTGAGAGACTGGTGATTTGGTAGAGGCGGGGGGCTCTCCAGAACGCTGGTTTATTTGGTTGGGCCGTGCCGTTGTCTTGCCCCATTGAGTCCTCCTGGTTTGCCACGGCATTGCCGGGGCTTCACAGGAGGATATGGGGCGAGGAGGAAGATCCTTTCAGATGGGATGGTGAAATGAGCGGAGTTGACAAGTCCTTGAGTGGGCGCAAGAATAGCGCTTCGTTACAACATCGACCTATTGACGCCGCTTATGAGCCACCCCCTAGATTTTGTCACTGTTGAAGGACTTCTTGCCTATGGTCGTGCCCTCGCGCGACGAGCGTCGGAGCGGGGACTCGTCCAACCTCCGGCGCGAGAAGCGTCCAACGAGGACGCTTCTCGTGTCCATGTTAAGATGGAACAACTTCGCTCGTTCGTCGAACGCTCCAAGTCCGGGTTCGTAACCGCTGACGCGTACCAGTCGGCCCGGGAACACCTCATTGATGACCAGCTCATATTCTTTGCAGCATGGAACGCTCTTCTTGCGGAAGGCTCGCTGCAGCCGCTGCTCCGAGCGACAATCGGGTCGGTGGCCAAACCGACCTATCGACGCCCGGTCGCCATTGTACCTCGCTCGCAGCTGACACCCACGCTGGCGGAAGGCCGGATTGTTCTGGAACTAGGAGACGACCGGTTTTGGTTATTGCCACGGGACCTTGGCGACCGGACGCTGTTCCTCACCATGCGTCACGGCGTGTCACAGGTCGACAGCAAGACCCATCGTGTCGGATGCCGCTTGCCAAACCAATTAGATCGCGAACGAGGCGTTGCCAAAGCCGATGCGGTCGGGACGGCGCTCGCCCACATGATCGGCCTCGTGGGACAGCAGCTGGACTTTCTGCATCTCGCGAATTACCTCGATCCACGAACCTTCCTCCATTGCATCAGCCGCAGCCCGAATACCAGACAACTGTACGAACGGGTGTCTGCAGCGCTGCTCCAAGGTGCGTCCGCAGCCGAACCGATTGCCGAGCCGGCTCTTGAATCGTCGGATTTCGGCTGGGTCACGGGATTGGAGAAGTCAGTGGAGATCGAAGAAGCCGCGCAGGCGTTCGGCGTGGAAACCTCGACGGCCAAGCGGCTGATGAAAGATCCGCTCTATTGTTATCCCGATGGCAATTCTTTCTTCGACCTCTATGTCGACGTCATCGATGGGCTCCACCGGGTGGGTTCTGCGCAAAAGGGGAGAGTCGCCTGTCTCTATACTCACAGTTCCACTCTGCGGGCCTTAATGATTTATTTGGACCCACGTCCGTTCCATGAAGCGTTCAGTGAGTTCAGCGACTACAAGGAAAGCCAAGACAATGTGGTGCTGCTCACGGTCGAACAGGGACGGATGTCCGGCTATTCAACAGCGGTTGGGCTGTCTGAGCGGGAGCGTGTCGCCCATAATACCTGGGTGACAGTGGAGGCTACGAGAAAGGATCGCGTGACACTTAAACCACGATCCCTCAAGCGGATCGTGGCGCTTGTCTCCGGAGGTGATTTTGCTGGCGCCGGCGCCGCGCTCAAAGAATTGCATGTGACAGGCCAACGCATGGGATTGGAGGTCTATTTTGTTCGGCATGGCTATCTGGGCCTGGCCAACAATTGGATCGAACGTGTCACCGATGAACATACTCGCGGCATGGGCAGCCATCCCAGCAGTCCCATCGGCAGCAGCCGCTTCGAGGAGTTCAAACAGGCGACGGTGCAGCAGGTAGCCATGCGCCACCTGGAACCCTACGTGCGCGATGGTGCACTGATTGTGCTGGGAGGGGACGGCAGCATGCGAGGCGCTCGGGCTATTTACGAAGAATTCGGCGTGCAGGTGGTTGGCATACCAGGCAGCATTGACAATAATCTTGAAGGAACCATCGCTCTCGGGTTTCAGTCTGCCGTGACGTTAGCGGATCAATCCATCGACTCTCTCAAAGCCACCAGCGCGGCGATGGGCAGTGTGTTTTTTGTGGAGATTATGGGCGCTGGGTCAGGTCATCTTGCGTTGGCCTGTGCCTATCAGGCGAGAGCCGAAGGGTTGTTGGTCAATGAGCATCCCGACCCAAACACCTATATCGATGAGGTGATCCTCGGGACGCTGAAGCGGACATTGGGAGTGCCGAACAAGAGCCACCTCTTCGTCGTCGCGGAACGGACACCGCACCGTCATCATAAGGACGGTGGCGTCCATGGGCTGGTGGACTATGTGGCTGGTGTGATTTCACGATGGCCGGAACGACAGCCGCGGCCTGATCACTACCCGCTCACGCCAGCCACCAAAGCTACTATTCTTGGCCACACACTCCGGGGTGCCCGGCCAATACCGGAGGACAAGGCGATTGCCCAGCATCTTGCCCATGAAGTGGTGCACCGGCTGATCGAATCGCCTGAGGACATTGTCGGGTGTCTCTTAGCCTACCGTGAACGGGGATCAATCAGCCCGATTCCACTCCACGCAGTTATGCCAAAACAGTTCGACTGGGACGTCTTCAGTCGGATGCATGGCAACACCCGCGTCTCGTAACGTGCTCAGCTGCCGTCTGTACCGATTACCCGGTTAGCAGGCTGTTGGGAATATTCACCAGCGGCCTTCTCAACGTCCAGCAGAGAGTTATGTGTGTTATTGAGTGTGAGAGTTGGTGGAATCGTGAAACGGTGAGCATAGAGGCAGCCGAGTGAATCTCAGCAGCCCTTGAACTTCTTTGTCCGGCACTGTTCCGCGAGCCGCTTGGCTTCTGTGACCTGGGTGGGCGACATACGCTTGGTGACATCCTCGAGATTTTCTTCCGCTTGCTTCTTTTCCTCACCCTGCATGTGTGCGGCGGCAAGACTCTCCCACATATAGGCCCGCACATAGTCCGGTGGGCCGCCTAGCCCTGCAAAATATAATTCCGCAAGGTTATTTTGCGCCAGTGGGTGACCCTTTTCAGCCGCTTTCTCGTACCACGCTCGCGCCTGGGTATAATCTTGTGGTACGCCTCTTCCCTTGGCATATAGCTCCCCGAGTCGATTCTGTGCCTCCGTATCTCCTTGGGTGGCCTGGGTCTGGAGTGCATTCAGGTCTTTGCTGTCGAGTGGGGCAAATGCTGCTCCTTCTCCAAGAGGAAGGGCAAGGGTTGCGAGAAACATGATGGTGGCAATGGCGCGCATGGGTTTTGAGTATGCCGTGCACGCAAAGGAATCGTCAAGCTGAAAGGTGAGGCAGTGAGCTCCTGCGACAGGATGCGGAACGTGAGGCACAGTTATGCCTACCGAGCCCTCTGTGGAAAGTCGGGCGGTGGTGGTAGAGCGGGAACGGGAGGTTGAGGAGGAAAGCGGAGTGTCTGATGGTCTAATTGAAGGGGAGGACCAAGGTTGATCCCAGCACCCTGGGGTGGCTGTACCGTGATGATTTGTTCTCCACCCGGCAGATTGATTGTGCTCTCTACATTTCCTTTCCGATCCTTATAGACTATTGTGCCGCCTTCAGAATCCAATACCTGATTCAGGCGTTCCTGTGCACTCGGTTGTTGAGAGGGTTCCTCCCCACCGGCGAGCAATAGGCTCGGCCCGATGGTTCCCACCAGGATGGTGACAAGGGCAGTGATCCGACGCATGAGTTCCATTATACTACCTCCTCGTTCACCTAGCCCGGATAATTCACGACTCGTGACATAAAAAAGCCATCGAGGCTCCGAA
>CAKKRK010000171.1 GCA_919902665.1 Nitrospiraceae bacterium
GATTTCCTCATTTTCCCACTTAGAGAGGTGTCTGTGAAATCGGGGGAAGGTCAAATAGCCCTGTTATGTATTTTTAGTTAGGGATGTATGGCTCTATTTGTATCTCTATTGGAGGTGTGATGCATATTGCTCACTATGGCATAAGGAGGATGGATAAATATGTCCTGACTGTCATGCGCTACGTGGAGCGTAATGCACCGCAGGTAAAACTGGTCAGAGAGGCCAAAATCAACTGGCTATGAACCCAGCTTGAAGGGCTGAACGCAGAGAGATGTGAACCTCACCGCGTGGCTGAGTAACTGGCCGGTCGACCTTCCACGGAATTAGGTCGTGCAGGTAGTCGTCTTAAATCGGCGAGGAGTTAGGTGTCCTACACCCTTAACGTCTCTAACTCCTCTCTGCCCTTCTAATGTAGGATATCGCACGACATGGTAGCTGTGTACAATCAGTCTCCATCACGGAGACGCAATGGCTCAGTTTTCTCATACACGCACCTACAAACGGTTCCCCTTCCATGTTCCGCTCATCATAGGCGGCGAATCCCATATCTGTGAGGGGATGCTTCGGAACCTCTCGATGGATGGTTGTTCGATCGTATGCGATCGTGAAGTGGACCTCGGCAGCAAGGTACGCGTGAATCTGCTCTTGCCGGATCAGACCTCGTCCTTACCCATTGAGCTGGGCCGGGTGACCTGGGTGCAGGGCCGTGAGTGTGGAGTGGAATTTATCCAGCTGGCGTTGCACGCAAGGTTGCGCCTCAATCGTACACTGCGAACCGCACTCATTCAGTTTCTCAACGCTCCCAAGAATCGAGAGTTACCGGAAGATATCGTCTCCGGCTTGTGATCGCTGGTCCTTGTACGGTGTTGGTATCCTACGTATGCCGTCCCTTAGTTTTCTAAGTCTAACCGTGGTTCCCAGAAACGGAACGCTTCACGAAGGGAACGGCGATTAAAGGCACTCGCACGCTACAGATTCTTCGGCCACAATGAACCCAACTCTGGATACTTCGCGCGATAGTCGGCGTGACTGGCACGGATGACTTTCCGCGCTTCCTCCCGTCCATATACACTGGTGATTTCTACTTTGTGATGGGTCGTTCCTGGCGCGCTCTTATAGGTCAAAAAATAATGCTGAAGGCGATCCATGAGTGCCGACGGACATTGTGAAATGTCCGTGAAGCCGCCGTATACGGCATCGTCCCGCATCACGGCGATGATCTTGTCATCGGCCTCGCCGCCGTCGGCCATGCTCAATCCGCCGATCGGCAGTGCCGTGAGAAGGATGTCACTGTGGGGAATGCTCTTTTCCGACAACACGCAAATATCCAGTGGATCGCCGTCTCCAACCATGCCTTTGCGGCGAGCTCGTTTGGCAAAGATGCCGGCGACTTGGTCTCCTGAGTAGGTCTGCGGAATGAGTCCATAGTAGACGGGACAGAAGTTTGAAAACCGTTGCGGCCGATCCACCTTGAGAAAGCCGCTGTTCTTGTCCACCTCATATTTGACCGTGTCGGTCGGCACGATTTCAATGTAGGCAGTGACCACATCGGGAGCCTCTTCCCCGATAGGCACGCCGTGCCACGGGTGCGCCTTGAACATCAGCCCAAGCAGACGTTGAAAGGGGTCGCTCCCTGTGCGTATCTCGGCTGTCTTATCTGAATCCTCTCCCCTTCCTTTTCCCTTCCGCTCTCTCATGTGCCCTCCAGTTCTTTTCTGAATATCTCGACAATCGACAACTCTTCTGAATCGTGCCTCAGTATCTCCCAAGATCTCTGTGGGAGCAATGGCTTCCCATCTTTCACCTCCTTCTAGAACAAGCGGTACTTACGCGAGACGCCTGTACCACAATCCTCACCCGACAGAGGTCTAACGACTAGGACTACCTGAAGCAGTACACATCCTCCGGCAAGTGACCTGAGATCGGCCCATGAGGCGACACAAGAAGGCACTCGTCAGCGTCGAGTGCATAATTTCAGATGCTAGGGAAAAGGTGAGAGGGGCTATTTCCGTTGCAGCTTGAGGCCTGATCCTATCGGTTCTCGCCCTGCATGAGACGAGCGGATTGAATTGAGATCGGCCGTTACCGGATAGACGTTCGCGTTGCAGACAACGGACGTAATGACTATGCCGCCGAGGGCGCTCCAGTCTTCTCCCAAACCTCGATGTGCCAGCGATTATTTCGTACGAACCTTCACGATGACCGCGGCGATTTCGTCCAGCTTCACCGTGGCATCAAAGAATTCCATCCCCGTCAATTCCGCAAGCTGGACGGCATGGGAACCGATCTTGTCGACCTTGCCTTCCAAGTCTTGGCCTGATTCCAGTTTGAGCCTCACCCGCTTTCCGACCTGTTGTTCGAGTACCGACTTGATGGCATCAGGGCTATTGAGGGCTGCGGTTGGTTCTTCTCCTGCCGCTACTGTCACCGTTCCCGCCAAGCCCAGTTGGCAGATCAACGCAATGGCGCAGACAACGACCATCATTCGTCGCTCCATGAAGTCCTCCTTGTGGGTGAGTACCTGTTGTGCCATGCCGGCAACCGAGCATACCGTGGGCATGACAGAATGTCACCTATCGCCCGGTATTGCCGGCTCATCCACATGTCACGATAATATGAATGTGAGGAGTGCAAGATCGTGAGCAACCTCGATCGGCGTAAGGTATTGACCTGATGCACCTCTCCAATCAGTGCTCACATGTGCCATCTGCTCCGAAGTCCTGTTTAGAAAGCTCTCGTGTGCGGTTTCAGGCGGGCTCAGTGTCGTCCGTGGCAGCTCGGCGACGCTCCGGCTCTTTGTCGCTCGAAGCGTGCTCATCGAGGGGTGATTTCTGAGATGTCGTCTCGGGAGAGATGTTTGACGCACCCCCAGGGCGTGAAATCAACCTCCTGAGCTTCGTGTTGTTTCCTAATCCATTCCGTAATACAACGCTAGCTAGTATCATTATTGCCGTCTGCTTGAGAGTAGTAGGTGTATCTGCGTTTTCCATTTGATCAAAATGGCGTCGGAAATCTTTACGCTCTGCCTCAGCGCCAGTTGCGTTGGGCTCGATGAATAGAAGCGTCACTCAATACTTCCACTTTGCCATTTAAACCCATGATACGATTCCCGTTTTACTCGACGAGACAATAACAGCCTAAGAGCCGTCCACACGGAGAATTGTCCCAACACGACGCCCACCTTCGCATTTCCCGGTAATCTCCAAGTCAGCACTCCAATCGTGACCATGGAAACACAGCTGGCAGAGGCCAGTCTTGAGAGGTCAACAATGTAGCCCTTGAGGAACACCGGGAGTCAGGGTACACTGAATTTCCTGCGCTCTTCCCAAACCCAAGTACGGTACCGTCATCAGAAGGAGATTCTTGCATGAAGACCATGAATGGGTTAGCCCTCTGTTTCGTCTCTGTCCTTATCGGCGCCTCCCTGTCCCTATCTTCTCCCGCTCTCGCTCAGAGCCTCCCACCGGCCATCAAACAGAATGTTCAAACCGCACCGAAACCTGTCAGAACCATCGGGATGGAAGAGTATCGAAAGATCGTCGAGAATCCTGGACCAGCCTTGATCGTCGATGTACGAGAGCCGTATGAATATGCAGCCGGGCACGTCCCAGGAGCGATCAACATTCCCCGCGGCGTGATCCAAACCGAAATCTGGAAACACGTCGGATCTGCAGAGAAAGCCGACGCGGAACGCCCGATCGTGCTCCAGTGCCAAGCTGGGCGGCGTGCAACCCTTGCTGCTCAAACCCTTGGAGGACTTGGATTCACTCAGACCTCTGCGGTCATCATGAACCTCGACGACTGGAGAACATCAGGCAATCCTTTTGTGAAGTAGTTTGTTTAGGTATTCAGATCCCAACTGTGGAGAATCCCATGAGCGTCGACCGCTCTCTCTGTGTGATTGCCCGTGCGAAGGCCAAGACTGATCAGGTGGCTCAGGTGCGAGAAATCCTGACCGCCTTAGTTGATGCGACTCGCCGGGAACCTGGCTGTCTCAGCTACGAGCTCTTGCAGAACCACGACGATCCGACTGATTTTTCGTTTGTCGAACGATGGGCCAGCCCGGCAGCAGAACAGGCGCATTTTGTGACTCCCCACCTGTTGGCCACGCTGCAGCAGTTGACCGGTCTTCTGGCATCTGAACCTCAGATATGTCGATACGGTGTCGTGCGATAGGTGGCTGTATAGGTCGCTCTCTGTCAGAACGAAGCCCTGGATGGGACATCCAGAGATTTCCCTCCAAGATCGACGTTGGCACAACCGCACCCGCACGGAGAACCCAGACGATGACACTTGTGACGCCAGACATAGAACTCACCCTCTCGTACCATAATCAGCGAGCAGTCGTATCCCCCTGGGGCGCGTCGTTACGACGATACTTCTTTATTGATGCAGACGGGCAGGAGATCGATATTGTCTGGGGCTATTCTGGTGGCAGCGGGAAGCGAGGCGGACAGGGTGATGTGCTTATCCCGTTTCCTGGCCGCATCGGAGATGGGCGCTATTCGTTCGATGGGCGGCAATTTCAGCTGGAATGCAACGACAAGGAAGGTCCGAACGCCATTCATGGGTTCGTTCGCAGTCTGCCGTGGCAGGTGCAGGATGTTCACGCAAACAAGGTGACCTTTGAGATTCGTCTCGATGCTGAGACGTACGCTGGACGAGGCTATCCCTTTTTATTGGCCGTCTCAGTGATGTATGACCTCGGTGCCACTGGGCTCACCTGCGCATTCACCGTGAAAAACATAGGGCAGCAGCCCTCACCCGTCGGAGTCGGATTTCATCCCTATTTCACCGTTGGAACGTCTGTGATCGACGAGGCTGAGGTGCGGATCCCGGGAGCCGCCCATGTGGAATTCAACGAGCGGCTTGTTCCAACAGGCAAGATTCTGAATGTGACCGGCACGCCGTGGGACTATCGACAATTCCGTAAGATCGGTCATCAGCGCTTCAACCATTGTTATCTCCAGCTCGAACGCGACGCACAGGGAATGGCCACGGCATCCCTGCGTCATACGGCACGCGATCGCGCGATCGACATTACGATGGATCCCGCGTTTTCCGCAGTGGTCGTGTATACCGGAGATGCCATTGCAGATGCGCCACGAGCCGCGCTTGCCATCGAACCGATGACCTGCGCCAGCGATGCATTCAACCATCCGGAATGGGGACTGAAGCGGCTCGTTTCCGGTGAGACCTTTTCCGGAAGTTATCGAATACAACTCCGAGTTATGTAGCGGATTGTTTCGATCAAATACCCTACAGGCAGCACTCGATGTGATGGAAGGAAAGTTGGAATTGAGATTGTGATACCTCAGCGAACTCTTGATCAGGCGATCTTTTTGAGGTGGGGAAGCTTTCCGCTAATGCGACCGCGGTAGAGCTGGTAAAGCTTGAACTGAACTTCGTCGAAGGACTCCCCTTGCATAAGGGAATCAGGATAGCCTTCCAGATAGCCGCGCCACTTGCCTTGATCCTGTGAAAGAACGTACTTTGGTGTATCCAAGTCAGAGATTCCTGCCTTGGGTTGTCCTATGCGCTGAATCTCTCGATCGCTTTTGGAAGTATCACGGCTCAACTGATCAACCTTGAGCTGCAGCTCATCGAATGACGCCGCTTGTATTTCGCGATCAGGAGAGCCATCCGGATAGGCGCGCCACTTGCCCTGATCTTGCCAATACACCCAATTTGGTCGTTCCATGTTGGCGATCATAGCGAGGCGTTCAAGATCTGACCAGCAATTTCAAAATTTTTACCGATTCAGGAATCCGTGCTTCTGCCGTCGCAGGCATACATTCCTGACATGGCGTCTAGACTGACATGATTCCCGAGTGCCCTTTCCCACAACCCCTGTCATTTCATCAAGTAGTGGCCCATCAACTCTCCTTTCGCGTGGCAGCGGCCGGGTCGGGCGAGAAGCTGGTACTCTGCCTGCATGGATTTCCAGAATCCGCCATCTCATGGCAACATCAAATTGATCCGCTGGCACAGGCAGGGTATCGGGTCTGGGCACCCGATCTCCGGGGATATGGTGGTACGACGCGACCAACGGGCATAGACGCCTATCGAATTGAATCCTTGATGGACGATGTCACCGGACTCCTCGATGCCGCACAGGTTCAACGCGCCATCCTGGTCGGGCATGATTGGGGTGGAATCATCGCCTGGTACTA
>CAKKRK010000172.1 GCA_919902665.1 Nitrospiraceae bacterium
TGGTGACGGACGGCCCCTGGAGTTGCCCTCGAAGATGGCTGTGGCCGTTGTCTTCTCCTGGATTGACCCTATTGTGCTGCCACTGGGGGTCAGGAGGAACGAGACGATCCCAAAACGTTTTCGTGTCTGCACGAATTCCCGGTTCGTCCTCAATAATCATGACCGAGGCAGTGGTATGTTTGACGAATACCGTCACAATTCCAGCTGTGAGGCTGGAACCGGCCACGGCATCGGCCACGGATTTCGTGATGTTGTCGACCTGCGTACCGCCTTCCATACGGATCGTCAGCGAAACGGTGTGGACACTCATCATTTTCTCCAACCCGTGAGGCTACGAAGGTAGCGGCGGTCGCTCCGGGTCAGCGGCTCGCCTCGCGCTGCTTCCAAAATTGGATCAAACACCCCTTCTGCAGTCAACGCCCGTACCGCGCTCAAAACTTGATCGCTCAGAATGCCTTCTCGCCCTAGCTTATCGAGATACGCAAAGGCGTCCGACAAGCTTTCTTTTTTCCGAGCATAATAATCACGTCCCCGGCGCTGATTGCTGTAGGCCTCAAACTGTTCGCAGGCAACAAGGATCTCCGCCAATTGCCGCACCCATGCCGTCGCCTTCGCCAGCCGTTCCGGGTAGTAGTAATACAGCATCACCTGTTGCATCCACGGTGTCCACTCGACGCCCAGTGTCTTCAACGTCGGCTTCACCGTACGCAATCGCCTGGCCAGACGCCGCGCATAGCCCAACCGCATTTCGATCTGCTCGACAGCCCATGAGTCCATGGCCACGCCGGAGGCCATCAGATCCTGGCGATACAACGACACGAAGGCTTCTGTCTCCCGGCCATACATCGTCCTCGGGTGAAGGGCACGCCATTCACGAGGCCTCGTCGGAATGCCACGCTGCTTGGCCCAAGACCAAATAGTTCCAAAGAGTTGCCGATCAAGGCCGGCGCGGCCCAGGTCATGCAGTAGACAAGCAACGTGATAGAGCCGAACCCGATCGCGTGGATGGCCAAGGCGGTCGGCCACGATCACACACATCTTCGCTGTTCGCACGGCGTGTGGCCGATCGTAGCCGCGGATGGTGCAGCCCGGTCGATGGGGGTGCGGATAATCATAGAGTGTCATGAGGGCCTTCGCGAGAGGACGGGAAACTTCCAGAGACTTCCGTCGACGAGAATCAGATAGAGCCATAATTCGCAGCCAGAACGGAACAACGGAAGAGACCGTGGCGAGAATATCGTCGGTTGAAAGGATGTGTCAAGACGACTCCAATGGAATAGGCTCGCCCAATCGCATGGACTTTGCTATGCTCACCGACAGTACGTACGTGAGAATATTCAGATGATCAACTGGGTACGCCCCTGGTGTCTCGCCGCGGCTTCGGCCATCGCCACAGAGCCACTATACGGCTTCGCCGGATCACTCGACAACTTGACCGATCTCACCGGACGCGTACAAGCCATCGTAACATTGAAGAGTCGTGACAACTTCGTCAGCGAATATCGCTACGACGTGAGTGCTAGGAACCTCTCGCCGGACGCCATCATAGGCGACTCCCTGATCATCGTGCTCGATCGCATCACCAACCTGGCCGGCGAGGATCATGAGGGTCTGACGGGAGAATCCTTCCTGAAACGATTCGACGTGCTCGACCAAGACGGCCAGACTGACGATGGGAAGCCATACTTCCGCATTCCCATTGGGACTTCCCCCAACCTCGTTCCGCAAACCGATAGTCTGCCTGCCGTGGTCCGAATCAGGAATAGGGATTACGTGGCGGTTTTCACCCCTTCATTCAAAGTTCTAGGACAGAAGCGGCCCCCTCCGGAGGAGAAGCGTGCGGAGTCCCCAATATCTCCTGCATCTCCGGCTCTCGGACCGTCGACAGCCGCCAATCGTCATGCAGTCGACAAGCTGATTCAGCTGCTGATCAAAAAGGGTGTGTTGACTGAAGAAGAGTGGCGCAAAGCCAATCAGCCATGAGGGACGCACCCTGCATGGCCTGCCAAGGCACCTGGCCGAGACAGGACCATTTCATCGTAGACCTCGGATTGTCGAAGGTCTATCTCCACGATGACCAATTCTTCCCCGGATGGGCCGTCGTGGTCTTCCAGCGCCATGCCACTGAGTTATTCCAACTGGCACCATCCGAACGTTGTCGGCTGATCGAAGAGGTCAACCGAGTGGCGGAAATCTCGGCCACGGTCCACCGAGCGAAGAAGATGAATTACGAACTGCTCGGAAACCAACTTCCACATATCCATTGGCATATCATTCCCCGCCTCGCAGGTGATCCGGCCCCTCTGGAACCAGTATGGCGGGTGCCGCATAGTCCCCTGCTTCTGACGGGAACAGCGCTTCATGAAGCGATCAACCGTCTGGCAAACCCTCTTCGCCTGGCCGGGTAAACCCGTTCGTCCCGCATCCCCCGCACAGATGATATAATTGGAGGCTATTATGGCGCTCTGTCGAGGCGTGAAACTTTTCTGATGCGTCCCAGATCCATACTGTTGGTTCTCACTGTCACCGCGACCGTGTGCTCCTCGTCTCTCGCCCATTCTCATTCACCAAGTGAACACAATCCCTCCGAATCAACCGAAGCGTCTGGGTCAATTCCCGGACTAGGGTTCAACGAGCCAGCCGACGCGGTGACGGAGATCGTATCATTGCGTCGAACGGTTCGCCTCTTACCGAATGATCCAGACTACCGGTTACAACTAGCCGGAGCCCTTCTTCGTGTCGGCGATCTAGATGCCGCCGTTGAGGAGTGTCGGGCAGCCATTACATTGCAACCGGATGATGGGAATGCCCATCTTCAGCTTGGCCTCATGCTCATGGCAAAACAAGAATGGCGTGCTGCCGCTTCTGCTCTGGGAGAGGCCATTCGACTGGAACCGAATCTGCCCCACGCCCACTACAGCCTAGGGAGCGTACAGTACTCACTCGGCAATGTGCCTGCCGCTGTTCAGTCGTATCGACGAACGCTCGAACTGCGCCCTCATTTCCCCGACGCACATTATCGACTCGCGCTGTTGCTGAGAGTTGCGGGACGCACGCGAGAAGCGGCCCAACATCTGGAAACAGCAGCGGCCGGCGGGGTGCCCCAGGCCCGATTATTTCTCGGCAATGCCTACCAAACCGGGCAGGGCGTCGAGAAAAACCTCGGTTTGGCGATTTTTTGGTGGATGCAGGCAGCCGACCTCGGCCAGCAAACCGCCTCCGACTCGTTGTCCAAGGTGCGGCGCCAGGCGCTCTCCTCCGAATCAACGAAGCAGCGGCGCATGGAATTGCAGAGCGCTTTGCAGATCTACCGCAACACGCTTTGGAACGACTTTCCTGATATCAGTCGCCCGAGTGAGCCGCAATCGTTGGGGAAAGTCCTTCTTGAACAGAACCGTGCGGAAGACGCGGTTCCAATACTTTTAAAGGAATGCTTCGCATTGAGTGAAGAGGCCCATGCTGAACTCGCCACACTCTACGAAACCGGATGGGATCAGTATTTGAAAGCGTTCGATAAGAACATTCTGACTTGTTTTCAAACGACTTCGGCCGACGGATTCACCCCGGCGAAGAAAATCCTGACTCGTATTTATGCCAAGGGGCTCGGTCTCGATGCCGACATCCCGAAAGCGAAGGCTCTCCTCAAAGGTCTCCCGAAACAAGACACACAATCCTTGTTCGATGAGCTAGGATTCCACTAACCGTATGCTGGACTGGCAGAAATTCTGGCGCCTGTTCATCTCGTCGCTTCCTCTGCAAGCCTTGGGCATCGGCTTGTTGACCACGCTCCTATCCGCGATGCTGTGGTCCGCCGCCCCTGCTACCTTTACGGCACTGGATTACACCGTCTACGACACCTGGCTTCGTCACCGCACGACCGCCCAGGTGAGCCCCTCGCTGACCATCGTGACGCGCGACGTAGCCAGTGAAGAACGCTTCGGAAAGGGTCTTTGGGATCGCGGTATCCTCGCTCAGTTGCTTATGACGATCCATGAGGCCGGCGCGGCAGTCATCGGCCTAGACCATCGACTGGACTATGCAAGCCCTTCTCAACTTGGGGGAGCCGCGAGCGATGCGCTCTTCCTTGAAGCGCTTCGTACAGCATCCCCCGTGGTCCTGATTCACGATACGGATGTACTCCTTCAGTCCGACACTGCGAGCTATGGACATCTCACCGTCACAAATAGTCTCGATCACGTATCCCGTCACATTCCGCCGTCTACCAAGATCGGGACTCAAGGCGTTCCGGCTTTTGGTTCAATCCTGTCCGATATCTTTCACCGACACACCGCCACCCCCACGCAGGTTCGTTTGAACCACTCGGATGCCGACGTTCTGATTAATTTCGTCGGCGACGGATCACTGGCTGCCCTCCAGCCGATCCCATTGTCATCGGTCTGGAACGCCGTCGAACGTCACGACGAGCCACTGTTGGCCTCCTGGTTCAAGGACAAAGCCGTTGTGATCCGATCAAGTCCCGGAGGCTTGGCGACATGGCTCCTACCCTCCAACTCCACGGTCGACGGCCTGACTACCCACCTCCACCTCCTGAATGCCTTACTCAACCATGAACGGATCGACTCACTCGGCTGGTTAGGCCGCCTCACCGTCACCATCGTGCTGGCCTCACTGGCTGCCTGGAGCCTCCTACGGTTTCGCGGGATGATGGGCCTCTTACTTGCCGGTGCCGTCGTTGTTCTGTATGGAGCACTGGCCATCGCGATGGTGAGCTGGGCATCTCTCGTGATGCCGATTGCCACCCCTCTCGCAGCCTCATTATCCGTCTTCATCGGCACAGCCGTGTGGGTGAATCTGACGGCAAGCCAACGTCTGGTCTTGCTTGAACGTGACATGATCCGTCTCCAGCAAGAGTCTGCTGCCGTGAGAGAAGCCCTTGCTCTGCATGAGGATCGAGCGGAAGCTCTTCAAGAAGATTTAGACACCGCGAACGCGGCCATAGCTTTTTCGGCCGGCCAACAGGAAGAGTTGACCAGAACAACACACTTACTGCGGCTCCAAATCGCTGAAGCCCAGGGTCAGGAACAGGAGGCTCGTCGACACCTACAGGAACTGGAGCGGCAGCTTGGCGATCTCCGGGCAGCCAGCACCACCTCAAGCGCGATCGGCAATGCGGAACTCAACCGCCTTCAAATCGAATCCCGCCAATTCGGCATCCTCACTCAGGATCGCTCTCTGCTGCGGTTGTTTCACGATGTGAAGAAGAGCGCACAGTCTTCGTTGACCGTCCTCCTCCTCGGAGAACCAGGCACCGGGAAAGAGCTCTTCGCCCATGCCATCCACCGGCTCAGTCCACGATCGGGAAAAACCTTCATCGCCGTCAACATGGCAGCCATTTCTCCTGAGCTGTTTGAGAGTGAGCTCTTCGGCCACATAAGAGGCAGCTTCACCGGGGCAACGGGTGACCGTCGCGGCTATTTCGGTCTCGCCGACCACGGCACGATCTTTCTTGACGAGATCGGCGACCTTCGGATGGATCATCAGAGCAAACTGCTGCGGGTGCTTCAGGACAAATCATTCTATCGAGTTGGCGCCACCACCCCGACGACAGTGGACATTCGCATTGTGGCCGCGACTAATCGCGACTTACAGAAAGGCGTGTCGGAGGGATGGTTTCGCGAAGACCTGTACTTCCGGCTGAACGGGATGGTCTTTCATCTCCCACCGCTGCGTGAGCGTACCGGAGACATTCCGCTGCTCGTTGACATCTTCCTCAACCAGCTTGCCGAGCAAATCGGGAAGCCTGTCCCTCAGCTGACGAATGAAGCGCTTCGTGCATTGACCGAACATGACTGGAAAGGAAACGTGCGGGAGCTCCGCCACTGTTTGGAACAGGCCATCACGCTGAACGACGGACCCCTGTTAACCAGAGACTCTCTCAGACTTGGCGAAGAGCGTGGGCCAGCAAGGGGACGGACCGGACAGACGGTTCCCGACCTAGCCGGTGATGCCGCAGTCCTGAACTGTCTGCGACAACATGGCTTCGACATGCAGTCCACGGCCAAAACGCTTGGATGGGACCGCAGCACAGTGACACAGCGTTTAAAGGGGCTCTGCTTCCAGGCACTCGTTGAAGCCAACGGCGATCAGGCCAAGGCCGCGCTGACCATCGCGGGAGACCCCGGTCACCTGCGAACCGTTGAGCTCAAACTGATGGACTACTATGATCACCTACGATCCGTCATCAAACCATTCACGACCGCCGACGAAGCGCTGGTTGATTGCAGACGGCGTTTCAAGAACCTTCCGGAACGCCACTTCTCATCGGTCGAGACACTGGTGCGGCGACACTTTCAACAGAATCGACTGGTTCCGCACGGACAAACACAACGAGCCTAGACCTTCTCCCCCACACAAACAGTCCACTAGGACAGCGCAGATTAAAACGTTTTGCCTACAGTGGTTTTGACGCGGAGCACAGCTTCCTGATGGAAGCGTGATTTGTAGGTTGCGATAATTTCCCGAACAGCCTTGTTGGGTACTGGGTCATCCGGATGAACCAGGTTCAGGACATATGAGGGCTCACGAATCACTTTCCCTGAAACCGAACGCCATTGGCCGGACGCCTGCCACACCGAAAGCCCCCTCGGGAAACCGTGGCGTCACGGTCTCATTGAGAAACTGTGCCGAATTGTCTGGCGTGACATAACCCAATGGCGTTTCTGCTCCAAAGTACAGCAGTTCTTGGATCGCACGGTGCGCCCCAGCCCCGCAAGGCGAACCCGTCGTCGTCGCGCACCCCACAAGTGAGGCAAGAACCACACTACTGAGTACGTTTCGCATCATTTTCTACTGATGACAGGTTCCCTGTCCAATACACTATCGACTGATTTATCCAGTGCCTTACTAACGGTCCGCTCACTACTTTAAGACAAGGTTGTTCGCCGCTTGTTGAGCTAAGGCCTCTCCTAATTGACCATCATCGGTAGCGGGTGATGGTTGCTCGCTCCAATTGTTCGACAAGATCCCCCGTAGTGTTTGGCGATGACGTTGCCAATGATTCTGTGCCACGAACTCCATCTGTCGATCCACTATCCTAGACCAGCCCCATACCAGCACGATCAGACAGACATAGATACTGCCGATAGCATAAATAGGGTAAGGACATGCCTGAGTAACTATGTCGAGGTACTGAGGGAAGAACCAGAAAGCACTCATTGAGCCGACAACTAGTATCGATACCGCGACGAAAATGAAGTATGACAGACGCCCACTGGTGATGACTCTACTTATGCCATCGAGCAACGACCTGTCGGCCCCCTGACTCGTGATCGAACCTTGACGAGACAGAATCCGCCTTGTGATCGTTTCAAGACTTTTGGGAGTTGGCCATGGCCGAGCACCGCCGGTTCCAACCACCTGAAGTCTCTCAGGAATGTTGATTGGCGCATACCCATCCGTACTGTTGGCGATACGCTCAAAAACGCTCACGTGAATTTTGGGCAGATCAATGCTGTGGTCCTTGCAGAATCTCGCAATGTCACGTGGTTCCCAGCGATAATACACACCTAACCCGGCGCGTGCATCGTAGAGCTCGTCGTGGACATCCTGATGTGTGTGTACATACTCTCGATCTCGCTCGATAAAACGTAAGCCGCAACGCTCCGCCTCGGCCATCATCCAATCCAAGGCTACCAACGACATACCGTGCTTCACATAGCCACCACCCACGTTGGAATGGACACCGGCGAACCATACTTGATCGACTTGCGTCGCACGAATGCCCTTCTCGTTCCACAATTCTGGATGGAAGGTTCGACGGTCGTCATCGATCGACAGGGCATGGCACGCCCGTGTAATCCGGCTACTGGGAGTCAGTTCGGAAAACCGCATGGGGTAGATCCAATTCAATAGCTCACGGAGTTCTTCAAACGGCATTCCGACTGCTCCGACTGTATCCCACACGCCGACAAAATCAATCGTGACTGCGCCATCCGGCATGTGGACATCGTCAATGACGGCGCAGAACCGCTCCCGCCGTTCTCGATCTTCCCGACTATAATCGGCAGCCGGCTGACCCTCACGCCGCTGACTCTCCGACACACGCTTGAACGCTTCCTGCCGAAATGCCGTCCAACAATTCCCAACACATTTCTTGAGCGATTCGTACCCAACCTGCTTAATATCGACGATCCCACAGTACTGAATGAGACCCGACAGCGCTCGGACAGTATAGGCTCCCCGACTGAAGCCGAAGAGATAGATGTGGTCGCCCGGCTCGTAGACATGGACCAGCTCGGTGTAGAGGTCCCTGACATTTTTGCTAAACCCGATACCGAACGCTCCAGTAAGCAACTTGAGCGGGGTGAGCCGTGACGTACCGACTCCAGCATCATAGAAGGCCACTTGCGGTTTCAAGGTCGGGTCGTGCTTATGCCCCTGGATGTCAACCGCCTCATAGAGTTTGAAGACGTTGGTCCCTCGCGCCTTGATGGCGGTATTACCTGTTCCATCCGAACAGAGCACGATGTTTTTTGCTGACATGCGACACCTCCTCATCTTTCCCCTGGCGAATTCGCCTCGTCCTCCAGTCACCAGCATAAACTGGCTTGCTGTTACTGTTGGTAGTAACAGCAAGCCTCATACCCGTTAGGATGCTCACAGGACTTCCTGGCTATACAGAGGCTTATGACGCGCATGCGAATAAGAGAAAGAGCGAGTCGGCAGGTCTGTATCATTATGGATAGCGAACTGTATCCAAATCGATTCAAACGGAGCAATCGGCTTGGCGTAATTCTGATCAGAATCTATGGCAACCACGCACCTTTCCCCAGACCGCGCTAATTACGCCCAACCTTCAAGACGCCACCCACGCGACACAAACAATGGCACGAAGGTCGGAGGAATAAACAGCCGATCTTCCGCATGAGGAATACGGAAATAGTGCTGCGGTTGTAGCATGACATTGTCATTCCGACTCAAGTCGATGACCGCACGATTGGGTGCTTCGCGTCGCCCGAGGTAGCGCACCTCAAACGCCTCGAAGCGAAGGGGGGCAGATGGATTGAAGAGGCCGATTCCTTTCGCACGAGCTTGTCGAACCAACTCACGCGCGCGGCGCAACCCTGGGGTTGTCCCAGCGACCTGACTCGCAGTACCGGGAGCGATGACCGCGTCAAGAATCGACGGGGATTCGCGGAACGGATCAATATTCGGCCACACAAAGAACGGCATGGCTGCCCCCTGTTCGAGCATTCGTTCGTTGTAACTCGGGGGACGCGGTCCAGGACTGTTTCCAGTCGGCTGATTCCGGTTGATAAATGCCAAGAACCGCCCAAAGGAATCGAAGACCTCGAAGGAGAAGGACAGAAAGTACCCAAATGTACTGGGGATCTGCCCCAGTGCGTTCATGTCGGCTTGAATCAGCCCAATCAGTACTCGTTCGGCAAAGTCGCCGTGGACGCGATGGTTGATCCCGGCACCGACTCCAATACGGGTGCGAAGATGGTTCGCGAGATCGGTATCGAGATCAAAGGGTCCGAACTGCGGCAGGAATGGATCGGTCAGATAGGCTTCCCATTCTGCCGAATCGAGACGGCGCTGTACGGAGGAACCGGCGAGTGAGAAATTCTTCTCGGGCGTATCCACTCCAAGAAAACGGACCGAACCACTCCCTTCGATATGAATCCCGGCTGTATCTCCGTCCGGGATCGAAGCCTCCAGTGACTGCGGTTGGCCGCTCGCCCCACGGCGGATGGATCCGATCGCCCGTACGTTGCCATTCATGGTGAAAAATGCATCAGCCATGATCACACTCCTCCTTACAGTTGAGGATCAGACATAGACGCAACTAGCAGTGTGTTGACAAACGAGATGTTTGAACCGATTCTCTTGGGTGGGCTGG
>CAKKRK010000173.1 GCA_919902665.1 Nitrospiraceae bacterium
TCCGCTCACGAATCTTCCGGTCGCCCTCCAATTGGCTCCGACTCTGGTCTCCCTATTTTGGTCGCGCCCATATCTTTGCTGAGTTGTTGGACGAGGCCCTGTTCGACGGCCATACCTTCGGCGATCTCGTCGCCAGACATCAGCGCCCACTCATCAATCTGCATGCCTCCGACATGGCCTCCCTTTCCCGGTTCGAATTCAACCAACGGCAATTCGACGTGATCTGCTCCGACTTGAGCCAATTGCCCCTGTCGGTTGCCGCCGCCTCCACCAGCGCGCTGCCACTCCTTCTCAGCCCGATTTCGATGACCAACTATGCCGGCCAATGCGGGTTTCAACCGCCGGCCCGATTGGTGGAAGAGCGGCCCACCGCATGGGGCAGACAGCGGGCGAACGAACTCCGCTCCTATCTTGGCGCCAAGAAACGCCCCTATATCCATTTGCTGGACGGCGGCCTATCCGACAACGTCGGCATGCGCAGTATTTTGGAAACCACCGCGCTCGTGGGAGATCTGGAATCGACGTTTCAGATGCTCGGCGCCAAGAAGATTAACAAACTGGTCTATCTTATGGTGAGTGCAGAGACGGCGCCGGACCTCAATCAATATACACTCAACGAGATTCCAGGCCTCTCGCGGGTAAGCCGAGCCCTGATCGATATGCCCATCAATCGTTACTCCATGGACACCCTGCAACTCATGCATCGAGCCATTCAACAATGGCGCGTCCAATTGCAGCAACGACCGACAGGTATGTCCAGTGTCTTCGCGCCCGACGCGGATATCTACTTCATCAACGCTAGTCTGACCGAAGTAACGGATTCGGAGGAAGAAGCGCGTCTGATGAATATCGCCACCAACCTGGCACTGACCGACGAGGAAGTCGATCATCTGCTGCTGGCGGGATCGCACCTGCTTCGGAACGATCCAGAGTTTCAACGTTTGATACGGGATCTAGGGAACGAGGCCTTGACGACTCCCATGCCCTCCGTCACCTCCCAAACTCCCTAACCCCACACCAAGTCTTGTGGCCAGACATGAGTAGTGACTTCGCGGGACCAACGAGAATACCACTGGCCAGCTGCGCCAGTACCTGCCCAAGGAGACAGACTGGTCCGGGTATATCCAGCGCGAGTTGAACGCCACCGTCCATCGCTTGAACATAACGCCCGAAAACATGCCTCGGCTTTGCGACGCCTCAGGAAGTCATGCGCACCTGCGCCATCTTTCTCACGCTGCACATAGAATTTGAAACTGCCCCTACCTTCCCATGCGTCGGGGCTTTGCGCAGAATGTCGGCGTGGCGAGTCTTCAATGCGTTGACCACGGACTTCTGCCTCGACGCAATGCGGGAGACGATCACACAGGATGGCAGCCCCGAGATCTTCCACACCGATCAAGGGTGCCAGGGCGGATTCAACCGGTCGACGCAACACCTTTGATTGAGGAGGTGTTTATG
>CAKKRK010000174.1 GCA_919902665.1 Nitrospiraceae bacterium
CAGAATGGCGGCCGCTGCCCCGCTGACCATCAGTCATGAATAATCTCGGCTAGGGGTAACCATACGGGAGTAGCCGACCGCAGTCTGTTCACAATTGCTCAGTAGGGACAAATTGCAAAATGAAGGCGAGGCCGAACGTATCCCAGTGTCGCGTGACTGAATCAAAGCAACAGAATTAGATGGAGACCCTAGTCGTGCAGGACGACATTGAGGAGAGAACTATGCACGTGCAATCCGCCATTCCGGCGCGACCCGCCTTTGTAATCAATGAACCCGAGCTTGCGGAACTTATTCATAAAGAAACTGACGCGCGAGCGGGTGGTGCCGACCATTTCGGCCAAGGTTTCCTGACTGATCTTCGCAATGACCGTCTCCGGCTTGCCTTCCTTCCCAAAGTGGGCCAACAACAGCAGCGCCCGCGCCAGCCGCTTCTCGCTGGAATTAAACAGTTGATCCACCAAATCCTCTTGGACTCGGATTGAATGCTTCAGTACATAGGACATGAACGCCGAGGCGAACTCGAGCGGTTCGTCACACAGAAGCTGCTGGGTGTCGTCAAAAGTGTCGCTCGGCAGGAACTCGACAATCCGACATGGATGCGCAAGGTGGCTCGGCTGAGCAAGAAAAGCTACCCACAGATGCGCGTCACCGTGCTGGAGTTCTTAGATACGACGATCTTCGATCTCTCGAACGAGAACTGCATTGCGTTCCTCAACCCCTTGCTCGAATCCTGGGATATCGACCTTGCCACCTTTTGTATTGAGATTGTTCTGAACCGTCGAGTGGCACCGGGACACCATAAGACGTTCGAGTTTATGGAACGAGGACCGGACAAGACGTCAGGCGAGGAGCCTGGGCTGAAGGACTTTCTCCAAGACCCCTTGCTGAGTGGGGATGTGAGCGAAGAGGAACTCCTGTTTCTGCGTACACTCACCTTCGAGAACAAACGACCGACCCCACTCTACTATTACCGCGAGCTTCAGAGCCTCAGAGATCCGCTACATTTTCAGCCCCCGACCAAGAAAGTCCCCGCATAATGGCACACCGGATTGGCGTGTGGTTATGTTGTCAGCATATGAGTCACCAGCAGAACCCCGCCCCATGCGATCATATACGCACACAAGAACAGTTCGGTTGCCATATCACGCCGGAAATCACGCCACTTATTCATGACTGCCTTTCACGGTACATCCTAAGAGCTCGGTTCGGGTGACGCCTGTATCGAGGCATTCAGCCCTTGCAACATCCGTTGCTGTCGATCCGAACCGCTCTCCCATGACGTTGATGGTTTGCCTGATGGCGGTTGTCATCTTCACCATTTGCTGTTCTGGTGTCATGGCGTGTTTCCTCCTTTCATGAGTTGCGGGCGTTTGCCGAGAAGTCCTCTGCCTCTCCCCGCGATAGTCTTCGCCTGAACTAATCGCAAAAACTCACCCCCGTCGGGCATTGCCAACGAACTCGGCATTGGAAAAGCTTGCCGGCGTTGAAGCGGCGGGGACCGAGAAATCATACGCGCAGGGAGGAGTCAGGACGCACATCGCGTCTGCAGGTGTCGATACTTCACGAGAGCCCGGGCTGAGGCACGAAACGGGAATGTCCCGATCCACTGTGCGGCAGCTGGTCACTCGCTATTCGCGTAAGAGATGAAACCAACGACCAGGAGCATGAGTGCCATGAACGCGAACGTTATGAGGATGCTAACCATGTCTATGCCTCTTGATCGAGCCAAGAACGTTTATGGGAAGATACAAATGCGCATCAGTCGTATTATCGCCACCCAACAGCAGAAGACGGCGATAGGGAGCTGGTCCTAAGCAGGGGAAGTACAAGGTGTGCGCGGAGCATCAGGAAGACTCCATCATCGCGTAGGCGTCAGAACGCCTTGCCTGATGCCCCATCCCTCGATCAACGCAACACTAGCCAACCTGGATCTCAATGGCTTTCGGCTTTGTCTTCACAGATTTCGGGAGATGCACCCGAAGCATCCCGTCGTTAAAGTCCGCGGCCACCTTACTCCCATCCGCATCCTCCGGAAGTGAGAAACTGCGCACGAAGCTCCCGTAGGCGCGTTCGACCCGGTGATACTTTTTGCTCTTTTCTTCCTTCTCGAATTTCCGCTCGCCGGAAATCGCCAGAACATCGTTCTCGACCGTGAGACGCACGTCCTCTTTCTTGATGTCCGGCAATTCCGCCTTGATGAGGTATTCCTTCTCATCTTCCATAATGTCCACCAGCGGCGACCATTGGGTCACCGTCAGGGCTTCCTTTCCGCCGTTGCTCGTCGCCTCCCGACCGGCAAACAGCGTCGCCAAGCGGCTTTCCAATTCATCCTGATCCTTGAAAGGATTCCATCGAGTTCTGCTCATCGGATCCCAGCGTAAGATTGTGTTCATGGCCTTATCTCCTTGTTGTCATGGAAATGAAAGTTTCATACTCACGGGTTTCTGTCATGATTGACCTAACACGCTAACCAGTTGCAGTTCCGCATTCAGCCAGTCCTCCAAGGCCCGGCCTTCTTGCCGGCCCCGTTGTTCATATAAGTCGTAGGCCAGCTGCGCAACGCGGTCGTGCGGCAGAGCTCCCTCCAATGTCTGCCTAGAAAGACCAGCCTTCTCACCGATTGAACTGGTCCTTGGCGTGCCTACCGACATGGTCGACGTCGCTTGCCGTGAAACTCTTTCTTTGCTCATCGCACACCTCCTTTCGTTGCCGCGTTTATACCTGTGAATTGCATGTGAGATGTCTCACATGGATCGATTCCGGTCACTGAATCTTTTTCCCCGTCTTGGCCGACGGAGCCTTGTGGTACCAATGATCCGCCCACTTCATCAGCTCACGCTTTTTATCGCCATACCGTTCCTGAGCTTTGGCGACAAATCTGTCGTAGTTCCCTCCAATCTCCTGGAGATCATTGTCCGTAAACTTACCCCACTTCTCTTTCAGTTCACCTT
>CAKKRK010000175.1 GCA_919902665.1 Nitrospiraceae bacterium
CGTTTGTGGCCGGGAAGGCCCTCTCCGGGAAGAAAATCGAAGTGACGTTCAAAGATGGGGAAGTCTTGGTCGGTACGACTACGGGATATGATGCCCAACGCCCTGGATTCTTTCTCTTTCCCGCCGACGACAAATCCAACAATACGCGAACGTTCGTAGTGGCGGCCGCGGTCAAGAACGTCCGGTTTCTCTAGCCTGCATTATTCATGAGCAGTTTCTACTGCAATCGCCGATACGCCGCTGCGACAAGCGTGGCCGCATGCTTTGCGCGGCCAGCAGGCGGGCTCGCCCCTCGTAACCTCAACATACTGTTTTAAGTATGCCTCGGCTTCTCGGCGCTCCGCACGCCCGTCTCGTCTGGCGTCTTGCATAAGTTTGTACAGCAGGGGCTAGTGGTAGGGAATGACGCCTTCCAAAGAAGAAATTGGCAACCGAGTCGGCGGGCGGCTAAAAATGGAAACGTGAGGGCGTTCGAAACAGGCTGATCGCATTACTGAAACTACACTCTGACCTCTATTGCGGCTGGAGGCTCTTCATCGTTTAGTTTGCAACTCCACGTTCACGAGTTTTATTTCTGAGAGATCTTCGAGCCGCGGACACCACCGTGTACCGGCACGCCACAAGGCCGAGTCCAGTTGAGCATAGATCGTTCCGGGGTGCTCATAGTGAATGCCATACGCGTGTGTGGCCGCGCATCGACACGGAAACACGAACGACTTTCCCGAGTCGTCAGACCCTACTTCAACTCGTGTCACGGCCAGATCAAAGGTGAGCCGGATCTTGAACCAACAATGCGCATGATAGTCCTCGACCTGCATCGATTGCTGATAGCACTGCAAGACATCACGGACGGTTGTCATGGGCAACGACGTGTTTCCCGAGAGGACCTCGGCTCGCTTGTCGAGCACCAAGGCTTTGGCCAGGGACAAAGCGTGTCCTACGTGAATCGGGTTGAAGAGGTCAAACGCCGACTCATAAATGGTGATGTTGGGATGTACCTTAAATTCGCGGAGCGATCCTCGCTTGGCCAGCTCCAGGTTCCAATAAAAGTCTACGGCTTGGGATTGGCGGAAGCGAAAGGTCACCAGGCTCATCGTTCAATCCCCATCATCAGGGCTGACTGAATCTGAAACCTTCAAGCGGGTACGCTGTCACGGTTAATCTTGGCGCACCATTGTAACATCTTCTACGACTGTTTATAGAGGACCTTGAACGTGGCCCGACCACTCGGGATACCTGAGAGTACTCGAAGCTGTACAATCTTGTGCGTGCCGCGCTCCCTAATAGCAATTCGGAGAGGAAGGCCAGCCCCCTGGGGAAGGCATACAGTTTATTGGACGCTGCGGAGGGAGCCTGGCCGGACCCTCTGGTCGTGGTTCCGCCTCGTGGCGGTATCCGTTCGCCAGCGCCTCATCGACTAGTGTCTCGACTTCCGTATCGGTTAACTCGGGGTGTTCGTGTCGAAACTTGCGCTCAAGGACTGGGCGAGTAGTTGCGATATACCGTTCACGAGACTGTCGTAGACCCTCGCTGGCCTGCTGATACAGTGCCTTGCGCTTCTCTGTCCACACAGTGCCCGTTTGGTCGGAATCGGTATCGGTTCTGGATTCGGGATCAATCCCATGCTCGAGGCCGGATCCGGCACATCCCGTGATCAGGGTGAAGAGGAAAACCAGAGCAGGTCCCATGACGCGGCCTCGTAGGGGGGCGATCGGGTCACCCCTGTTTGGACGGATAATCTAGTGTAGTCAGCTGGCCACTCTTCGGCAACAGGCATCTGCGTTCCAACTCTTCCACACAACACAGGAATTGAGGTCGCGTTTTGCTCTGCGCATGCCAGTAAGCCATGACTTGAGGGGCAGGCCCAATTTCTTCAGACCGGTCGGCATACGGGTATCGCTGAATCAGTGTGATTCGAGGGGCTGGGTCAGGGTTGCCTGGACTCTGACGACACACCCACGAAGTAGAGGTGCTTCTCTCTGGTGAGATGCTGCGGTTGGACGATGTAGTCGCCTGTCATCGAAGGAACCCAGACGGACTTTGCTACCGCCATATTTCCTCCCGTCACTGCCCACGCGAAGCCGCCCACAATGCCTCCGCCGATCGCATAGACCATTTTCGCAGCACCATAGGGAATAGTCAGTGCCCAGCTGGCTGCTTGGAGCTGGGCTGCCTCGGGACTGGATAGACTTGATGAGCTGGATGGGATTGAGTGCGATGGACTCGGCTCGGATAGGTCCGCACCATGAGCCTGTACTGATTCCTCTGTCAGGGCCAATAGCGTGCAAAAGGCAGCTCCGACAAGAAGTACCCGCCCGACCTGCATCCATAGAAAGCGATTCGTGCTCATGGCTGTTCTCCAGTGGTGAGACCTTCCAATATGCGAGATGAGCACAAGTGCTCGCTTACGTGCTCCTGGGCTTCTGGGAAACGGGAACTCCATGATGGGGGTGTGTTCTGGGAAGTTTGGCTTATGGTTCGTCTTTGGGGGACTCCTCGCTCTGTTTGAGCCAGAGTTCGAGCAGTCTGGTCTCCCGTTCGGACTGGGAAATGTGCTCCAGCGCAAACGCGCCCGTCAAGCGATCTTCATAAAACGCGCGTTGCTTGGCGTAGGTTTTCTTAAACGCGTCCCGTTTCAGGCTTTTCCAATTCGCATCGGATATTCCCGCATGGGCACGCAAGAGGTTAATCTCGATGGCTTGGAATGCAAAGACTTTCGCGAGTACCTTAATGACGGTGGCATTGGTCAGAAATCGTGGACCCTTCTCAGCCATGACCCATCGTTTCGGTTAGGCCGCCGGCACAGGTGACTGTGCCGGCGCGTTCTCAGCATGTTCACATGGCACGGAATCTCAAAGTGGATAGGGTCAGTTCCGCACGCCGCTCCACACCTTTGCTGGATCGATCGCCTTGTCAGGATTGAGGGTCTTCGCTCGTTCCAGGAGGACATCGGTCCCTTCGGGATACAACGGATCAGAAATACAACAATTATCGACCGGACAGACAGCCGCACATTGGGGTTCGTCAAAATGGCCGACGCACTCGGTGCATCGATCATGCGCGATGATGTAAATATTATCCCCCACGCCCTGGCCGTCACCGACATGGAGCCCCTTTTCTTCCGCGCCGCTGCGCGTTTCGAAGATGGCCTCGTTCGGGCATTCCGGTAAGCAGGCGCCACAGTTGATACATTCGTCGGTAATCAGCAGTGCCATGATTCGAGCCTCCTTAATTCTGTAAGATGTAAGAGGGTGCTGAACGTTTTCTTTATCGTATTTCCTGCACGCATCCTTGGTGAACCACGAGGCGTATTGAATCAGGCAGTCACGCTGTCAGACGCGCGCTTTTATAGATCAACAGGAGCCATATGTTGCACTTTCATACGCGCTTCTGTCAATGAGGCGGTTTGAAAAGGAGTGGTTTTTGAGGCAGAAATAAAAAGGGGTAGGCGCCTCTAGCGTCGCGTAACCTGCTTTGTTTCTATCACGGTGAAGCATCAAGCGCGATGCCTTGTCACTGGGAATGCATCGGGTACCTGAGTAAAGGTTGAGGTTGGGGCTAGTTCTATGTACCTCCACGCGATAAACTAGCCGTCATATCCTGGCATCAACATCCTTGGAGCGCGCTCCCATTCATTTCACTGTGGGATCTCATGTCCGATAAGACTTCTTTCTCGACTGCGAGCACCACAGAAGTCACAGCGGTGTACGTCCACCTTTCACAAAGGAGCACATCTCATGGCAGACGTCAAAGAGCAGATCACGAACGCGTTAGAGCATTTCAAGCAACAGCGCGATGAGCTGCAAGTGCAGTTGCACCTTGCGAAGGCAGAGGCGAAGGACGAATGGGCTCGTCTGGAGAAGCAGTGGGAGGAAACGAAGCCTAAGCTGGAAGCCGCACGAGAGGAAGTAGGGAAAACAGCGGTGTCCGTGGGTGATGCACTGAATCAGGCAATTGAAGAATTGAAGAAGGGGTATGAGCGGCTGCGGAGTCGGCTCTAAGGTAAGTTGTATCCGGAGAGCAGCTGGTCACTAGGAGTTCATGTCGGGACACCCGAAGCCCGCAGCAACAGTACAATTTGACTCATTCGTCGTGATTTCAGTGGAGTGGCTCAGGGGGCAGGGCTCAGGGCTCTGTCCCCTGTTTGTTGAGACAGATGATGCCTGCCAAAGGTGTGGTATGCCAGTCCCGGAGTGCTTGCACTTCATATGTGCTCAGAATGCCTTTGGGCGGAGTTTTCCGAAGGGGGCATCGGAACTATCGTTCGAGTGAGGTGGTGAACAATCCTGTGAAGCTTGGATCCGCTCAGACACCGGACGAATTCCTGAGCCTGCGGCTCGATCGATGGTAGATCACCGCTTGTGTGGTCCATCTTGTGGTTTCTTGCCGATTTGCGTCTTCCCTTCACCCACGGCGATTCCTGATTCCGCTGTCTGGGTCATCACGATTTCCATGCGCCGGTTCTTACTCCGGCCTTTGTCCGTCTCATTCGTCGCGATTGGTTTGCTATCCGCATACCCCGCGGCTTTGACTCGGTCGGCTTCAAGTCCTCCGTTGATGAGGACCTGGCTGATATGTTCGGCCCGTGTTCGGGAGAGTTCGAGATTGTCCCGAAAGCCCTTTCGAGGATCGTTCCGGAGTGGCGTGTTGTCGGTATGTCCAGCGACCTCGATACTCTGGTAACGGAATCCATGCAAGACGACGACGACTCGTTCGAGCAATGAGGCCCCTCCGAGGGTGACCGTCGCGTCACCGGTGGAGAATAACTCACTGGTGGCCAAGGCGAGGGTCAATCGATTTCCTCGCTGCCTCAAGGTCGCACTGCCTTTCTTGAGTTCAGGCTGCAAGAGATTCGCCAGGCTTTCGCTGATTTTGCCGAGATCACCATTTGATGAGAAGCCTTCGCCATCATCTGTCCCTTCAGGGTCGGGTCCGGTCGAGGTGCTCAAGGATAGGCTGTGATCGATAGGAAATAGAGAAAGGGAGGGTGGGCTCTCCTCCTGCGCGGCAGTTGGCGGGGCTGGTTTGGATGCATTGAGTTCAACCTCCACCAGCAATTGCTTTGCGCGCACGAGTTCTGCATCCTTCGCCAGGAGTTGGGGGTTGAGATCGGCCAGCTTTTGCGTGACGTGCTTGATCTCCTCCTTGACCTGCGCCAGTTCTTGCTCTTTCTTTGCTATCTGCTGTTCCACTTCACCGGCGCGACGCTTGGATTGGGCCAGTTCCTGCTCCTTCCCTGCGGTCTGCTGGTCTGCTTCGGTTACGCGACGTTTGGCTTGGGCCAATTCCTGTTCTTTTCCCGCCAACTGCTGTTCCGCTTCACCGGCGCGACGCTTGGCCTGGGCCAGTTCCTGCTCCTTCCCTATCAGTTGTTGCTCAACGTCAGTGACACGGCGTTTGGCCTGGGCTAGCTCTTGCTCCTTCCCTGCCAACTGTTGTTCGGCTTCGGCGGCGCGCCGTTTCGCCTGCATCAGTTCTTGCTCTTTTCCCGCCGTCAGCTGATCGACTTCGGCCGCGCGGCGCTTGGGTTGAGCCAGGTCCTGCTCTTTGGCCACAGCTGCCAGCTGTTGTTCGACTTCGGCGACACGGCGTTTGGCTTGGGCGAGTTCCTGCTCTTTCCTCGCGACCTGTTGTTCGGCTTCGGCGACGCGCCGTTTTGCCTGCGCCAGCTCCTGCCCTTTCCCCGACGTGGCGATCTGTTGTTCGAGATCCGCAACACGGCGCTTGGCTTGGTTGAGTTCTTCGGTGCGTGACGCAAGATCTTCTCGAAGCTGCTTGGAATTCGCATGGGCGTTGGTGATCTGGGTTGCGATCTCATTTTCCTTCGCATGGAGCTGGAGCACGAGCTCGCCGATCCGTTGCTTGAGCTGCCGTTCGAGCTCATCGATTTTTTGCTTGGCCTGTTGAAGCTGGGCCTTCGTCGAACTCAATTCGTCTTGCGACGACTGGCCACCTGAATCTTCGGCGGCCCTCGCAATCGGGACGGTTCCGCAGAATAAGACGATGGATACAGAGGCAATGGCGGATAACTTGATGATCATGGCTCACTCACCAATAGAGACGGTGCAGGATTCAGAGCGAATTCTCGCTCCACCAACGGATTGCGCGACACTCATGTGCCCATGACGTCCGCTCGCGAGGCATAGGCAGAAGTGCCTCAATTGACCGAACTGAAGTCGGCGCTTTTCCCGCTTCATCAACGATATAGAAAAAATGGAAGGAGATCCTATCGCCTTCGTAATTCGCTTTGCAACGGGGTGTGCAGGGTGTAGGTGTTCGCGACGTGAACACCGAATCCCGGCAACCAGTGATGTGTAGAGAGGCTCGATTGCCCCGTCTTGAATCTCATCGCCTGTCTCGCTAGACTGCGCCCCGCTCAAGTTTTTCGCATCTTCGGAGGTGACCCAATGATGGTTCGTTCCCTACTTCACGCAATCATTGTTTTCGCGGCGGTAGTCTCAGCAGGGATGAGATCTTCGGAGGCAGCCGATCAGCCGCAGCAGATAAAAGCCGTGTGTGAGAAAGGCACGGCGACAGCATGCAACACTCTCGGACTGTTGTATCTGAAAGGTGAGGGGGTGAAGCAAGATGACGTTCGAGCTGCTACCGCTTTCAAGAAAGCCTGTGATGGTGGCGATGTGGGTGGCTGCTCCAACCTCGGTGTGATATACGCCGAGGGAATCGGGGTCCCACAGGATGAGGCTCAAGCCGTCGCCTTTTCAAGGATCGCGTGTGATGGTGGGAGTATGAAGGGTTGCTCCAACCTTGGTGTGATGTATGCCGAGGGAACCGGGGGTCAGCAGGATGAAGCCCAGGCGGCCGACTTCTATAGACAGGCCTGTGAGGGAGGGAATGCGAAGGGCTGCTATAACCTTGGCGTGATGTATGCGGAGGGAGCTGGGGTCTCTCAGGATGACGTGCAAGCCGCTGCTTTCTCTCGGAAAGCCTGTGACGGGGGAAGTACGAAGGGTTGCTATAACCTTGGCGTGATGTATGCCGAGGGAGTTGGGGTCCCACAGGACGACGTGCAAGCCGCTGGCTTCTACCGGAAGGCCTGCGACGGGGGGAATGCGAGGGGCTGTTACAACCTTGGTGTGATGTATGCGGAGGGGAGCGGGGTCCAAACGGATCATTTTCAAGCTGCCGATCTCTATCGGAAGGCTTGTGACGGGGGGAGCCTGAGGGGCTGCTCCAATCTCGGTGTGATGTATGCCCAAGGGACTGGGATCAAGCAGGACGATATTCGAGCTGCCGCACTGTACAAGAAGGCCTGTGATGCTGGAGAAGCAAAGGGTTGTATCCATCTCGGCATGGTGTATCAAGTCGGACGAGGTATTAAACCGGACGATGCCGAAGCGCTCAAGTATTATGGGAAAGCATGCGATCTCAGAGAGCCAAAAGGCTGCACTCATTACGCAAAGTTGAAGACGGGGAGACGGTGAGATCCTGTGCTGGATAGACGCGGTCTGTATGAGCGCACACAAAAGTTATGGCTGTTATTCTGTTTATCGTGAGATTGAAGTGACCAATGCGACGACTGCTTATTGGCCTCTTACCCTTCGTTCTGGCTGGATGCCCAACGACGACGGCTATATTGGTTGGAGCCCCGGCATTTCTATCCAAATCCGAGTTCGATGAACGACGGACGGAAACCAAGCAGCAGATCGAAAAGGGACTGATTTCCAAAGAGGCCGGTGAAACAAGTTGTCGGCAGATGCTGAATACGGCCGATCGGAATCATGCGGCGCCACCGCCGGTAGATCCTGCCGTCTGCGAATTCGGATCGTTTGCCGATAAACTTTATGAACTCACCAGATCCGTGGAGAGCGGTGCATTGACCCCGGATCTCTGGGTAACCAAGTGTCAGCAACTGGCTGGGCAGTTTTCCGGCAAGGATGTCTGTCGATACGATCCTTTCGCTGATCGGATTATCCAATGGCGACGGGTAGTTCACGAAGGCAAGGCATCGAAGGAAGGGGCCGAGATGGACTGCCGCAACTATGTGCAGCGGGTTCGCCAACATCCGATCCCTGGCCCAGAGATCAAGGAGGACGCCTGCAAATTCTAGTAGATCATTGAACCCGTCCTCAGCTTTGTTCTTGCGTGGCTCGGAGGCGTACCATACGAGACAACGTGCGTTTCCTGTTTTTTCTGATCGTACCAGGGAGAAGACATCATGATATTCAGACGGCCAGAACTTGAAAAAGACAATCCAATCGCTCCTCAACCGTATATCGGTCCTCGAAGACGGCTGGCGATGGCTCGCGCGGCAGCATCTGGGGAATTGAGCGAAGTGGGCGATATGCGAGACACGTTGCAAACCTTGACGAAGGCAGCGTCTCGCTTTGTGAACAGTCTCCCGAAATCGAGGAAAGCCGATACAGGGCTGAAGGCCTTGCGGGATGCGCTTGTGCAAGCCGAACAAGTTCTCTCTGTGAAGACGGCTCCCTGACTTCAAGAGGCGTGAGGGTTGAATGAGGCAGGCACGCTTGAGAACTATTCTGCGCCGCGAGTCAACGGCGAGAGCAACCCCGTATCTCTTTCGATACGACGGTCGAATTTTCCGATACAGTGTGCTCTTGCCATCCTCTAGTGTCTATCGTCCTGCTACTGCGTAGGTAGCTGGAAAATAAGAAAAGATATATTTTTAACGACTGCGGTACAGGCCTTGCGTGAATGCAGGAGGTCTAGCAGGCTGTTGACAAACCCTCTCCCGCATTCATGGGAGATATGCTAAGAGG
>CAKKRK010000176.1 GCA_919902665.1 Nitrospiraceae bacterium
GCCAACAGCACGATGACGGAGAGCGGGAAAAAGGAGAGCTGTGACCCGCACAGAAGACCGAGGACAAACACTGCCGCGAGGGACGGGAGCATGCGGTTCCCTCATATCCTGGGGAGGAGGGAAGACTCAGCCGATATGCTTTCGCACGACCCTGGCAAGATCCTCAGCCACTTCCTTGACCATGGTGGACTGTTCTCCTTCCACCATGATCCGCAACAGCGGCTCTGTCCCGGAATATCTGATGAGAACCCGCCCACACCCGTTCAAGCGACGTTCGCTCTCTTGTATGGCGCATTCAATGTCTGGAATCGATTCCAATCGCGGCTTCTTCGTAACTTGCACATTCACCAACACTTGCGGTACAGCCGTCATCGCCTGAGCTAACTCAGAGAGCGGCTTCTTGGTTCGCTTTACCAATGACAATATCTGCAGAGCTGAGATCAGACCATCTCCGGTCGTATTATGGTCAAGGAATATGAAATGTCCCGATTGCTCTCCTCCAAAGTTATAGCCCTCCGCCAACATTCGTTCGAGTAGATATCGATCACCGACGGGCGTCCGAATCAGCTTAACGCCCGCTTTCAGCATTGATAGCTCCAGTCCAAAGTTGCTCATCACAGTTCCGACCAAGGTCTGCTTGGATAGGAGTCCGTTTCGATGAAGATCCAGGCCCAAAGCTGCCATGACATGGTCTCCATCAATAATCTTGCCTTGTTCGCAGACAAATACTGCTCGATCAGCGTCGCCATCCAAGGCAATTCCGAGATCGGCTTTGTGGCGGAGCACTTCCTCCTGAAGAAGCCCAGGATGAACGGCGCCACACCCAGCGTTGATATTCATCCCGTCCGGTTTATTGGCGATGACTTCAACCGTAGCTCCCAATTCTCTGAGGACCGTCGGAGCTACCTTGTATGCCGCACCATTCGCGCAATCGACAACCAGCTTGATCCCCTGGAAATCCAAGTCCTTGGGTAACGACCGTTTTGCAAATTCAATATAGCGCCCCTCTGCATCGTCGATACGGTAGGCTTTGCCGATGAGGTCTGCCGTTGGACGAAGGTGGCTGATCTCATCCGACACGATCAGTTCTTCAATACGCGCTTCCACATCGTCTGGAAGCTTAAATCCGTTGTTTGAAAAGAATTTAATTCCATTGTCCTGGTAAGGATTGTGTGACGCCGAAATGACCACCCCTGCATCAGCCCGTAGACTCCTGGTCAAGAACGCGATCGCCGGCGTGGGCATCGGTCCGACTAACAGCACATCCACCCCCATCGAGCAAATTCCCGCCATCAACGCAGACTCCAGCATATAGCCAGAAATACGGGTATCTTTACCGATGACGATCTGATGACGGCCCGCTCGTCGCATAAAGATATGTGCGGCGGCCCGTCCGAGCTGCATCGCCATTTCACTAGTCATGGGATCGAGATTGGCGACCCCTCGGACACCATCGGTTCCAAATAATTTACGCATCATGCTCCTGTCTGCAAGACGACCAGCGTGGATTCAGCGCCGCAGCCATCTTGACTACGTCAATCATCATGGCAACATCATGGACACGCAGAATGTGAGCACCGCGATCAACTGCCAGTGCCACCGCCGCTGCAGTTCCCCATTCTCGATGTTCAACAGGCCGTTCAACCACGTTCCCAATAAACGCCTTTCGTGACAGACCAACCAATACGGGGCGGTTCAATGCCGCGATAGCAGATAACCCATCAAGAAGGTCAAGGTTATGATTCATCAGCTTACCAAAACCAAAGCCTGGATCAATCACGATGTTCGTTCCGGCAATCCCTGCACAGAGAGCCATTTGCACACGTCCCTCAAGAAAGCATACCACTTCGCCGACCACGTCGGAATACTGTGGTGATTGTTGCATCGTTTGCGGAGTCCCTTGCATGTGCATCAGAACAACTGCCGCATCGAAGCGGGCAATGACCGACGCCATGGCAGGATCTTGCCGCAGTGCACTCACGTCGTTGATGATCGAGGCTCCACAATCCAGGGCAACTTCAGCGACTCGCGACTTGCTGGTATCGATCGAGATTGGGACCGACACACGATGGGCCAGACCCTTCACAACTGGGATAACGCGAGCCAGTTCATCCTGTTCACTAACAGAACAGGCGCCTGGCCGAGTGGACTCTCCCCCGAGATCGATGATGTCCGCCCCCTGCTCAACAAGTTCCAGTGCGTGGGCAATGGCTCGTTCAGACTCGACATAGCGCCCACCATCATAGAAAGAATCAGTCGTGACATTCACGACGCCCATAACAAGTGGACGCCGGTTGCAATGAATTTCTCGCCCTTTAGTAGAGAACCACGGTTGCCCCGTGAGGGCCTGAGGTGAGACTCGATCCAATCTATTCCACCAATGAAAGCAGCATGCAAACCGTCATTCCGGTTCCTTTGGAGAATTAGACAGAGTGCAAACCAGATATACAGCACAACGGGTGCAACGGTGCCAACGCAAACGAGCGTTGGCACGATACTTAGGCTGGAACTGTTTGAGAGGAGGATTGCAACAGAATCTGATCAATTTCTGGTGCGTCAAGCACTTCTTTTTCAAGTAGTGCCTCTGCCACAGCCTTCAGACTCGTCATCTGTTCAGTCAGTACACGTTTCGCACGTTCATAATTTTCCGTGACGAATCGCTTGATCTCAAGGTCGATTTCAAGCGCCACCTGATCACTGACATCCCGCTTCGAAGCAAAGTCTCGCCCGAGAAACACTGAATCTTCCTTTTGGCCAAAGGTCAAAGGACCCAACTTCTCGCTCATACCCCACTCGCATACCATCTTGCGGGCAAGATCCGTTGCACGTTCCAGATCATTACCGGCTCCTGTTGTGACATGTTTGAAAACAAGCTCTTCAGCGACACGTCCACCCATAAGAATCGCCAAGTTATTGTAGAGAAATTCCTTCGAGTAATTGTGCCGATCATCTGTCGGCAGTTGCATTGTCACGCCCAAAGCGCGGCCTCTTGGAATAATCGTCACCTTATGAACTGGGTCCGTCCCTGGTAAGAGCTTCGCCATCAATACGTGGCCAGCTTCATGGTATGCAGTAATCCTCTTTTCCTCATCGGTGAGCATCATACTCTTCCGTTCGGCCCCCATCATCACCTTATCTTTCGCCATCTCGAAGTCTATGTTTTCGACTTCCTTCTTGTTCTGGCGAGCCGCCCACAGAGCCGCTTCATTCACAAGGTTTTCCAGATCAGCGCCTGAAAACCCAGGAGTTCCTCTGGCAATCTTTTCCAATTCGACATTCGTAGAGACAGGAACTTTCTTCGTATGGACCTTCAAGATTTCCGACCGGCCTTTGAGGTCCGGTCGATTGACCATCACCTGCCGGTCAAAGCGTCCAGGTCTCAGCAAGGCCGGGTCGAGTACATCAGGTCGATTGGTCGCGGCGACCAAAATGACTCCCTCGGTTGTATCGAAGCCATCCATTTCCACAAGCAACTGATTAAGGGTTTGCTCCCGTTCATCATGCCCACCACCAAGGCCTGCGCCCCGTAAACGACCGACCGCATCAATTTCATCGATAAAAATAATACAGGGGGCATGCTTCTTCCCTTGTTCAAACAAATCCCTGACCCGCGAAGCTCCGACACCTACAAACATCTCTACGAAATCAGATCCGCTAATGCTGAAGAATGGCACTCCAGCTTCTCCGGCTATTGCCTTCGCAAGTAAGGTCTTTCCTGTTCCTGGAGGGCCGACGACCAGCACACCCTTCGGTATGCGCCCACCAAGCTTCTGAAATTTACGAGGATCTTTTAGGAACTCAATGATTTCGAGAACTTCCTCTTTTGCCTCATCAACACCAGCGACGTCTGAAAATGTGATCTTCTTTCGTTCTTCCGTCAGCATTCGGGCGCGACTCTTTCCGAATGACAGAGCCTTGTTCCCCCCAATTTGCATCTGACGCATCAGGAAAAACCAGAGACCAAGAAACAGGATAAATGGTCCCCACGTAACCAGGAACGTGATATACCACGGACTCTCTTCCGGTGGTTTCACCTCAATCTGAACATCTTTCTCACGAAGGACCTTCACAAACTCAGGATAGTCAGCGGAATAGGTACGGATGCGAGTTTTGTCCTTCAGGACCCCGCTGATGTGATTACCCTTGATGATGACTTTTTCAAAATCACCCTTATCGAGCTTTGCCATAAAATCGCTGAATATCACTTCTTCTTCAGGCGCATGAGTCGGCACACTGAACAGATTGAACAGGAGAATCATGAACAAGCCGACCACCACCCAAAAAAGCAGGTTCTTGACCCGGGAATTCATCCAGTTCTCCTTCGCAACAGCATTGGAGGCCACGTATGTAGAAACCGTGGTGATGTTACCATAGCCTTTCTCAAATTGCCAACAGCTCGTGAGAAAACTCTACTCCTCTTGCTGGTTCAGTTGATCAAGAACGGCGAGGTATGGAAGGTTCCGGTACTGTTGTTGGTAATCAAGTCCATACCCCACGACGTACTGGTCCTGAATTTTGAACCCAATATACTGCAACGGGACATCAACGACACGGCGTTCTGGCTTACTCAGCAAGGTGCAGACCTTAATGCTTCTCGGTCTCTGCTTGGCCAGGGCCTTGGTAAGATATTGAATCGTCAATCCTGAATCGACGATATCCTCAACAAGTAGCACATCTCTATTCTTAATCTTTTCAGTCAGCTCGGTCACGAGCTTGACCTTCCCGGACGTCTTCGTTTGCGTTCCGTAGCTCGTCACGATGATGAAATCGACCCGCACTGGAATTCGAATCGCGCGTGCCAAATCAGCAAAAAACGCATAGGCCCCCTTGAGCACACCGACAAGCACAAGGTCCTTGCCAGCATAGTCAGCACTGATCTGTCGGCCCAACTCACGGATGCGGCTTCGCATCTGCTCTTGGGTAACGATCGGACGTCCAAACATACGTTCCATCTGACTCAGTTCCTTCCGTTCATGCTAGATCTTCGCACGTGAAGACCAGACAGCGTTTCGTAGTCGTGGTGGACGCCCAGCGTTCATCCTGTCGATAGCCAACGACCCACAGGATTCCCTCGGGAGCCACCACCAGAGGAATGCGCGATCGGACTGCAATCGGTATCTTCAGATCCGTAAAAAAATCCTGGAGCTTCTTTGACTGTCCTCCCATGCCAGAGGGATGAAATCGATCTCCCGGCAACCAATTCCGTACCATCAGTGGCAAAGACACCTGATCGGCATCCACCAGAATCCGATCTTTTCCGAAAGGAGCACACAGCTGGCTACCTGCCTGCTGCTGTACCTGAAGTCGTTGACCCGTTCCAGACCATAGAAGCTCTCCAGGCACAGATAAGAATTCCTGACAGCTGCCGTGCGGTTGTCCAACATGGGAGATCGCTCGTGCTTGAAGCGGAACAAATCGTAGATGGCGATCACTGACAACAACGTGCCCCCCCTTCACATCGAGACTTGAACCAGCTTCCCTCTTTGAGGCCAGGCGAATGATGCGATCAACCATTCGGAGACTGGGGGAGCGAAATTGGTCATCAGTCTGCCGAAAGAGGTTTCGGACACAACGCCGTTGAAGGGACACTAGAAGTTCCAGAAAATATACCCGATCGATCGTCCAGCCTCCGTCGGATGCTCGTTCCACAGCAGAAGCAGAGAGGGCGGCACTCTGCTGATCCAAATAGCGATCGTCTTCCCGACAGATCTCTGCGAGCCTACAGAGCGCATTGACGCTCGATGGGACCAGCTGAGTCAGAACAGGAATGACCTCCCTCCTCACTCGGTTCCGCAGGTAATGCGGCTTGAAATTGCTGGAGTCCTCACGAAACGACAAGCCCGCCTTGCGAAGATACGCCAAAATCTCCTGCCGCGTCGTCTCATACAAAGGCCGAATCACATGGTGATCCCGGAACGCTGGCATGCCGGACAGACCAGTCAATCCTGCACCACGAAGCATCCAGAGCACGACGGTCTCCGCCTGGTCGTTTGCCGTATGGCCCACGGCAATGCGATTGGCCCCACATTGCTCAGCAATCTCCTGCATCACCCGATAGCGGAGGTCACGGGCCACAGCCTGCACGGATGCCCTACGCCCTTCGGTCGGTAATCCAACCCGTCGAACATGGAGAGAAACTCCGAGCTCTTGGCAAAACGCCTCTACAAATTGTTGGTCCCCCTCAGACTCAGCCCCTCGCAATCCATAGTTACAATGGACGGCTGACAAGGTCAGCGCCCAACTTGACCGGAGATGAGATAGGATCGATAACAATGCGACGGAGTCAGGGCCACCCGAGATAGCGACCACTATATGCTGTCCGTGTTGGAAAAGGTTTCTGGACTGAATCGTTCGAACCACCCGAGACACTAGCGGAAGCCAGGCCATTGTCTTGATGGATCTGCTCAAGACCGGGTGCAAGGATTCATTGCTTTCCGATTGTTTCATGATATCGACGGAGGATGCCCCTCGCAGAATCCACGTCGGACGCGATCTGTCGGCTCAACGCTTCTCCACTATTAAACTGTGCGTCGCCTCGGATACGGCTGATAAACTCAACCGAGAGCGTGCGTCCATACAGCTCGTGGGTCCCATCCAGAATGGAAACTTCCAATCCCCGCTCACCACCATCAAAGGTGGGTCTCGTACCGATATATGCGATGGAATCATACCGTTCCTGATTCAGGATCGTGACGGAAGCATAAATCCCGTCAGCCGGAGCCACACGGTCTGGAGGCAGTCGAAGGTTCGCAGTCGCACATCCAAGCCTTCGCCCTCTCCCCTCGCCCGGAGCGACGACTCCGTTCAGCGCATAGTGTCGGCCAAGTAACACAGCCGCTTGATCGACCTGTCCGGCGTTGATAAGCTGCCTGATTCTCGTCGAGCTGACCACTCCTCCATCGATCATCACCGGAGGAGTCGGATGGACAACAAAACCGAATTGTTTGCCGAGCGCAATCAAATCATCGATCTTCCCAACTCGCTTATGGCCAAAGGCAAAATGTTGTCCGACAAATACCTCTTTCAGCCCAAGTCCCTTGGAAAGAACCTGCTCAGCGAATATCTCGGGAGAGAATGCAGCAAAAGCTTGCGTGAACTCCAGGGAGACCACTTCATCGATTCCCGCTTGTTCGAAACGAGCACGTTTTTCGTCCGCACTCGTCAGGAACCGCAGATCAACGTGAGGCGCAAGAATTTTCACCGGGTGAGGGTCGAACGTCAGGACGACAGCGGTTCCCCGTGCACAGCGAGCCGTCTCGACCACCCGTTTCAAGAGCGCATGATGCCCGAGATGATGCCCATCGAAATTCCCGATGGTCCCCACCGGATACGGCCGCACGACCTCATCCGAATATCCGCGGGTCACGTTCATCATCGGTCAACGAAGCAGCTTGACAGCGTCTTTAGCAAAGTACGACAGGATCAGATCGGCTCCTGCCCGTTTGATTGCCAACAGCGATTCCATCATGGCACGTGACTCATCGAGCCACCCCGCCCTTGCTGCCGCCTTAATCATACTGTACTCACCGCTCACCTGATACGCAGCGAGAGGGAGGAGTGTACGAGCGCGGGCCAGCGCAATGATGTCCAGATACGGCAACGCCGGTTTGACCATGACGATATCGGCACCTTCTTCGATATCGAGGTCGATCTCGCGAAGCGCTTCGCGCGCATTCGCTGGGTCCATCTGATAGGACTGTCGGTCACCAAATTGAGGACTGGAAAACGCCGCGTCGCGAAACGGGGCATAGAAGCAAGAGGAAAACTTGGCCGCATAGGCCAGGATCGGCAGCTCAGAGAACCCGGAGCGATCTAGTTCGCGTCGGATCGCAGCGACACGACCATCCATCATATCCGACGGTGCGACCATATCGGCTCCAGCTTCGGCATGCGTGCGTGCCATTACCGTGAGGCACTCGAGCGTCTCATCATTGAGAATCTTTCCATCCTTGACGATTCCGCAATGTCCATGGTCGGTATACTCGTCGATACAGACATCCGTGATCACAAGCAATCCCGGTACCTGTTGTTTGACGGCTCTGATCGCCCGCTGCACAATCCCGTTTGGGTCCCATCCGGAACTGCCACGCTCGTCTTTGCGCGCTGGAATGCCGAAAAGAATGATGGCGGGGATACCTAAGGCCTGAATCTCTCCCGCCTCTTTGACCAAGAGATCGACGGAGAGCCGAAATTGGCCCGGCATCGACGCAATCTCTTCACGGCGACCCTGTCCCTCGACCACAAACAGCGGATAGATAAAATCTGACGGCGACAGCATCGTTTCACGTACCATCCGACGCAACGATTCATGCTGTCGCAGGCGTCGGAGTCGCTGGATTGGAAACGCCATAGCCCCCTTACTTTCGTGGAAGGTTCGTCAAGAACACGACCAAGTCACGAACGGAGATGACCCCGACCAGCTTCCCCTCGCGGGTCACTCCCAAGTGACGAACATGCGATTGCGCCATCAGATCATTGGCATCCAACAAAGTCTTACTCTCCTCGATGGTCATGATCGGAGCCGACATGATTTGCTCGACCGTGGTCTTGACCGCGTCTGATCCGGCTGCCACCACTCTACGCATCATGTCCGTATCCGTGATGATTCCAACAATCTCACGGTCATTGGTCACGAACAGACTGCCGATCCCGCGGTCACGCATGATGCGGGCGGCCGTTTGTGTATCGGTATCACGAGGCACCGTCACGAACTTTTCTCGGGGAATCATGAACGACTTGACAGGGACCATCTCACCCTCCTCCTTGTAGAAAACCATCATACATCGTGCGTGCGCTTATTTACTGCAGCGTTCCCGTGGCAACCTGCTCACGGCTTTCATAATGGTAAGCGATCGCATCCACCAATGCAGGAATCGTATTCTCACTCGGCATAATCGAGACCGTCAAACCATATTCCTCTGCGGTCTTGGCTGTAATGGGTCCGATGC
>CAKKRK010000177.1 GCA_919902665.1 Nitrospiraceae bacterium
AAATGACTTCCTAAGAATCCTGCTCCGCCCGTGATCAATATGCGCATCAGTTCATGCTCCTTCTTCTACACACCTATTCACTCTCTATCGATACACCGCAACGAAGCGCTCCGCCGCAGGAATTACCCACTCGTGTAACCAATTTACACCTCAAGCACAGGATGCACCACTATATTCTATATTCATTTTTGGAGAGAACGTCTGATTAGGCAGACTTCTTACAGTCGGCTGATTGCCGTCCAGTTCGTCGTGGACTTATTTCAAGGGTTCTATAATCAACGGGGGTGTCCGAGGAGTTCCACCCTTTCCCTTGAGCTCCGCCGTTCTCCCGCCAACCGCATAGGCTGTTCCTTTCTTTACAATTTCTGCAATCTGCATGCGTTCTTGCAATGAAGTTTCTGACGTCACACATGCGACCTTCGTGACTGCGGCAATCCTCGATCGATGCTTCGACAAGTAGTCCCCTAGGGAACAGAGAACCTTTGCGGGATTCCCCGCACACACTGTATCTGGTGGGAGAGACCGAGTCACAACGGAGTTCGCTCCAACAATCGTCTTAGGACCAATCACGACACCGGGCAAAATCACTGTCCTTGCGCCAATATGGCACGACTCATGAATTGTTACTTGTCCGATTCTCGCTGCATCCAGAAACTCATCCATCTGAGCATCATGAGCCAAGATCAAGCACTCCTCTCCGAAGCCACAGTGATCTCCAATGGAAATAAGGAAGCAGTAGTCTGGATCAATCCACGTCGACGCCGGCAGCCATACATCCGACCCAAGATGCATCCCTCGTTGACGCAGCTTATACCAGCGACGCTCCAAACGCTTTCGCTCGATCTTCGACTTCAGGGCCGACAATGTATCTAAGATCCAGCCAAGCATGTATTGAATCTATCCACGAACCTTCATCTTACAGCGCTCAATTCCAGATACGTACTGAACGAGGCGAGGGAGTGTCTCCGGAAAACCGAACCTCATAACTTTAAATCGGCCGACCGGGTCGTTTGCAAATGGCTGGGGATCTGCAAATCCAGGCTCCCCGACAACTGCACCCTGTAGCCCCAACTTCTGCAACACGTCGATCTCTCGCTGGCTAAAATCCCCCCACTGACCATTGGGATAACAAAAAATAGCCACGGGATGCCGAACCTCCTTGCTCAACCGAACCCATGATTCTTCAATTTCCTGTTTCGACTGATGCGGGGATGCCCGACTCAAAATAGGGTGGGTCACCGTGTGAGGGCCAAAGGTCATACCGCGTTCCTCGCACAAGCGGGCCTGGTCCCAGCTCATGGGAGCATACTGCTGAGGAGGTGTCTCCGGAAGCTGCACACCAGCCGCCTCAGCAAGGCATACGATACTACGGTGTTTTGCTTCATCAGCAATGACTTTGCATCGTTGAGTAAAGTCTTCTTGTGCTTTACGACGCATATCATGCCCCCCCAACTCATAGGACAGATTCAGTTCAGGAAGTGACATCTTAATAGATTTCTGGGTCGTCTTGGAGAAAATGTGTTCGATCTTGTCCCACCAGAACCACAAATGGCCGTCCAGAAACCCTGTGGTGAGAAAGGTCGTCACTGGGCAATCATATTCCGCAAATACTCGGCCCGCAATTTCGGCCTGATCCACATATCCATCATCGATCGTGAATGCCACAGCGCCCCGCAACGCTGAACCTTTCCTCGCAAGACGATCAAAAGTATTCTCTAGAGAAACAATCTCATATTTGTTTTTTCTGAGATACTCTAACCCTCGCCGCAACTGGGCAGGGTCAAACCCGACTATTCCTCGATTGGGATCCTGGAATCTATGAAGCATGAAGATCGTCGCGCAGTCACGCAGGGCAGGACGAAACAGAGCGGCCACTCCCGAAGCAGAGATTATCCTATAGTAGAGTGCACGACCTAAGCCCATACCTCCTCCAGTCTATAGCTACCATTCACAGCCAACACATCAATCACCCACTCACATCTTCTGAACAGAAATACACTCCTCAGAAGGCTTCGCTCAGTGGTCGAGCCATGAATATCCGCGGTGCATTCATGACGCCCCCTCGCTGAACAAATCCTCACTCTTCACATGCGGGCATGATCATGACTCCAAACGGGATAATCCCGACAATCATATCCCCGTAGAAATTATTGAGCGCATCGACCTGCTAAACATCAACTTCTCATTATGTGTATACCGCCAACAGAAAGACCTTGACTATAAATTGAGTTGGACCCTTGAGCTCAGCAGCAGGCATATCTAATCCAGCTCAAATTCTTTTTTCCAGTCCGAATCCCCTTCAAGCGGCTTCTGATCCGTCTTGTACAGCACACAGTTCTCGAGCACCAGCACATCCATCTCGGTCCGCATAAAACAGCGATATGCATCTTCCGGAGTACAGACAATCGGCTCTCCTCGCACATTGAACGAGGTATTGACCAACACCCCATAACCAGTTTGCGCTTCAAACGCCTTCAGTAACGCATGGTAACGAGGGTTCGTCTCCTCGTGGACCGTTTGTACTCTCGCCGAGTAGTCCAGGTGAGTGACCGAAGGAATGTCCGACCGCTGCACGTTCAAGAGATCGATCCCCCACAGTCCCTTCTGCTCGGTCGTCATGGGACGACGGCGCTTCTCACTCACCGGGGCCACAATCAACATATACGGGCTGTCAGAATTCAGGTCAAAATAGTCCGACACTCGCTCCCGGAGAACGGAGGGGGCAAACGGTCTAAACGATTCACGATACTTGATCTTCAGGTTCATGATGGACTGCATTTTTGTACTACGCGCATCACCCAGAATGCTTCGCCCGCCGAGCGATCGTGGGCCAAACTCCATACGGCCTTGCAACCACCCTACGACCTTTCCCTCGGCAAGATCCTTGGCAACTCGTTCGAAGAGGGCTGTATCGTCGAGCCGCACATAGGGAGCATCCTTCGATTTGAGAAATAATTCAATCTCTTCATTCGAGGAGGACGGTCCCAGATAGGCCCCTTTCATCTTGTCCTGCTTCCCGTTCGAAATCCGTGGCTGATTCTTGAACTGATGCCACACGGCTAAGGCAGCACCGAGGGCCCCACCCGCATCGCCCGCTGCCGGCTGAATCCAGAGTCCCTTGTGCGGCCCCTCCCGCAAGATCCGACCGTTCGCGACGCAGTTGAGCGCAACCCCTCCAGCCAAGCAAAGATTTTCCACACCTGTTTCGTGGTGGAGGGTTCGAGCCAAACGAAGCATCACTTCTTCAGTCACCTCCTGAATCGACCGCGCCAAATCCATTTCGCGCTGACCCAACTTTGACTCAGGCTTGCGAGGGGGACCACCGAAAACGTGGTCGAACTTCCGGCTCGTCATCGTGAGCCCTGTGCAGTAGTTGAAATACTTCATGTTCAACCGAAACGTCCCGTCAGACTTCACATCGATCAGATGCTCATAGATGGCTTGTACGTACTTCGGCTCGCCATAGGGCGCGAGGCCCATGACTTTGTACTCACCGGAATTGACCTTAAATCCCGTGTAATACGTGAACGCTGAGTATAGAAGGCCAAGCGAGTGAGGGAAAGGGATCTCCCACAAAGGGGTAAGCCTATTGCCTTCCCCCAGCCAAGCAGAAGTTGTCGCCCACTCGCCGACTCCATCCATGCAGAGGACCACCGCAGAATCGTAAGGCGATGGGTAGAAGGCGGACGCAGCATGTGACTCGTGGTGCTCAGAGAATAGGATGGGAGGCAATTCTTTCTTCGCCATTCCCTCTCCATGCTTGAAGAACTCGTCTCGCAGAAGGCTCTTTAAGAATAGCTTCTCTTTCATCCAGACCGGCATCGCCGCGAGAAACGACTGCAAGCCA
>CAKKRK010000178.1 GCA_919902665.1 Nitrospiraceae bacterium
AATTTCACCATTCTCCCACTTATGGAGGTGTCTGTGAAATCAGGGGAAGGTCACACTTCACCTTCCGATTGGATCGCCCCGAGTTCTGGCGGTCTCAGATTCCGGTGACGTTAGAGGGGAAAACGGTTCCAGGATTAGCACCAGAAATTCTGTTGATCGTTCTCTGTGTTCATGGGTCGAAGCATGCATGGGAGCAACTGAAATGGGTATGTGACGTGGCAGAGTTGCTCCGAGCACATCCAGCGCTAGACTGGAATCAGATCTTTTTGTACGCATCGAACTGGCGCTGTCGAGGTATGCTCTGTCTTGGATTGTCGCTTGCTCATCAGTTACTGGATGCTCCTCTTCCCGAGATGGTATTGGGACGGCTTAAGAGTGATGTGGGCACACAGACACTTTCACTCAGGATGCCTGCGGGCTTATTGAAGAATTACCAAGAAGGAATCAATGAAGAGCAGGCCGGAGCACTGTATTTCTCTCTGAAAGACTCTTGGTGCGAGCGTTGGTGGTTTGGCCTACTGCTTTGTCGGGCTCATAGTCCTGCTGCCACAGATCCCCCCTTGTGGTTTCGCTGGCGAACATCCCTCAAGTGCCTTGCTCGTCTCATTGTTCCACTTCATCGAGTAATAAAACGCCTCCTTTCACCTACAATTCGTGGGACTCTCAATCGTTGGGTTCCAAGCGGGTAAGTACTGCAGCAAGACATAGGAAGAACTCACTTCCCTGTATTGAAAGTGCTGTGCGAACTATTGAAACAGCGTGAGTGATGTCTCGAATACTGAGCTATCGACAACATCATTGAGACAAAAATGCAGAGTGTATCATGCTAGCCGTTATTGGAAAATATTGGATGGTGCTCTGCGTGGGACTTGTGGTGCTCAGAGTTCGACTCTTGCTGCGTCTCGATGGTCTGCCAGCTCTGATCGAGCGATTGAACCCTGGATCGGTGACGAAAGACTGTGACGATGGGAGGATCAAGACATTAGTTGGCTATGTAGATCGCTGGCTCAAGTTGTTTCCTTACAATAAAAAGGGGAACTGTTTTCCACGGTCATTGGTGCTCTATAGGTTTGCTCGGCAACTGGGGTATCCGGTCGTGTTTCATTGTGGGATACGAAAGGAAGCATGGGGTCTAGATGGTCACGCCTGGCTGACGTTAGGTTCCGAAGCATTTTATGAGCCAGGTCCTCATTGGCAACGCTTCACTGTGACGTTTTCGTATCCTTCTAATTCGGCAAGGGATGTGCGCCAAATCTCCGTCATGTGATGTTGAAGACTCTGTGGCTCCACTACTTATGAAAGTCAGCAAGAAAAGCCTCGGTTCTTTTCTTATGACGGTTCGCTGGGCACTTTCACTCGTGTGGGAGAGTAGTCCGAGTCTTGCTGTCGCCAGTATTGTCGTGCGTGTCGTCCAGGGGCTCCTTCCGCTGATGGTGCTCTATCTGACGAAGCTGCTGATCGATACCGTAACCGAAGCGCTCAAGACACCAGTCGACGACCCTTCGTTCACCCGCATACTCAGCATTCTTGGAGGCATAGCCGGTGTTGCGGCGATCACCGCCATGTTGACCGCCTTAGGTGGTCTGATTTCCAGGATTCAGGCCCAAATCGTCACCGATCACATGTATGCGCTTCTTCAAGCCAAATCGGTTGAAGTCGACCTTGAGTATTATGAGAATGCGCAGTATCAGGACACGCTGCACCGCGCACAGCAAGAAGCTCCCTATCGCCCGACGGCCATTCTCAATGCCGTGCTTCAGTTAGGCCAAAATTCCATTTCATTGATCGCAATGGGCGCGGTCCTCTGGTGGCTGCATTGGGGCGTGATCCCGATCCTGATCCTGGCGGCAGTCCCGTATTTCATCGCCCGTCTGAAACAATCCAACCGATTATTTGTGTGGGAACGTGATTGGACGCCGCTGGAACGGAAGGCGTGGTACGTCCATATGCTGCTCACACAAGCCGGTGCTGCGAAGGAAGTCCGGTTGTTCGACCTTGGTGCTCGACTCCGACAATGGTTTCTGGATGCGCGATCGGTGTTGTGTCGAGAGCGAATCGCGCTGGAGCGGCGTTGGGCACTCTCAACGTCCGTCGCTCAGCTGATCGGCGTGGTGGGCATATTGGGGGTCTACAGTTTTGTGGCGATACGAACGCTTCAGGGGCAGTTCACGGTGGGAGACCTTGTCATTTGTTTTCAGGCGGTGCAGCGCGCTTCCGGGTTCTTGGAGAGTGTTGGGCAGAGCGTGGCGAACCTCTATGAAAACAATCTGTTCCTCACCACCTTGAACGAGTTTCTGGGGGTCCAGTCCCGTTTGCCGATATCTGTGAGCCCCAAGACATTTCCCTGCCCGATGACTGAGGGAATTGTCTTTGACCATGTGTCGTTTCAATATCCACACGAAGAACGTGTCGCGATTCGAGACTTCACCTTTTCGATCAGAGCAGGTGAGCATGTCGCCTTCGTCGGGGCGAACGGTGCTGGGAAGACGACACTGGTGAAGCTCCTGTGTCGTCTTTACGATCCGTCCAATGGGCGCATCATGATTGACCAAACCGATCTTCGGGACTATCCCATTGCTGAGGTTCGCGGTGCTGTGAGCGGAATCTTTCAGGATTTTGTGAAGTTTCAGCTATCGGCAAAAGACAATATTGCCCTGGGGGTGAGAACCTCCGGCGCCGACCCGTTTGCCATCGTTCAAGCGGCGAAACAGGCTGGCATCCATGAGACTATTGAGCATTTGCCGAACGGGTATGAGTCGTTGCTCGGTAAGCTGTTTGATGGTGGGCATGAATTGAGCATTGGTGAGTGGCAGAAAGTGGCGCTTGCCAGGGCCATCCTGCGAAACTCACAAATTCTGATTCTCGATGAGCCCACCAGTGCGATGGATGCCAAGGCAGAAGCGGAATTGTTCGAGCGGTTTCATGAGTTGGCGCATGGGCGCACGGCGATTCTCATCAGCCACCGGCTGTCTACGGTCAAAATGGCGGACCGCATCTTCGTGGTGGATCAGGGGCAAATTGTGGAACAAGGGACGCACGACGAATTGATGGCGCAGCAAGGCCTATACACTAACCTCTTTCTCACACAAGCCCAGCATTATCAGTAGCGGCGATACGTACTCCGGTTCGCTCAGCCAAAATCATACCGTCACTCCGTCTCGCCAGACCTCTTCTTGTTGTTGGCGAGCAGATTGGGTGGCGGCCCGATCGGTTCAAAATTCTTGAGTAATGGGACATCGTCTTTGCGGACCCACATCATATCGTGATTATACGAGTCACGAGGACCCGAACTACCTGTGAAGGTCTTGCCGTCCGGCGTAAAGGTCCAGCACATATCTTCGCCGCTTGTATTGATGGTATCACCGAGGTTCAACGGCTCTTGCCATTCGCCTTTTGGGTTTTGGTAGGAAATCCACTCGTCATGTCCGCCCCGCGAGCCCATGTCCGGACGCGTACTGGTTATAATGAGGCTCTTTCCATCTTTTGATAGGCCGGTCCAGTGCATATGGTCGCGATATGGCGAATTAATGCGTGGTCCAAGGCTCTCAGGTTTCTGCCACACGCCATCCTTCTTCTCGACCTTCCAGATATCGCTATCCTGGGTGACTCCTGGCTGCTGGTAGCTGAAGTAGATCAGGCTGTCGGAGGCAATGATTGGGCAGTGTTCCTCGCCGGTCGGTGTGTTGATGTGGGGAAGTTCCGGGACATCGTTCCAATTTCTGGCTATTTGCCAGACACCGTTGATTTTCTGTGTCACATAGAGGTCGCCGGTGGAGAGATTGCCCGGCTCGTACCTTGTGAAATAAATGACATTGCCGTCATCCGAGAGGCTTGGTTCCAATTCCCACGCCGATGTGTTGATGTTCGGCCCCACAGTCGGATCGATGCCCGGGCCCAAATGAATCGGGGCTTGCCACGCACCGTTCACGCTGTGGGACATCCAGATATCGAAGTTGTAGGGGACTCCTGGTGAGGGGATGCTCCCTTGGCGACCGGAAACGAAGATGACGGTTTTCCCATCGGCGCTGTACGTCATCTCAATCTCTGATTCCGATGAGTTAATGGGTTCACCCATACTCTTCGATAGTGAAGAACTCGTATTCGTATGGCCGCTTTGTGGCACCTCCATGCCTGACATTGCGTAGGTTAAGCTGGGAACTAGCAGAAGTGTGAACGCTGCCACAACGTGTTTGGGATAGGGTCGGTTTATCATGGTCACCTCCGAAGTTGTGTATTGAGTCCCAAACAACATCTGAATACTAGCGGGCGCTTTTCCCGTGGGTCTACTTCTCTCAATTTGTTCCAGCTAAGTAGGCGGCAATCTCCGCGTCATTGCCGATGGATTCAACGAATGCGTTGAGTTGGCTAAACTCTACGAAGTCAAGCAAGAGGTGCTCATCTCTCTGCGTCCCGTTTCTGTCAAGGTAGGCGTACTGGATTTCAAGTTGAAAATTGTTTGCAATCTTTTCAGGGGTTGAGTCGGCGTAAAAGTCGACGCCATACGTTTGTTGAAAGGAGCTGCAGACGACCAGAGGAAACTCCAGCAATGCCATTGTTCTGGTGGCTCGTTTCTTTGGTGCCGGCACAGAAGCTGGACGGCCGCGCATAGAAACCATTGCGTTCAGCACTTGAGTGAGTGCCTTATAGTATGGATCATTCTCGGTGCTTCGGTCGGTTTTCGTTGTGAATAGCTTTGCGACGCGGTTGCTTCGGGCTAAGTAGTGGTGCTTCTTTGTGTATGTATTGTCCGGACGGAATGGTTTCTGTGAGCAAATCAGCTTCTCTGCTGCTTCCATGTCCTTGTCCGTGAACCAAAAAACAGAATAGGAATTGGAAGGAACAAACTTACATTCGATGAAGAGGCGGACAGCCACATCACCGATAGGGCGGTTGAACGTGTCCAGAACGGGCCACAGCTTTTCGGCTACCAAGTCAATCTCACGGGGTTTATTCTGGGTTTGATCAAGGTAGTATGGACTTACAGAAACATGCCAGCCATCGGATTGCATCCAGCGTGCAACTTTCGCATGGAAGTTGTTCCCACTTTCTGAAACTAGTTTGGTGACCCCTTCTGGAACAGCCATTGTGCTTCCTGAGTAATATAAGTGTTGAATAGAGTAATCAGCTGACTCTCACTGATCGGCCTCAATAGTGGGAGATCCTATAAGTTTGCTAAGTGCTTAGCAAGACAGCGTGTGGGTTCCAGGAAGGGCCTACGCTTTCGAATCGATCTGCAGGTAACTGTCAAGGGTAGCGAGGCCGTCCAACCTATGTTGGGCGTCATTTCTGTGGTTTGTTCGGTTGCAGGCCCATAACGAGTGCGGCCTGCATGTCCTTCGGCAATGTGGCTACACCTTTCACAACGCCAGGACCGCCGTTCCGCCAGTGAACGGTGAAGGTTCGGTTCAGAGCCTCGGCGGGTGGAATATACTCGGCAACTTGGAGCACGACTTCTGTGCCGCCTTCAACAAGCGCCAGGGATGAGAGCAGCTTGATCACCGGGCCAAGCTCATGAAGCATAATGGTGACTACCTTATTGGACCTACCATTCGCAGAAGCGACCTCTGCGGCGACTGTGGACGGGTTTATGCTTGGCAGACGATGAAGCTCTGAGTTTGCGAAGCATCCAGAAGTTTGCAGAAACTCTTTCAGCCCAGCCTCGGTGGCCGCCTCTCGCTCCGACACGTCCTTCTGATCTGGCCGACACTGGGGCGCCCAGAGAACCAGCGCGGACGCTGCACTATCACACACGGGTTTCTGAAGCGGTGGTGTGACACTAACCATTGTCGTCGCACAACCCATGAGGACGACACATGCTGCTGCCGTTGTCGGATGCTGAAGCAGCATGAACGTACGACGCATTTGCGATTTCAAAGAGTCACCATTGAATGTGCTGGTGGTGCGGGAAGACAGATGGAGTTGCGGTCGCGGCTAATCTAGATCTTCGTCCGAACTTTTCCCAAACTTCCTACGGAGGCTGGCGAACGATTTTGTCAGGGAGCCTTGGGAGGCCCTGGGCTCCACAGCAATCGCTGGTAGTAACTTTTCTCCAGTAGAAAACCGGCCCACGTCGATCCAGGCTTCACAGCCGATCGAGTTCAGTTCCGACGCGATCGAAGTGGTGAGTCCAGGCGGTGCAGAGTTCTGTGAGATGAAATTCATCTTGTGAACCATGTAGAACCAGTCCTCATCTTACAACGCCGATTCACTGACAGCCTATTCCTCTCTAGTAGGTCTGTAGCTTTCTGAGCATCTCTCGCCTTACCCGAATCGATCTGGTTCCGTGAATCATAATCCGATTCGTTCCCATTCTCAGCTGCAGCAAGGAGGATGCCACATGAACAATTGGACAGGGTAGGTAGGGTTTTTCATTCATCGTGTTGATTTTGAAGGGTAACGGTTCCTCGGATGGACCTTATGAAGCTCAAGGTCCTGTATCCAGAAGGATTCAGAGATGTATCCCAACGTGAGTGTGGAGGGACAGAGGGAGGATCGGCTATAGGGTGAACAGGGGGCGTCGCCCTAGAATTCCCCTGCGTTCACTTCCCTGACTCGTTCGGCTGGGATACTGAGTGCGGCCAAGAGGTAGTCTTTCAATTCGTTACTGAAGGGCTGGGCCGCAAGGGCCCGTTGCATACAGAGGAGCCAGGCATCGCGTTCTGCATAGCCTATTGGGAATCGTTTATGAGCGCCAGGAATGCTAATAGGCCCATAGTGCTGCTGAAACAACCTTGGACCGCCAAGCCAACCACTGAGGAAGTAGGTGAGTTTTTTGCGTGATTCGGTCAGATCCGCCGGGTGCATGTTTCTGATGATTTCGGCTTCAGGCAAGCTATCCATGTTGATGTAAAATTCGTCCACCAACCGAGTGATTCCCACAAGTTCTCCAGCTGCCTGATATGGAGTGGTTTGCGTGCTGTCGTCCTGTTCATCAACGGACATAGGTCTTCAGGGGGGATGATGTTACTGCTTGGTGTAGAAAGGTAGGGTCTGAATGGTAGCCGGATGTCTGCCACCTTCGAATTCCACGGTCAGTTCCGTCCCCGGTTTACTGAAGTCCCGCAGAGGAAATCCAAACGCAATGGTCTTGTTGAGCTGGGGGGAACGGACAGCACTGCTGATCCAGCCCACTTCACGGTCGCCGCTATACAGTTTGGCTCCATGAGATGGAACAACTAAATCTTGAAGGACCAGCCCAACCAGCTTGCGGCGCACGTTGCCGTACGTATCCATGCGTGCCACGACTTCTTGTCCTGGATAGCACCCTTTGCTCAGGCTGAACGCCTTTCCCTCAAGATTGGCTTCGGGCGGGACGATTTCTTCGTTCAAATCCAGCCCGGCTTTCGGGATGCCGGCTTCGATCCGCAAGGCCTCGCGCGCGAGGCTCCCAATCGCCCTGATGCCGAACTTCTCTCCGGCTTGCATGATACTGGTCCACGCGGTCAGGAGACTATCCGCAGGAAGCAAGACCTCGATATCCACTTCTCCCGTTTCTTCGGTGCATAACACCAGAGCATGATGTCCACCGATCTGTGCCGTGACAAACTCAACCGGCTTCAAGTCCGTGACGTCCACGCCGAACGCGGATTGCACCACATGTGTGGCCTTTGGTCCGCTGATCAACAGCAGCCCCCAACTCTCGGCACAGTTTTCCATCTTGGCCGTGGTCCCGTAGAGCAAAAATTTTCGTAGGCCTTGGAATGTGGTGTCCCCGATCTCGCCGACGTCTTCCAGCATGACGGCTTCTGTCTGCATGTACAGGCGGAAGTACGTGAGCATCTTGCCTTTGTGGGTCAACAAGCTGGAATAGCGGCCTTGCCCTGGTTGGAGGGGAAGGATGTCGTTACTAATGACGCTTTGCAGCCACTTGACACGATCCTCGCCTGTCACCCTGAGCTTGCCACGATGTGAGAGATCGGCGATCCCTACGGCCTGGCGGACGGCACGATATTCGGCTGCGACATCGCCATAGTGGGTCGGTATTTCCCAACCGGTGACTTCCTCAAACGTGGCTCCAAGTTGGGCATGTTGCGCGTAAAGACGAGATTGTTTCATATTCAGTTCAGCAAAATAGTCTTCAAGTCGAAAGTCATAGGAGATGACGATTTTTCGGCGTTACGACTTGACGACATGACCGGCCATCAACTCTTCGACTAAGGCTCTCGTTCGGGCTGAAAACTCATTGCGGGAGACGATCTTCGTCACACCAAGCGCTTTCGCACGGTTCCACGTATCGACTTCTTCATGATTGGCATAGGCCAGCGTCGGAATGCCCTGTAACTGTGGATCGGCTTTCAGCTTTTCCAACGCCTGAAAGGCGTTAAGGATCAGGTCGTTCATGTCGAAGATAATCACGCCTGGGTTCGCCGACAGGGCTTTGTCGACGATATCCTGTTGTGTACGTGCTTTTTCAAGCTGGTAGTCCGGTTGGCGTAATGCGTCACGGACTTTGGTGTAGAAGAACAGATCAGTGATGGCGACAAGAATGGTTTTCGGCATGGACATATGATTTTCAGTTCAATGAGCTGACCAACCGTCCGAGCGCTTTTCGGGCCAGCGTGTAGTTTGGATCCAGGGCGAGCGCTTTCTTATATGAGTCGATGGCCTCCGTCCAGTTCCCTTTTCGTTCATACACGCGGCCGAGATTAAGGTGCGGATAGGCCGGATTCTCGTAACGCCTGGCCTGTATCGCCTTCTGAAACCAGGGAATGGCCTCGTCGAATTCACCCTTCTCGATCAGGTAGGCGCCAATATCATTATAGGGGTTGCCAAAGTCCGGGTCCTGCGCGATGGCCTTGTGACATTCCTCAATCGCCTCGTCAATCTGCCCCATCCAGCTGTAGGTCCATCCCAGAAACGTATGGGCCTCGGCCGTGGGATGGGTGGCCAGCGACTTTTTGTATAGGTTGATGGCCTCTTCCAGTTCACGCTTCATCTGTTGCTCATAGGCCTGCTGAAAGAGATCCCACGCTTGGCGCTTATCTTCCTCGCGCCCTTCGCCTTGGATCAGAAAATCTTGAATATCCATAGTCAGGCTGTTGAAAAAGGTCCCCTACGTTGCTCTCGGTTCGCACGAACTCCTCAACGTACTAAGACGTACGCCGCTGGGTTCGCACTCCTTGCGGACTGTGTAGGTTGATCTTATTGATCAGCCTACAGGCTGCCCATATACCGCTCTGTCTCATGACTTCTGTTTCAATTTCTTCGCAATCAATTCCGCACCATATCGTCCGGACAACAGCATTGAGCCGAAAGCGGGGCCCATTCTTGGGGTGCCATGCACGGCGGCGACAGCCAATCCGATAACAAAGCAATTGGGATACACTTCCCCCGTACGATCCATTACTTCTTCTTCAGATCGGGCGACCCACATAGCGCCGTTTCCCGGTACCTTCTTATACAGGTTTCGTTTGTGAAGGAGTTCGACCAGCACGGCATCATGGCCGGTGGCGTCCACCACGATCTTGCTCTCGAGGGCAATGGGATCGACGTGGATCATATCATGCCCCGCCATCTCGACGGTGGTGCTGTTGACGACGACGCCTTCCAGTGAGCTATCGTTGCGTAGGATCAAGTCCACTACACGTGTCAGGTTCATGATCTTCGCACCAGCTTTGTATGCGGCTGCGATCAGGGCACCGGTGGCATGTGGGGGATCGACCATGTACATGCCTTCGCATTCTTTGATTTTCTTGCACGGGACACCGACTTCTTCGAGGATCTCATTCGCCGGCTCGCAGATCGTCGCCTTGTTCATGAGATACCCGCCGGACCAGAATCCCCCTCCGAGAGCCAGGCTTTGCTCGATGAGGAGCGTGCGAAATCCCAGCGCAGCCAAGTCGTGCGCGCAAATGAGCCCTGATGGTCCCGCGCCAACGATGATGACGTCGCTTTCGATCAATTGATCGAACTCTTTATAGTATTCCCGAGCAATGTGCCGGGTGATGTCGCGTTCCCGTAACGGAGCTGGTATTGGCTTTCCCATGCTGATCTCTCCCTCGACGGCTGCTGAAAATGGTCTCTGGCTTCGCTCTCGGCTTGCCCAAATCCTCAACGTACCCCGGAGGGTACGCCTCCGGTTTGGTCTCTCCTGCGGCCTTGTCGGAGGACCATTTTGAGCAGCCTTATCTATAAATCTCAGAGCCGGACTTCTTGAACTCTTCCGATTTTTCTTTCATGCCGATCTGGATCGCTTTTTGTTCATCCACTTGCAACTGTGCAGCGTAATCACGAACGTCTTGCGTGATTTTCATCGAGCAGAAGTGTGGACCGCACATCGAGCAGAAATGGGAGACCTTGGCAGCGTTGTCCGGGAGCGTTGCATCGTGGAACTGCTGGGCTGTTTCCGGATCAAGCGAAAGATTGAACTGGTCTTCCCATCGGAACTCGAATCGGGCCTTAGATAGTGCGTTGTCACGCGCTTGGGCGCCGGGATGCCCTTTGGCCAGGTCGGCTGCGTGCGCGGCAATTTTATAGGTGATGACGCCAGTCTTGACGTCCTCGCGAGTCGGGAGGCCCAAGTGCTCTTTGGGTGTGACGTAGCACAGCATGGCGCAGCCGTACCAGCCGATCATGGCAGCGCCGATGCCGGATGTAATGTGATCGTAGCCGGGAGCAATGTCGGTCGTCAGTGGGCCAAGGGTATAAAATGGAGCCTCTTGGCAAGCCTCGAGCTGCTTTTCCATGTTGGCCTGAATCATGTGCATGGGAACATGACCTGGACCTTCGATCATGACCTGCACATCGTGCCGCCAAGCCATCTTGGTCAGCTCGCCTAATGTCTCGAGTTCGGCAAATTGCGCGTCATCGTTGGCATCTGCGATCGATCCTGGCCGAAGCCCATCGCCTAGGCTGAAAGCGACGTCGTAGGCCTTCATGATCTCACAGATCTCTTCGAAGTGCGTGTAGGTGAAATTTTCCTGATGGTGTGCGAGGCACCATTTTGCGTGAATCGACCCCCCACGCGACACAATCCCGGTCATGCGTTTTGCGGTCATTGGCACATAGGCCAGGCGCACACCAGCGTGAATCGTGAAGTAGTCCACGCCCTGTTCTGCCTGTTCGATCAGGGTGTCGCGGAAGATCTCCCATGTGAGATCTTCCGACTTGCCGTTCACTTTCTCGAGTGCTTGATAGATCGGCACTGTTCCGATCGGCACCGGGGAATTGCGAATGATCCATTCGCGTGTCTCGTGAATGTTTTTCCCGGTCGACAAATCCATCACGGTATCGGCGCCCCAGCGGGTTGACCAGATCATTTTCTCAACTTCCTCTTCGATGGAAGAGGCGACGGCGGAATTGCCGATATTGGAATTGATCTTCACGAGGAAGTTCCGCCCGATGATCATCGGTTCGCTTTCCGGATGGTTGATGTTCGATGGGATGATCGCGCGGCCACGGGCCACCTCGTCGCGCACGAACTCGGGCGTGATCACCCGGGGAATGTTGGCGCCCCAGGCAAACCCAGGATGTTGCTTCACGCCCCCGCCATGGCCGTTCTGGGATGCAGCCTCAGATTCAGTGCGGTGCGATTGGTTTTCGCGGATGGCGATAAACTCCATTTCCGGTGTGATGATGCCTTTGCGGGCGTAGTGGAGCTGAGTGACGTTCTTCCCCTGTTTCGCGCGCAAGGGCTTACGGATATGCTGAAAGCGAAGGTCGGCTAATTTCGGATCGGTCGCACGCAGACGACCGTACGCCGAGCTCACATCAGGAAGTTCCTCAACATCTTGTCGGCTGAGCACCCACGAGCGTCGTAACGGCGTCAGTCCATTGCGGACATCGATTGTTACAGAGGGATCGGTGTACGGGCCTGACGTGTCATAGACGATTACCGGGTTGTTGTCGGAGCTTGCTCCATTCATCCCTTTGGTGTGGGACAGACTAATTTCCCGCATCGGGACATGGACGGCTGGCTGTACGCCATGCACATAGATTTTCTGCGAGGCCGGAAAAGGCGTCGTCGTGAGCGGAGATGATGGGGTGACAATGCCATTCCCATGATCGGATCCATTTGTATGGTTGTGGATACTCATAAGGAGATCCTTTCGTAATTGGCTGACATCATGGAGCGGGAAGCAGCCTGCGGTATGGTTACAACAAAAAAGCCGCTTCCCTTCTTAGATGGGAATGCGGCTGATTCCTCACGCGATCCGTTGATGTCCGGCTTCCCTACGCTGGTATTATCCAGGTCAGGTTGTGAGGGTCGTCCGATCATTCGGACTCTCAGCCTTAAGGCTCCCCTAGCGATAGAGCGTTATCGTATTACTCCGAGACCTCGAAGTCAATCGGCTATTAGGCCCATTCCGTTTCCTCTCCTTTGGGCGGGTGACTAGGACTTTTCCTCAATGGGCGATTCGTTGATTGTGGAAGGAGCCTATCGTAGAATGAATTCCCTTACGTATGGAGGAATGTATTGTGACGGTTATTTCGACGTTACCCAGACCAATCACCGAGTATCAAGCGCAGTCGGTGGAGGAATTGTACCGGCGGACGGTCGCTGCGAAGCAGACACTCGGTGAGCGGGTCATGATCCTGGGCCATAACTACCAACGGGACGAGGTGATTCAGCACGCCGACTTTCGTGGCGATTCCCTCTTACTGGCCAAGCTGGCTGCTGAACGGTCCGAGCGATCCCACATCGTTTTTTGCGGCGTACATTTCATGGCCGAGACGGCAGACATTCTTAGTCGTTCTCAGCAAACAGTCATCTTGCCCGACATGGCGGCTGGCTGCTCCATGGCCGATATGGCGGCGATTGAACAGGTTGACCAGTGTTGGGAAGCATTGGGACGCGTGGTGCCGGTTGAAGAGACTGTGATGCCAGCGGTGTATGTGAATTCGGCGGCGGTGCTCAAGGCGTTTTGTGGCGAGCATGGTGGGATTACCTGCACCTCCTCCAACGCCAAGGCTGTGATTGAATGGTCCTGGGCCAGGCGAGAAAAGATTCTCTTTTTCCCAGATGAGCACTTGGGCCGCAACACAGCGAACAAAATGGGAATCCCCCACGACCAGATGATTGTCTGGGACCCGTACCAGCCGAACGGTGGGAATACCAAAGACGCTATTAAGCGAGCCACGCTGATTCTATGGAAGGGGCACTGTAGCGTCCACCAGATGTTTCAGCCGGTGCATGTGGATCATTTCCGTAAGCAGTATCCGGACGGCAAGGTGATCGTCCATCCTGAGTGCCATGAAGATGTCGTGAATAAGGCGGATCTTATCGGATCGACCGAGTTCATCATTCGCACAGTCACCGCTGCACCAGCCGGCACGACGTGGGCGGTTGGCACGGAACTGAATCTCGTTAATCGATTGAAGCACGAACTCACCGATAAGAAAGTGTTCTTCCTGTCATCGACGGTCTGCCAGTGCGCCACCATGTTCCGGATCGATGCGGCACACCTCTGTTGGGCGATGGAGAATCTTGCCGAAAGCCACGTCGTCAACCGCATTGTGGTACCAGACGACGACAAGCACTGGGCAAAGGTCGCCCTCGACCGTATGATGGCCATCAGTTAGCGAAATCGTGAATAACGTTTCCATCTACGTTCTCGCGGTGCTGAAGCCCTCAATGTTCGCAGATTCTACGCCTCAGGCTTTCGCTTGCTGTGGCCTTGCTGGAAGACGTTTTGACGATTTCGCAAGAGTTGGGTAAGGACTAGTACCTCGCCAGTCATTCCTGTATATTCCCTCGATTCCGTTATGATCACCGCGTGAATACTCGGATCCCATTGTCTATGGATTACAAAGCAACGCTCAACCTTCCGAAAACTGACTTCCCCATGAAGGCTAATCTGCCGCAGCGCGAGCCTGACATGTTGGCCTGGTGGGAGCAGCAGAAGCTCTATGATCAGATACAAGCGAAAGGGGAGGGACGGCCTCGGTATGTGCTGCACGATGGCCCTCCCTATGCCAATGGCCGCATTCATATCGGACACGCGCTGAACAAAGTTTTGAAAGACATCATCGTCAAGTCAAAGACGATGGCTGGTTTTCAGGCACCCTATGTGCCGGGGTGGGATTGCCATGGGTTGCCCATCGAGCATCAAGTCATGAAGGAGTTGGGGGACAAGAAGAAAGACTTAGATGTTGTGGCAATCCGCAGACTCTGTCGCGACTATGCCGAGCGGTTTGTGAAGACGCAGCGAGAGGAATTCAAGCGGCTGGGGGTGTTGGGAGAATGGGATCAACCCTACATGACGATGACTTCTGGGTATGAAGCCACGATTATTCGTGAATTCGGGAAATTTGTCGAGCGTGGGGGGGTCTATAAGGGTCTCAAGCCGGTTCTCTGGTGTACGCAGGATCAGACGGCGCTTGCGGAAGCGGAGGTCGAGTACGAGGACCATACGTCCCCGTCGATCTACGTCAAGTTTCCGATCGTCACATCGCCGACTGTTCTCAACCGTACCTTCCCTGGTGTCTCCTTTCCGGAAGGAATGAAGTTGGTCTCTGTCGTCATCTGGACGACCACGCCCTGGACGCTCCCGGCGAACCAGGCAGTCTGCCTCCATCGCGATTTTGACTATGCCTTTGTTCAGGTCAGTGACGAGTTACTCATTGTGGCGGAAAAACTTTTGGAGAGCGTCGTCAAAGCCTGTGCGATTGAGCGCTATCACGTGGTCGGTGTGAAAAAAGGCGGAGATGGATTCGAAGGTTTGGAGACGCAACGGCCCTTGTCTACCGGTCTGTCACCGATCTTGCTTGGGGACTTTGTGACGCTTGATCAAGGGACGGGTTGCGTTCACATTGCCCCGGGACACGGGATGGAAGACTATTTGCTCGTACTCGATCACAATGCCAAAGCTTCAACAGGGGAGCGTCTTGAAATTGTCGCACCGGTGGACAACGGTGGACGGTTTACTTCGATCGTCACAGAGTTCGCCGGACAGCAGGTCTTGAAGGCCAATCCGAAGATTGTCGAGTATCTCCAGGCGAACGGGCGCTTGCTCGGGCATGGCTCGCTCCGGCATTCGTATCCCCACTGTTGGCGGTGTAAAAATCCAGTGATCTTTCGCGCGACCGAGCAGTGGTTCGTGTCGATGGAGACCAACGAATTGCGGAAGGAAACCCTGGCAGAAATCGAGCGGGTTCGATGGATTCCAGCCTATGGCCGTGATCGGATTAACGGGATGATTGAAAACCGTCCCGATTGGTGCCTCTCGCGCCAGCGAGTGTGGGGTGTGCCCATCCCAGGCTTTACCTGCGTAGGGTGTCGTCATGTGCTTGCTGACCCGGTTGTTATCGAACATCTTGCCGCGTTGATGGAATCCACGGGCGCCGATGTCTGGTTTGAACGGGCGGCTCTTGATCTGTTACCCACGGGAACAACCTGTCCGAAGTGCGGAGGAACCACATTTGAGAAGGAGCGTGACATTCTGGATGTGTGGTTTGAATCCGGGGTCAGTTTCGCGGCTGTTTTGAAACCACGGAAGTGGTGGCCAGCCGATTTGTATCTTGAGGGTTCCGATCAGCATCGAGGCTGGTTCCATAGCGCGCTGCTCGCCGGTGTGACCACGGATCATCGGGCGCCCTATCAGGCGGTGTTAACCCATGGTTTTGTTGTCGATGGGCAGGGGAAGAAGATGTCCAAGTCGGCTGGGAATGTCGTTGCCCCACAGGACGTCATCAAGCAGTCGGGCGCTGAAATCCTCCGTCTGTGGGTGGCGGCTCAAGACTATCGGGAAGATCTACGTATCTCGCAGGAAATTCTCAATCATCTGATCGAAGCGTACCGGAAGGTTCGCAATACGTCTCGGTTCTTGCTGAGCAATCTGTACGATTTCGATCCGGCGACTCACCGCGTGCCCTATGATCATCTATCGGAATTGGACCGATGGGTGCTGTCGCGGCTTGGTGAACTCATCACGAAAGTACGCCGCGCCTACGAAGAGTTTGAGTTTCACGCCATCTTCCATGCCTTGAACAACTTTTGTTCGGTGGATCTCAGTGCGGTGTATCTCGACATTCTGAAAGATCGGCTGTATACCTTCCGAGCCGACTCTCCACTGCGGCGAGGGTCCCAGACTGTTCTGTGTGAAATTACCGTGACCCTGGCGAAACTCATGGCGCCGATTCTAAGTTTTACTGCCGAGGAGATCTGGCGCATGCTGCCGGACTCTGTGCGCAAGGATGCGACGAGTGTGCATCTCACCTCGTTTCCTGAGGATGAGCCTGTCTGGCGAGATGAAGAACTCACGGCTCGGTGGGAAACGCTACTGGCCTATCGATCCCGTGTTCAGGGGGACTTGGAAATCCAACGCCGAGATAAGGTGATCGGGTCGTCACTTGAGGCGCATGTCCAGATCGAAGCAGGACCTGATGCCTATCGCTTTTTGACGGCGTATGGCGGAGATCTCAGTGCAATCTTTATCGTGTCGCGGGTGACTGTGAAACAGGCAGAGATGGGACCTGCGGATATTCGGATAACGGTTGAGAGGTCGGATGCCGCTAAATGCGAACGTTGTTGGAACTATCGAGAAGCGGTTGGCAAAGATGCGACTCATCCGACGCTGTGTGATCGCTGTGTGGAGGCTGTCCGTTGAGTCTTCGCCATCTCGCACTCGCTTCGGTGACCGGCGGTATTATTCTTCTCGATCAGCTGACCAAGCAGCAGATCATGCAAACGATGCGGTTGCATGAATCGATTCCAGTTATTCCCAACCTCTTCAGTCTGACCTATATTCGGAACCCTGGAGCGGCGTTCGGTCTCTTGGCCGGGAGCAGCAACGCATTCCGGATGGTGTTCTTCGGCCTGACCTCGATTTTTGCCCTTGGGTTGCTGGGCACGATTCTGCTACGGATGCCAGAGGAAGATTGGGTGGGCCGTATCAGTGTCGCGGGAATATTGGGCGGGGCGATCGGCAATTTGATCGATCGGCTTCGCTTTGGCGAGGTGATCGATTTCCTAGATGTCTACATTGAAACCTACCACTGGCCCGCCTTCAACGTCGCGGATTCCGCGATCACCATTGGGGTCATTTTCCTCATCATTCACTTTGCCTTCGAAAAACAGGCAGATCCTCCTCACGAGTCGGAGATATCCTCGATACGCTAGCCCAATCAAGAGTTTTGGTTTTGATGTTGTGAGCGTTGATTGCTCACTCACAATTCAACACCCAACACGACGACCTGGGCAATCAGGCTGGCATGCGAACGATAAATCCGCCCTGTTCCTTGACTTGTTTTTGCTGCTCCGCCGAGAACATAACCAGCGGTTCGCTGTGACAGAATTGACACTCCCTCGTGGTGAGTGTCGCAGTCGGTTCCCCGATGCTCACGAGGTACTCCTTGGCAAGTTTGAGGGCGGTGGCTTCATCCGTCGTCATGACGTCGA
>CAKKRK010000179.1 GCA_919902665.1 Nitrospiraceae bacterium
CAGCTGGTTTTTGCGCGTTCATCGAAACATATTTGAGTTTTTAGAGGTGCCCTGTAGTCTGTTCGTATCTTCAGAAGCATCATCTCTAAAACTCCCTCTTCAGCTTTGAGTGCTGCTTGATATCCGTCAGTAAATGTCTTGTGCTCATCTGCCAGTCGTTCGCTGTGTAGCTGACGTAGTGTGCGAGGACGATGAATTCGGCTACAGATCGATCTTGTAATGCGTGCTTCGTCCGCCCCCGGTGGGGACGAGGATATGCTTCTCGGCCAGGTCTTGTAAATCCCGTGCGGCCATGGCTTTCGACGCGCCGGTGATGGTCATGTACTTCTTGACGCTCATGCCGCCTTCGAAGCCATCCGGGCCTTCCTCCAGCATGTACGAAGGATCTGAATCTGCTGGTCGTTGGGCTGCCCCCGCCCCGGCTATATCAACTAATCGGCTCAGGAAAAGCATTAAACGTGAGCCGAGTAGAGGTGGGAATCGGCTCACTGCTAGGAAGTGCGCGTAATAACAATGATTTATAGAGCACAGAGCCCACGCTCGAACACAGCTTCCCAGCTCATGAGACCGAGCGGTGCCATCAATCGCCACGGTATTCATGCCTGGCTAGACGGTGACGTTCGTTGCTAATTGTCGGCTCCAGCGGTTGAAGATCGAACACGGTCAGTGTCGCGACACCGAAGCTTTCTTCCGCTAGCCCACGGACGACGTAGGGCCGGTTTGGGGAGAGCAGATGGCAATAGCGACGATAGATTTTGGGGAATAGGGTGAAAGGGAACGGTGGTTGGAACCGACTGAAGGTTTAGGAACTCCGAGGGTCATCAGCCTGCGGGTGGATGTACCGCTATTGGCCCCAGATGCCCAACCGTTTCGCCCGGTCAGTCATGTAGGCGTCTTCGCGTTGGATGATAGGTGATTGGTGCCATAGGGGCTCTCAGATGAAAGAACGGAATCGGAGCGATGAACGAAGCTGTTGCCAAGCGCAATTCTGCTGATAGGTGATTGTGTGAATGGCTTCAAGGGAAAGATTCTGATGGTCAATCCTGGTGCGTTCGAGCAAGTGTCGATGACCGAGGTCGGACAGCGCAAGACTCTGTCTCAGCCCCTCTTCCGGTGTGTGTGGCCAGTTCGGCTGTTCTATGGAGCTGAAACGGTATAGCCGTTTTGCCCCGAGCGGCAGGTTGGCTCGCCAGTTTGATGAGAGGGGGGTGAAGCTTTTGATCGCGAGAGATTCATGCCCGCATCCTGATCGGTAACCCCAGTGTACCGTATGGCACCCAAACGAAGAAACACCTGAATCTTGGCGACTTCGGGACTGCTTTGTTTGACAGTCGTTTCTCCCCTGTGCTACGTTCCACCGTTCTTTACGCCAAATAGGCACCCTACACCTCGCTCTCGACTGGTTCGGGGGCCTTTGTCCAGGAGGATCACTGCATGGAGCTCTACGAGTCTCTCTTCATTATTCGTACGTCTGTTTCCGACGAGGAGACGAAGGCGCTCATCGACAAGATGAAAAACGTCGCCGATAAGACCGGCGCACAATTCATCAAAGCCGAGAATTTAGGAAAGAAAAAACTCGCCTACGAAGTGCGTCGCGAGCGGAAGGGGACCTACGCCTATTTCTACTTTAAGGCGCCGAACAACACCGTCGGTGAGCTCGAACGGGCGTATCGATTGGAAGACAACATCATTAAGTTTCTGACGATCCATCACGAGAAACCCTTGGTGGAACGGAATCCAGTAGAAGCCTCAGCGCAGGAGTCTGACGGTGGCCGGGTTTAACAAAGTCATTCTGATGGGAAATCTCACCCGGAATCCTGAGCTCCGGTATACGCCGAGCGGGACCCCAGTGGCGAGTTTTGGCTTGGCCGTGAGCCGTCGGTTTAAGCAGGGTGACGATCTGAAGGAAGAGGTCTGCTTTGTCGATATCGTGGTGTTCGGGAAGCAGGCGGAACATTGCGGGCAGTATCTTAGTAAGGGCAACGGGGCGATCGTCGAAGGTCGGTTACAGCAGCGCCGATGGGAAACTGAAGATGGGCAAAAGCGCAGCAAGCATGAAGTGGTCGCGCAGACGGTGACGTTCATGCCGAAGCGTCAGGACAGCGGCGCAAGTGCCGAACCTCCGGTGCACGACGAGCCCGGCTATGAAATGGGCGAAGAAGGTTAATGCCAAGCGCATGAGGAGGCAGTATGGATCGAGGTGAAAACGAACGTGGCGGGGGGCGATTGTTTCAGCGAAGGCGTCCCTGCAGATTTTGTTTGGAAAAGGCGCCGATTGATTTCAAAGACGCCGGTCTGCTCAGGAATTTTGTATCGGAGCGCGGACGCATTGTTCCGCGCCGTATTTCAGGGAATTGCATGCGTCATCAGCGTGAACTGACGGTGGCTATCAAGCGGGCTCGGCATATCGCTATCATTAGCTTTGCTGAGGAGCGATAACGAACGTGCAAGGCGATTTCGATGCATCGGGATGGGGCAGCAGCACGCTGTCGAGGGTAACCATGGATGTGTTGATACCGAAAATCGCGGATATCACGGCAGAGGGGCTCTCGTTGTCCGGAGACTTGACGGGCGAAGAGTTGGCACTGACGGATGCGGATGTGTGCATTCGAGGGCCTTTGGCGATCGGACTTGATCTTCGCGCGGTTGATCGCACGATTTGCGTGACTGGAGTGGTGGAAGGAACGGCGATCCGTCAATGTGTGCGCTGCCTCAAGGATTTTGACGAGTCGATGGCCTTTTCCATCCATGTGGCCTATGAACGTGAAACAAAGATGAAGGTGGTGACGACTGCCGCAAAGCGAACCGATTCACGGCATAGGAAAGAGACGCCGGCGGTTGAGGCCGAGCCTGAAGAGCAGAATGATGATCTGTACTACTACGTGGGCGATCATCTGGAGTTGGCGCCGATGTTGCGGGAACAATTGATTCTTGCTTCGCCAATGCACCCGCTGTGTTCTGACGAATGTCTCGGCCTCTGTCCTCGTTGTGGGAAAGATTTGAATGCAGGTCCGTGTCATTGTAGTGCAGAGCAGACGGGAAACCCGTTTCAGGTGTTGCGGACGATGAAAGAAAAGCTGAGGGACCCCGGTGAGCGCTGAAGGGTGGTCCGAATCGAACAGAAGAAGGAGTCATCATGCCCAATCCAAAACATAAACATTCACGGGCGAGACGCGACAAGCGTCGTACCCAAAAGCTGCGTATGACCCCTCCGGGGATGGCGGTGTGTCCACAGTGCCACGAGATGAAGCTTCCGCATTACACCTGTTTGAACTGTGGGACCTATAAAGGCAAGGCCGTCATTCAGGTTGAAGAGGCGTGAGCAGGTTGTCCAATTCGGTCCATGGCGCGAGTTTCCCAGCACGTCTGACGTGAGCCCAGGGGGCGACGCGTGTTCAGCCAGTCTTTCCAACACCATCCGTGAGTACACCATCTCGCATGACGATCGCGCTCGACGCGGTGGGGGGGGATCATGGCCCTGCACCGTGTGTCGAGGGTGCTCTTCAGGCGGTGAAAGAGTTTGACGTCGAGGTCATTCTCGTCGGTGACGAAACAACCCTAAAGCAGGAATGTGCGCGTCAGTCCAGTCACGATTCACGCCTTACCATTCGGCATGCGTCTCAGGTCGTCGGAATGCATGAGTCGCCGGCCACCGTCGCTCGGAAGAAACGGGACTCATCGATTTGGGTGGCGACTGAGTTGGTCAAGAACGGCTATGCCCACGGGGTCGTGAGCCCCGGGAACACCGGGGCGAGCATGGTGGCGTCGTTCTTCGTGTTAGGACTGACGAAGGGGGTGGAGCGGCCGGCGATTGCCACCAGTCTGCCGACGCTGGGCGGGGAAGCGATCATGCTTGATGTGGGGGCCAACGTCGACTGCACCGCCAAGCATCTCGAGCAATTCGCCGTGATGGGCCATGAGTATGGGAAGCATTTGCTCGGGAAGCCGAATCCCCGTGTCGGTCTTCTGAGCATCGGCGAAGAGGACAGCAAGGGCAACGAAGTCACCAAAGAAGCGTTCAAGCTCCTCAAGGGCAGTTCGATGAATTTCATAGGGAATGTCGAGGGGCGCGATGTGTATAGCGGCATTGCCGATATTGTCGTCTGCGACGGGTTTATCGGAAACGTTGCCTTAAAGATTTCCGAAGGCGTGGCTGAGATGATTAAGAAGCTGTTGCTCAAGGAGATTGCGGGCAGTTTCATCGGCCGCCTCGCGTATCCGTTGATGGCCGGGCCGTTGATGAATCTGAAACGGAAAACGGACTATGCAGAGTTCGGCGGTGCTCCATTATTGGGCGTCAACGGAATTACGATGATTTGTCATGGCCGATCATCGGCGAAGGCTATTAAGAACGCGATTCGACGAGCCAAGCGCATGGCGGAAGGCCATGTGCACGAGCTGATTCAACGGGACATTGAAGAGAGTCAATCCCAGCCGGTGGTAGAAGAGAAGCCATGAAATCCTGCATTGCGGGGATCGGCTCTTATGTGCCTGCCAGAGTGCTGACGAACGCGGATCTTGAACGCATGGTGGCCACGTCTGATGAATGGATTCGCGAACGGACAGGAATCCGAGAGCGGCGGATTGCAGCCACCGGAGAAGCTTGTTCGGATTTGGCGGTTCAGGCCGGGAAGCGAGCGTTGACGGCCGCGGGTCTGGCGGCAACCGATCTCGACATGATTTTGGTCGCCACCTGTACGGGTGATTATCCGCTCCCTGCCACGGCCTGTCTCGTCCAGTATCAACTCGGTGCGACCAAAGCTGCAGCGTGCGATTTGTCGGCCGCCTGCTGTGGATTTGTCTACGCGCTCTCGGTAGCCGATGCGTACATTAAAACGGGGATGCGTCATGTCTTGGTCATCGGATCAGAGGTGATGTCTGCCATTACCGATTGGACTGACCGGAACACCTGCGTGTTGTTTGGGGATGGGGCTGGTGCGGCCGTTGTCAGTGCCAGCGATGGAGAACGAGGGATCCTCTCGACTCACCTTCGCTCCGACGGGGCACTCTGTGAATTGATCATGGTGCCGGGAGGAGGCTCACGTACTCCACCCTCCGAAAAAGTGATCGACGAGCGACTGCAGTACATCAAGATGAAAGGGAACGAGACGTTCAAAGTTGCTGTACGCAGCTTGGAAGAGATCGCCCGTTCGACACTGGCAGCGAATCATCTTCGTGTGGAAGATATCGACCTCTATGTGCCCCACCAGGCCAATATTCGGATTCTCAAGGCGGTGATGGAACGGCTC
>CAKKRK010000180.1 GCA_919902665.1 Nitrospiraceae bacterium
GGAATTCGAAGAAGCGGCCCGGCTGCGGGACCGCCTCTTCAAGATCCAACGCATGTTAGAAAAGCAGCGGATCACGCAGACCTCGGCAACTGATCAGGACGTAATCGGCTTGGCCAGACAGGGTTCGGCAGTAGACCTGCAAATTCTGTTTGTGCGCGGCGGCTTGCTGATCGGGCGGAAAGATTTCTTCTGGCCTCAGTCGGCTGATGCCCCGGACGAGGAACTGGTCCGCTCCGCGATCGAACAGTTCTATAACAAGGATGGGCAGCCGCCCAGAGAAGTCCTCGTCCCGACTGATCTCGAAGACACCGTACTGATTCAACAATGGCTCTCCGACAAGCGAGGGGAATCTGTTCATGTGCGTTCGCCTGAGCGAGGCGCCAAGCATCAGTTGGTCCTTTTGGCCGAAGAGAATGCGGCTGCGGCTGTCGCCAATCATTTGCGCGATGAGGAGCGTGACCGGCAAGCGGGCGAGGAACTGAAACGGCTACTGAGACTGGAACAGGCTCCGCGTCGAATCGAAGGATTCGACATCTCGAATACGATGGGCAACGACTCCGTCGCCTCAATGGTTGTGTGGGAAGACGGACAGATGAAGAAGGCGGACTATCGACGGTTCAAGATCCAAACGGTCGAAGGTGCCAATGACTTCGCCAGTATGAAAGAGGTGGTGACGCGTCGCTATGGGCGAGAGGAGAGCCTGGCTCAGCCGGATCTGATTCTCATCGACGGCGGGTTAGGCCAACTGGCTGCCGCGCTGGAGGGGCTCAAAGCGGTTGGGCAGCAGAGCTTGCCGATACTCGGATTGGCCAAGGCCCGCGGTGACAAGGAAGAGCGTGTCTTCTTAGCGGGAAGGAAAAACCCGATTGTCCTCAGGGCCACCTCTCCGGCCACCCATTTGTTACAGCATATTCGTGACGAAGCGCATCGCTTCGCGATTACCTTCCACAGGAAGCTGCGTGGCAAATCACTGGTCAGTTCAAAACTGGATCAGGTCATTGGGATCGGGGAGATTCGGCGCAATCAGCTTCTAGAGAAATTTGGCAGCCTCGACAAAGTGGTGTCGGCCAGCGACGAAGCCCTACAGGAGGCCGGACTCAATGCGGAAACCGTGTTGAATCTCCGTCGAGCACTTGAACAGTAGTAGTCATCGGCCTCCATTCGTCGCCTAAAATAGATACCGGAAACTGAACGTCCCCAGATGTACGAACGCGTGGTAGGTCCCGTCCACTGTCGGATTTTGGTTACCGGCCACCGTGCGTGATTCGTAAAACCACTCCTGATAGGCAAGATCGAGACCGATTCCTTTCGGCCACAAGGCTGACCCTCCACTGCAAGGAATCATGCCTAGAAAACGTCCAGAGCCCTTACACAGAAATCCCACGCCAAAGGATAAGGTATGAGCCGGCAATGAAATGATACCAGGATTAAAGGTCCGATCAGGGACAGGATCTTCCGTATACGTATAACCAGAACGGGCGGCGACCTCCCAATGCGGTAGCAAGCCTGGACTCAGCCACTTATACTCGGTTCCGAGTGCAATCACCGCCACATTCTTCCACTGTTGCGGTTGGGGGATTGTGGCTCCACTGGACAGTCGTACATCGAGATTCCTGTTTAAGCTCCACCCCACATACTCGACATCGACTTCGACTTTCCATTCTCGCTCTGGGGATCGAATCGGCCAGACGGCGAGAGCCCCCATCACCATTTGTGGCAACACCAAGTCCGTGGAGGCGTCGGCCACCTTCGCTCCGTTGACTAACAACGACCCATTTAACGGCAACACCGCTTGACTGCGATAGACCAACCCGATTGAGACGACCGGTTTACCAGCTTCGTTCCTGAATGGAGTATAGAGCAGACTGGCAGTCACTCCCGCTCCAGTCCCTGTCCCGTTCAGTTCGATGGACGCCCCCGCTGGAATTCCAAGACCACCTGCACTGATCTGTTTCTGCTCGACATGCCCTTCACCCAAAAAGCTGGCAAAGGTATAAATATCAGCGCTCACACCGACGGAGAGCGCATCACTTACTTTATACGCAATCGTCGGTTTGATAGCGATCAGCGGCAACTCCGCTGACGTGATCGCAGTATTGAATGGGGCGTCAATCGGGTAGCGAGTTCTTAAGCCAAACGGCGATGTCAGCCCCAATCCAATAGTCACAGCAGAAAAACGAGGTGCACCGAGTGCTCCAAGGTTGGCGCTGAGGTACGTGTGCCCGGGTGGAGGGAAGCTGACGCTTCCCCCGAAATCGCCTCGAGTATCAACTCCGGAAATGCTCTTCGCCTTAATGGAACCACCAAGTAACGCGATCCCGAATACTCCCTGGATACCAGAGACTTGAGTAAGGCCAGCAGGATTATATTGAATAGCTGAGGCATCGTCCGCCTGGGCTGCGAATGCATTCCCTTGAGCTGCGGCGACAGCCCCCTGTGGTTGAAACCTCAGTGCCTGAGCAATTGCGAGTACAGGAGTTAGAAACACCACCACCACTACAACCATTACCCCAGCTGCAACCCTATGATGAGGCAGGCAACCTGATGGAGTACGCTGAAGCATAGTTATGATGGCTACTTGTGCCTTTCTCCCTCCGACCTTTCTAGACGAATACCCTATTTCATTGTCATAGGTATAGATCCGTATGGGCCTAGTTGGTAGGCCCTATTGCAACCTGTTCCGTTTTTCTATACTGTCCCCCCAATTGGGCACTGTATACATTTGGAGGATCCCTATGGCACAGGTGGCACCGGTTGAAAAAAACAAGCGCCCCTTCCCCCGCCAACTTTTTGAAACCCTTTCAAAAACTGAATGTACGGCGTTTGTCGAAGCACTCCATTACACGGTTGAAGCGGACTCTACCGCTGATATCAAAGAGGCACTGCTCCAGTTTCAAAATTTGTTCCCTTTTACGCGAGTGATTGGAGGCCTTGCTCGCCTCACAGCCAACGGTCGTTTCGACGGGTTTACCAACGTCGTCAATGTTAGCTACCCCGAGGAATGGCTTCGACTCTACTGGCAAAACGGATATTTTGAGGTTGATCCGGTCTTTCAGACCGCTCTGCAAAAACCCGGCACCCAACATTGGGGGACTACCTATCAACAAGCAAGCTCTCCGAAGCAACAGGAATTCATGGCCGCAGCAAAGGACTTTGGACTGGGAGATGGGATTACGACCGGGTCCGCAGATCCAGCTTGCGGAGTCGCGACCTTCTGCTCCTTTGCTTCCGCCGATCGCGTGGATGCTACGCGATATGTGCCACTCATTGAGTATTTCGGATACTATGTTCATCTGGCGCTCTTACGCACGGCCCCTGCAAAGGCCCAATCAATGGATCGCTGTGTAAAGCGGTTAACGCTGAGGGAGTTGACGATTCTGAACTGGGTCAAGAATGGCAAGACGAATTGGGAGATTGCCCAAATTATGGGTGTGACCGAGCGCACAATCCGATTCCATGTCGAAAGTATTTTCTCCAAGCTGGATGTCACATCACGGTCTCAGGCTGTCGCCACTGCCATTGAACATGGCTTGCCGAATGTGGTCTAGGCGCTCCGCATGACCTTCATCACGCGGCACCGTGCCACCGCGTCACATGTCACACCAACGCTGGTACAGCCTGGCTGAAGGTCGAAGTTCGCCCTGTCACCGCGGTGCCTGCTGGGGTCGTTAGCGTAGAGATCCACTCAAGAAACTCCGGCCGCTTTTGCCCATTCTCTTCGTCAAAACGAACCATGTCGTAGATCGCCGCGACCGCTCCGACTTCGGCAGGTGGCAGCTTCACGACGGGACCAACCGGCTCACAAGGAAAACCGAGCATGCGAAGGGCTCTCAAGAACCGATGTTCGACTTCGAGGTAATAGTACCGAATCTCGTTTTCCACGGCCCATTGGTAAATCCCTTTCAACACTCCCAGCATGATTCGGCTTGAAAGCTTCGCATCTCGAATGTCCGGATTGACAGCAAGCCTCGTGATTTCCGCCGTATCCGGCGCTTTCCGTATGGCATACCCCTGGTGAAGCAGCGCTCCGAATTCATGCTCCAACATGAATTTCCCCGAGTAAGGAAGGAGGCGCGCCATGCCGAGTAGCATCCCGTCGTAGCCAAAGACTCCCACCGTAACACCCCAAAGATCATACATGTCCATCTCTTTACCATCCTCTGTCGGTGGCAGCCATTGTAACTTCTCTGCAAAGACGCGATGCCGCAACCGATAGGCCTGTTGCAAGTCAGACTCGTCTTTGAGCGTCTTGACGAGAAACTCTCCTTCGTAGAATTCAATCTCTTTATGCGCTCCAGCTGGTACGACTTGCACGATGACCTCCTCTTTGGCGGGTAACTGATAGGGCTGATTGTCTGCTTGAGGAGGCGGATGGTTTCATTTCGAGCGACAAACGTCACCTGGCGTGTCCGCCAGGTGATTTGCTAGTCTCTCTCGCGTACAAGATCCACGTAGAGTCCGCTGTTAAATAGGATTACGAAATGTTTAGATGTAAAAAGGAGGGATGGTGACGTGACACAAGGCAAGACCAGTTTTCAATTGCTGGACGGTGGACTTCCATCAACATCCACATTGTCAACGGCTCGGTCGGTACGACCATCAACGAACTTTCCAGGCCTCTACGAGTTGATGCCTTGCGAAGGTGAGCTAACGACCGCGTTCAAAGCGACGGAAAGCCGGTTGAGTAAACTCCTGGAAGACCGGAGCCGTACCGGCCGAGATCTGCATGATTCCGTGCTGCAATCGCTGTATGCCATCGGGTTGAACATAGAAGCAGCTCGGCGAGGCCGAAACGACCAGACGGTGGAACGAAAAGAAACTGACGACCAGATAATCCACCAGATCAATCAACTGATTCACGAGGTCCGTGGGATGATTCGCGAGTTAGAGTCGGGAAGTATCCAGGAGTTTGACTTGTCGTCGGAGCTCTCCACGTTATGCACGACCTACGAGCAAACGGGGCAGTTATCCGTAAAACTGAATATCCAGCGTGGCACCATGGATGTACTGACGCACGAGGAAGAGCGAGAAATCCTGAATATCGTGCGAGAGGCGCTCAGCAACTGCGCGCGCCACGCCGCCGCAACCCGGGCGGTCATCTCGATCCGCATGCGAGACGCGAGAATTCAGGTGAGCATCCAGGACAATGGCATCGGATTTTCAGCGGCTGGGCAGCCGCGAGGATATGGCCTTGCCAACATGGAGGCTCGAGCAAAGCGACTCGGTGGGGCCTTGCGGGTTCAATCCAAGAAAGAAGCAGGGACACACGTCATCGCAGAATTTTCTTTGGAACCTGAGTTAACATCCATATGAAACCATCACCGACCAGCATCATTCTTATTGATGACCATGAGATGGTCCGTCGAGGCTTACGTGCGCTACTTCACCTCGAACCGGATATGGCAATCGTCGCAGAGACCGGGACTGTGGCGGACGGCGTAGCGGCCGTGGAGCGTCTCGCCCCAGAGATGGTGTTACTCGACGTAAAACTTCCAGACGCCTCGCTGACCGAAGCCTGTCGTCGACTGCTGGCCGTTGCACCGAAGCTTCGGATCCTCGTCCTGACCAGTTATGCCGAAGATTCCTCGGTGATGGCTGCCGTCCAAAACGGAGCCCACGGCTACGTGCTCAAGGATATCCGAATGGACGAGCTGATTCGCGCCATTCGCACCGTCGCCGGCGGCCAAGGGTATCTCGATCCACGAGTGACCCAACAAGCCCTGCGTTGGATTCGGACCAGTTCACACCTGGGAACGACGTCCCATGGAACCTCTCGACTCTCTCCGCAAGAACGCTTGATCCTGCCGCTTCTGGCTGAAGGAAAAACGAACAAGGAGATCGCCGTCCAGCTTCGCTTGAGCGACAAAACGGTGAAAAACTACCTGGCAAATATCTTTGACAAGCTTCAAGTCAAGCGTCGGACAGAAGCCGTTGCCTGGTTCATGAAGGAAACCCAGGTACCCGGTGGTGCGAGAAGTCAAGGTTTCTAGCAGGCTGCGAACAAAATTGGTCGATGCCATCATACGGCCAGCAATTTCCGTTTGGTGCTGAGACCCGAATTCCTTCAGAATACTCAAGAAGGCTGTCGTTCTCACCCGCCCAACCCCGGCGCGCCAAGACGCGCCACTCCGCAGGCAAGGCCGCAGCGAGCGAAGAAGCAAGGCGTAGCCCCTTTACACCCGACTACCCATCGCCTGCGTGAACAGGCGTTTGTCTAGGGAAGGTCTGATTTATTCTTCGCACATGATGTGCTAAAGGAAGCGCAGTCCTGATGAGGAGGCGCACCCATGCAGCAATCGACATTTGCCGAGGTCACGTTTGAGCAATATCGCAAGTCCACCCGCCGCGAGCAGTTCCTCGACGAGATGAACCGCGTCGTACCGTGGGCGGAGTTAGTGGCCGTGATCGAGCCAGTCTATCCCAAGGGCGATGGACCGGGGCGTCCACCGGTTGGGATCGAACGCATGTTGCGGCTTCATTGTCTGCAACAGTGGTTCAATCTGTCGGATCCAGCCGTGGAAGAAGCGCTGTACGACTCGCGCGCCATGCGGCAGTTTGTCGGGATTGATCTGGGCCGCGAGCCCGTGCCCGACGAGACGACGATCTGCAAGTTTCGGCATCTCTTGGAAGCCCACCAGTTGGGCGAGCAGCTGTTTGCACGGATCGGCACGTATCTGGCGACCCACGGCATCAATACGGGGCCGGTTCTTGACGGACCAGTATTTCTTGCGATCATAACCAAAGGTATGAACTTCCATCGTATATCACCCTTTCGATCTTGGACTAGGCGGCAACCTGATGCCCTGGAGGTATGGCGCCGGCCGCTGCAGAACCACCTGTTGTTCATGCACTGAGCTGAAGCAATCAGCTATCAAACTCTCCTATACATTCCGGACACTTCGGCAAACCAATTCGGTATTATTTCGGTCACTTGATCAAGAAACTTGATAAGAACTCGATGGGGCTTAATTGGGAAAGGGATTGTTCGACCGGCCTATTGGCTAAAACTTAACCGATAGGTGTACGCATGATAAGAACACCGCGCTGTCGTGCTAAAGGTTAGCGGAACACCGCATCAGATCCAGGCAGCAGTGAGAGTCCCCTTCTCGTCTCGCCAGTGGGGCGTCCAGGCGAGGGCCACGAGCTTGATGGCAATATTGGCTTTGGTGGGCTTGATGAAAACTGTAAGGGTATCCGCTTTGACGAGACTGTCTCCCCGAGAATCGCCAACCCCACCGACCCATGCATCGGCGGCATGCCGCACGTGCATGCCATGCGGGTCTATGCGGCTTTTGGCGGGGCAGCCGGATGGATCGCACAGTCTCGCGAGGCCATTGGGATCAGCACCGTAAACGGCTGTCGAACTCCGCTGGTTGCACCGAAATTTTGGAGACGCATGATCATGGATGGAGTGACTTCCTGGCCCTTTGATGCAAGGAGCACCTCGGTGCTTGACTTGATGTCTTCGCCCAAAATCATTCCTTTATCAAGATTGGCCACCGTGGTCGTCCGCATCTCATATTTGATCTCTCGAGCGAATGCCGTTTTCAACGCTTCGACCACCGTCGGATCGTACCAGCCTTTCCGTTGCTTAAGCTGATCGAACGCCTCAACCTTCGTCTTGCCCGCCGACTCGAGCGCATCGAAGTCCAGCGCAACCTTCAGAATTCTGGCCTCCATCGGAATCTCATTACCCTGCCGATGATCGCCCGACACGCCGACCCCGTCATAGTACTTGTCCTGACACTTGATGATTTCCGCCACTCTCATCATCCGTGGGATTTTGGCGACCAGGTCGAATGCCACAAAGGGATGTTGATTGAATAGTTGGGATTCTTCAGACGTCAACGCTTCGCCTCGATACACTTTCTTGAGCACCGCTTCCGGCAGAATCACACAGCCGATCTGGGATAACATAGCGGCGGTTTTGATGGCCCACAGCTCGCTGACATGGAGTTCGGCCGCGATCGCCTCAACATACCGCGTGATACGGGACGACCGCCCGAATGCCTCAGGGTTGACCAACGACAGCACTTCACACAGTACCCTGATGCTTCCACTGAGGGTATGCTCCAAGAGCTCGTGTTCCGCGGTGATCAAGCGGTGCTGTGCCAGGCCTGCTTTGAGCGTGTTCGCCAACGCTTCCGGCGTGCAGGGTTTGGTCAAAAATCGGAAGATCTGCCCTTGATTGATGGCGTCGATCGACGCCTGAAGATCGGCATTGCCGGTCAGCAGAATCCGGATGGTGTCGGGCGATTGCTCCCGCACCCTGGAGAGAAACTGAATGCCGTTCATGCCCGGCATTTGCAAGTCGGACACCACCACCGAGAAGGGGCCGCGCGCCTCAAGAATCTTCAGCCCCTCCTGCGGCCCCACGGCCGTTTCTATACTGAACTCCTTCCGGAGTTGCCGCCGGAATCCGTCAAGAATGCCGGCATCGTCGTCCACACAGAGGATGGCGTCGCTCATGAAGTGCTCTCCTTTCCTACCGTCATCGCGAGGGCTTTCCAGTCTGGAAGCCGTTCGGTCAAGTGCAATCTGTCCAGGTAGACGGAATCGATTCGGGCTGAGCTGTGACCGGAACTCTGCGCAACCTGCTCCTGGTACAGCGCCTTGGCCACGTGCACTGCGGTCAGCGGGCTGAAGCCCTCCCCGCTGACGCAATCTCCCGGCCGATGATGGTACGCCACGGCCTCGACGATCGGATCGCTCAGCCCCCAGAGTCCCAGCAGGTAGGCGCCGACTTCGGCATGGGTGGCCCCGAACTCCGCCTGTTCCGCCTCCCAGTCCGGCATGCCTCCGGTCAACACCTTCGCAAGGACGGCACTGAATCGATCGGCTACGTTCGCCGCCAGCACAAGGGTGCCCACGCTATGCAGCACGCCCGCCGTGTACGCCTGCTCGACCTCGAGCGGCAGACGCCCTTCCGCCTTGGCAATCGCCCGAGCCAGGGCGCCGGTTCCCATGCTTTCCGCCCACAAACTTTCGATATGGGATACCACCGCGCTGTCCTTTGGGAATTGCGAAAAGACATGCACCGACAGCACCAGCGCCTGAATTGTGTCCAACCCCAGGAAACTCACGGCCTGCTCAACCGTCGAAACGTTCCCGTGGAAGCCAAAAAAGGCCGAGTTAACGAGCTGAAGAATTTTCGCCGTCATGCCCATATCTTTGCCGATGATGGCCCCGATCGCCTTTAACGAGGAGGTTTCTGACTCGGCCTCTTTCTTGATCTCTGCAAACAGAGCTGGCAGGCTTGGAATGTCTCGCATCCCCGCCACGAGTCCCCGAAGAGAATCGTTCGTAAGCAGGTCGCGCAGCGCGCAGGCGCGGTGAATCGTCGTCTTCAGCTGATCCACCTCACAGGGTTTCGCCAGAAACTGATGCGTCGCGCTAATCGAGTTGTAGATCATGGCCTGGTCGGAATGGCCGGACAGAATAATTCTGACGACATTCGGATAGAGCCGCCGCACCTCGTTCATCAGTTGGGCGCCGTCCATGCCTGGCATGCGCATATCCGATACCGCCACATCGAACGAAGCCTGCTCGAGAATCTTCAGCGCCTCCTGGCTGCCGATCGCGAACGTCATGGTCCACTCGTTCCGCATGGAGCGCAGCGACCGCTTCAGGCCATCCAGGATCTTCGGCTCGTCATCCACAAACAAGATCTGTTTCATGATGATATCTCGCTCGTACTAGGCGGCATCCGCCAGATCAGTTAGTCGTCCCAGGATCTCGCGAAACGCGGGGAGTGATCGGCGAAACGCCTCATACACAGCCGGATCAAAATGACTGCCGACTTTCCTCTGCATGAGGCTCAAAACGACTTCTTCTGGAAATGCAGGCTTGTACGGCCTAGCCGAGCTCAACGCATCGTACACGTCCGCCACGGCGACGATGCGCGCTTCTACTGGGATGCCCTCTCCGGACAATTGTCGAGGATATCCCGTGCCGTCCCACCACTCGTGATGGGCCAGCGCGATGGAGGAAGCCATTTCGAGAAAGGGATTGCCTCGGCTCCCGTGCCCATCTGTCGAATCGAGAGGAGATATAGCCTGCATCGGAGAACGCACCCAGGCGTCCTGCCGCAAAATCTCTGCTCCGATCGCACAATGCCTTCTCATACTGTCCCATTCCGCAGCCGTGAGCTTTCCGGGCCGCAACAGGATGTCATCCGGAATGCCGATCTTCCCGATGTCGTGCAGAGGGCTGGTCAGAACAATCATCTCGGCAAAGTCTGGCGGCATCCCGAGCGTCTCGGCCAACACCTTGCAGTACGATCCAACCCGTATGATATGGTTGCCGGTCTGCTCATCGCGAAACTCGGCCACCCGTCCCAGTCGCCAGATCAAGTCGATGCGGGACATATCTAGCGCCCTCGTACGTTCCCGCACTTTGCGTTCGAGGAGATCGTTCTGCCCACGAATCTGGTCCTGATAGGCCTTCAGTCTGAGCACGCTCCGGATGCGCGCAATCAGATCGGCGTGATCGACGGGTTTGTTCAGCAGGTCCGTCGCGCCCTGATCCAAGGCGCGCCGTTTCAAATCCCGCTCGGCCGCGCCGGTCATGATGATGACAGGGACATGACACAAGTCCGCCGACATCGCAATCCGTTGGAGCAGATCGAACCCGTTTCGATGAGGCATTTGCAGGTCCGAGACGACGGTATCGATGTTCAACTCTTCAAGTTGCTGAAGCGCCTCATCCACACTCGCTGCGAACGTCATGGTCCATTCCCCGGCATGGGGATGGAGCATCCGGCGGAGGCCGTCGAGAAAACTCGGATCGTCATCGACGAACAGCACGTGCGGATTCATGCTGCTTGCTCCCTTTCTTCCATCTCGCGCCTCTCGCCGGATCCCTGCACCGGCAGGCGGATGATGAAGGTGGTCCCTTGGCCGACCTGGCTCTCGACGGTGATCATACCGTGATGCTTGCCCACCACGACGGAACGGGCAATGGCCAGGCCCTGTCCCGTCCCCTTGCCGACTTCCTTTGTCGTAAAGAACGGATCGAAGATCTTGTGCCGGATGTGCTCCGGGATGCCCGTCCCATTGTCCGTGATGCGGATCTCGGCCCAGTCGTCGACCCGGCGGGACGTGATCGAGATGATCCCCTTCTGGCCAGTGCTCTCGACCACATCGCCGATCGCGTGGGCGGCATTCACGATCAGATTGAGAATCACCTGATTGAATGGGCCCTGGAGGCAGGGCACCAGGGGGAGGTCGGGGGCCAGATCGGTCGTCAAGTCGGCGACGTACTTCCATTCGTTGCGCGAGACCTCCACTGTGCTCCCGATAGCCTTGTTAAGATCCACGCAGGCCTTCTCCTCGCTCCCCGGATGGGCAAAGTCTTTCATCGCGCGCACGATCTTGGCGATCCGATCGGTGCCCTCGGCGGATTGCGCAATGGCTTTGGGGAGTTCCTCCGTCAGATAGTCGAGATCGGCCCGTTGCGATTCCAATTCGCAGGCTTCGATTATGTCCGGCGCGCAGGCTCCGGTCTTAGCGGACGCTAGAAGCTCCCGATGCCGAGCCAGAACGGTGAGGAGGCCGGTGAGGGAGTCCGACAGGAAGCGGAGGTTGTCGCCCACAAATTGTGTGGGCGTGTTGATTTCGTGCGCGATGCCCGCCGCCAGGTGCCCGATAGACTCAAGCTTCTGCGCCTGCGCCAGGTCGTACTCCAGACGGAACCGCTCGGTCACATCCTCGCCCATGAGCACATGGGACATACCGCCACAGCCATCCTGGATCGGCGACAGGATCAGTTTGAGGAATCTCGTTTCCCCTTCTGGAAGATCCAGCCGTATCTTGTCCAGCTGGATAGACTTCAACGTTTCATTGGCCTTCCCTATGGCCCCAAGAATTTCCCCCCAATTCCACTGGATGGGAAGCTTTTCGAAGGGCCGGCCAAGCGCTTCGGAAGGAGGAATGCTGAAGATATCCGCTGCACGAGGCGTCCATTCCGTGACTCCCCCCCCCTGACCGACGCGCACAAAGAAGACTGCCGCCGCAGCAAGGATCTCTGCTTTTTCTCGCGCGGCTTGTGCTGCTTGATCCGTCGCCCGTTGCAGCTGCTCCTCCGCCCGCAGGCGCACGAGAAACTGGCCGACTTTGATCCCCAGATCACGCATGACCCAGAGCACGATGTCTTTCCTCGGACGGGGATCACGACTGAAGAACTCCAGCAGAGCCAGAACCTCACCTCCACCCAGAATGGGAATACACAGGCGGCACCGCATACCCGCCGGAGCCGCAGCCGCAGCCGAATCACTCTCGCGGGGGCAATCCTTATCCAGATCCGTGTCCCAAGTCGGGAGCCGACTCCCTCCACCGAGGGGCGGCCCTGAGAATGAGATCCCTGAAGAGCCGTTGATCAAACCATCACACGATACGGATTCGTCAACTAGGACAGCCGGCACTGCCCACATAGCCACGCAGCGCGGCGCATTGGGAGCAGGCTGCAGCATCCAGTATCGACCCAGATGCCATCCCATACCCTCACCGATAGTCGCTAACAGTTTGGAAATAGTCTCCTCGACAGTGCCTTGCTCCATCAGGATCTGACTGACGGATAGCTGTAGCCTTTGCCGCCTCTCCGCTTCCCGGCGTAGCGCCAGGCTCTGCCGCAGTCGCTCACGAAAGATATCGCGAAACATTCTGGTGCCGATGAGCAGCATGCTCCCGATCACGATGAACAGCGCCAGTCCGATGAGGGAGAGCCGCTTGGCTTGGAGTTGGCTGGTCACGGCAAAGACTTCGTCCGCTCGGATATGGACCATCAGGCACCCGCCGCCGATCTCCGGAACATTCCGATAGGCCATCACCGTGGGTACATTCTCATAGTCTGGCGTGATCGCGAGCGAACTGCGTTCTCCTTGAAGGCAGCGCCTCATAGCGTCAGCTGTGATTTCATGTGCCGATCCCTCGCCATGACTTGGACGCGAATATCTAAGGTTGGTCAGGGGACGACCGAGACGGTCGGCGAGAAAGCTTTCGCCGGTGGTTCCGAGCCCAACCCGGCTCGCGAACAGATCCATGGTCGACACCGTGCTGGCATTGGCCAGCAGAACACCAAGCGGCCGGGAGGGCATTGCGGGATCTTCGACCGGAACACCAAGGAGCAAGACCAGTTTGCCATCATCCTCTCTTTCAAAGTGAACCAATGGCTCCTTGAGCGCCAACGCCATGTCGGCATCCCATCGGCCTAGGGACGTTCCCTCGAAGGACCCCCATGCGGCGTGTCGAGTGCTCCCAGGAGCGACCGCAAGGAGCAAGCCGTGAAACGAGGTACTGGCTTGCACCTCGGACAGCGTCGCGCGAGGTGATGCCTGCTTCGCGCTTCTCAACCGCCTCGCGACATCCTGGACTGGAGCACCCTGAGCGATCTGCTTTAACGCCGTCAGTTGCTCACCAATGATGCGGGCGAACGCCTGCTGGCGTTCGTCAGCGAGGACGCCAAGACGGATCGTGTATTCGGCCAGAAGAATCCTCTCGGATTGCAGGTAACTGAGATAGCCGACAGCACTGACCGCCGCCACCGAGAGAGCCAATATCACGCCCATAAAGCGGAATGGCTTGAGTGCCAGTACAGACCGAACCTTTCGACTGGCCGGCGCGGGATCATGGCGGCGCAGGCTGAATACACCCACCGAAAGGACCATCAAGGTCAACGCGGCGGGCGAGGCCATGGTTGCAGATGGATCGGCGCCTGAGAACGATCGGCCTTCAGAGGACAACTCGAAGAGTGATGCGACGATTGGCACGACCGAGAACAAAGCGGCGAGAAGACCTATGCCTCGGGTGAGCCATGCGCCAAGCGGGCTTTCCCAAACAAGGAGGGCGCCACCCACGTTGAGCAAGGCAAACGCCATCACGGGAGCCATCCGACCAGGCTCCAGGGCTTGGACGGCTTCTTCATCCAGCAGGCGATCGCGGCCGATGTCCCACTCAAGCGTATACCCCACGAGGATGACGGTGCCCACCACGATCACACCAAGGGAACAGACTGTCGCGAGGCACCAGTGCTGTCTTCGAGTACGCTCGGCCTGTGCCAGCCAGAGCGAGGCCCCGGCCAGGATGATCGCAACCGACATCATGGGCGTCATGGCGGGCAAGCCGGACGCAACGTTGTGCATGGAGCCGAGATCGAACGCCCAGCCGAGGAAGGCCAGGCAGCCGACCACGAGCGCGGTGACACTTGCAGCGCCTGCCAGAACCCGGTGCAATAGCATGGGCCAAGAAGGAGGCGAGGCTGTCATGGGCACTGTCTTCCCTTCGCACAGGACACCGTGACCGTTGCAGAGATCATGTCCCATGGACCTCACTGGTTGCGTGTGATATCCGGCGGAGGCCGTCGAGGAAACTGGCATCATCATCGACAAACAGCACGTGCGGATTCATGCCGCTTGCTCCATTTCACCCATCTCTCCCGATCTATTCAGCGGCAGGCGGATGATGAAGGTGGTCCCTTGGCCTACCTGGCTCTCGACTGTGATCGTACCGCGATGCTTGTCCACCACGACGGAACGCGCAATAGCCAAGCCCTGTCCCGTCCCCTTGCCGACTTCCTTCGTCGTAAAGAACGGATCGAAGACTCTGCGTCTGATGCTCTCCGGAATGCCGGTCCCGGTGTCCGTAATGCGGATCTCCGCACACTCGCCGACCAGGCAAGACACGATCGAAATGGCGCCTTTTTGTCCCGTGCCCCTGACCACATCGCCGACCGCATGGGCGGCATTCACGATCATGTTGAGGATCACCTGGTTGAACTGACCCAGGAGGCAGGGGACCAGGGGGAGGTCGGGCGCTAAATCGGTCGTCAAGTCGGCCACATACTTCCATTCGTTGTGCGCGACTATCACCGTGCTCTCGATGGCCTTATTGAGATTTACGTGGGTCATCTCGTCGTTGTCCGGATGGGCGAAGTCTTTCATCGCGCGCACGATCTTGGCGACCCGCGCGATACCTTCGGCAGATTGCGCGATGGCTTTGGGGATTTCCTCCGTCAAATAATCGAGATCGGCCCGCCGCATTTCCATTTCGCAGGCCTCGATCAGTCCCGGCGGGCAGATCCCGGTCTTGGCAGAAGCCAGCAGCTCACGATTTCGGTCGAGCACGGCGAGCAGGTCGGCGAAGGAGTCCGAAAGAAAGCGGACATTGTCGCCGACGTACTGCGTGGGCGTGTTGATCTCATGCGCGATGCCGGCTGCCAATTGTCCGATGGATTCCAGCTTTTGCGCCTGCACGAGCTCACGCTCGAGATCCAAGCGCTCCGTAACGTCCTCTCCCATCAGGACGACATCGACGCTGGCATCCGTGCAGAGCGGCGAAACGGTCAGTCGGATGAACCGCTGGGTATTCTCAAGTGTGACCAGCCGCACTTTGTCCAGATGAACTGAGCTGATCGTTTGAGTTACCCGATTGATAGTCTCTTGGACCGTCTCCCAACTCCAGCCAATGGGGAGATCGGAAAAGGTTCTCCCTATCGCTTCCGGAAGAGAAATGCCGAACAGCTTCTCGGCCTGGCTGGTCCATTCGCAGATGACACCCGAGTCGGTCAGCCTGATAAAAAACGCCTCGACGGTGGCCAGCAACGCGGCCTTTTCGCCTACCGCCTGCTCCGCGATGGCCTTGGCGGCAGTGATGGCCACCTCTGCCATTTTACGCCTCAGAAACTGAGAGAGTTGCGCCGCCAGGTTGCCGAACATGTCCAATAACTTCCGCTCCGGTTCTCGGATATCTGAGGCAAAAAACTCCATCACCGCATACACCTTTTTCTCCAAGCGGATCGGGAACGCGAACCCGGTGTGGACCCCTGCCTCCGCCGCAAAGGGCGCTCTGGGGAAGTTGCTGTCGTGAATGACATCGGAAATCCACTCGACGTTCCCGCTCTCCCAGACCCTGCCGGGAAGACCGGCCCCGCAGGGAAAGGCGCTGCGTCTGGTCTGTTCGAGAAACGTTTCGGCCTGTGTCCGAGAGACCTTCCATTCGGCCACGCACCGCAACACCTGCGCCTGCTCATCCACCTTCCATAACACGCCCACTTTCCAACCCAAGGTCCGGCATACCGTCTCCTGGATTTTCTGTGAGGCCTCCTCCAATGAGTCTGAGTCCAGCAGTATCTTAGCGATGGCATGTTCCGTTGATTGACGACGCTCTTGCTCGAGGCGAGCGGTGATGTCGTAAATGAGCGCCAGGAAGGTCTGATTCTGACCTTGCCCGACAACTTGCAATTGGACCTCCACAGGATAGAGACTTTCATTTTTACGCCGGTGGACGGTTTGAAAGACGAGTTTTTCCCGCTCACCGGTTAGGAGCGGTTTGACAAGTTCGCGAAAGGACGCCTCAGTCATCTCTGGTTTAATATCGAGGGGGGTCATGGCTTGCATGGCCTCCATGGTATACCCGATATTGCTCAGCGCACCCAGATTGACGTACGTGAACCGCAACGTGTCGGGACGGAACATGTAAATTTCGTTCAGGCTGGCATTCAGGATTGTCCACAATCGCACCTCCTCCGCTTCAGCCAGTTTGCGCTCCGTGATGTCGCGAATGAAGACGCTGAAGAGATTTCCCCTGGATGTCTTGACAGAAATGCTGCTGAGCTCGATTGGAAACGGGCGCCCTTCCCTATGCCGGCCCTCGGTTTCAAACCGTTTGTCCAACAGAAGTCCCTTTCCCGTGCTCGGGAATTTCATGAGATCTCGCCTGAGAGCCTCGCGGTCTTCAGGAGGAATGATCAGCTCTTCCAAGGGCTTGCCAACCACCTCCTCGGACGGCCACCCAAAGATCGCTTCCGCTTTGAGGTTCCATCCCACGACAAGCCCTTCGTGGTCCATTAAAATATGCGCGTCCAAGGCATTGTCGAGAATCGACTGGAGGAGGTGCTGCGCCTCCTCTGAAGCGTGTTTGCCAACCTCGGTTCGGCGCCATTCCGATCGCAATCGACCCATCGTCCAGAGGAGAAATAGCCACAAGGGGAGGAAGATTCCCATTCCCCACATCGTGACAGTCCGAACAGTCGAATGAATAGGCGCCAGAATGGCTTTGCTGTCCGCTCGAACTAGAACCCCCCACCCTAATTCTTGCAGTTCTTTCCGATCCGGCATTGGCGCATAGCCGGTCAGGACCTGCACGGGACGGCGCGCATGGTTTTCCATGACGAACCCGGTTTGTCCTGCGGTAACCAGCCGCGCCGACTGCACACCCAGAGCGACCAGGTCGAGAGAGCCCTCTTGCTGATGGAGTGATTCAACGATGACCTGTCCATGCCTATTGAGCACCTGATATTCCAGACGCTGATGGACATCCGTTTTTGTTGTGATCTCTTGGAGTGTGCGGGTCACGATCGCGTCGAGGTCAGAAAGCTTGATATGCGTGACCAACGTTCCGTGAAAGGGGGAGAAGCGGCGTGATTGAGGAGGGACAGTGACCGGAACTGAAAACCCCACCGTCTTGTGCTCCTCCAATAAGTCATGAGACCGAGCATCGTGCACTGTAACGGCGGACTTGCCCTCTATTTGTCCGGCCAAGCCCATGCCGCCGGCGTCTTTTCCGACGGCGCCACTATCGGTTGCGGCTACCACTCGACCAGTCTTGTCCAACAGACCGATCCACCCATAAACGGGATACGCCTTCTGAACTTTTCCCAAATGTTGGGTCCATTGAGCGCCCTCTTGTTCGCCCCCCGCCTCCGGGAGGGTATCGGCGAGGATCTGAATATCTCCATATCGCTCAAAGAGCACCAGATCGAGTTTCTCTGCCATCTCCATGGCCGCCCACTGAAGATTCCGGCCGCTCCGGTTCAGCAGGTGGTCCTCAAGCATCGAGAGGCCGAGCAGGACGATACTGCCCGCCGCCACGGTTATGGCAACGACCAAGAGCGGAAGCCATCCATATCGTTCAGGCTGTCGCAGCATGGGTCCCTGCATCCCTAGTTCACCAGCAGTTGTTCCACCGTGTCGATCAGCTCTTCCCGGGTGAAGGGCTTCGCCAGAACCCGCCGCGCCCCCATCAACTTCGCCGCTTTCAATACGTCCATGTGTCCCTTTTTCCCACCACCGGACATCGCGATGATTTTGATTCCCGGATGTGATCGACGAAGTTCCCCGATGGTCTCCAGTCCCTCTTTCCCCGGCATGAAGAGATCAACCAGCACAACATCGATCGGATGGCTCTTTACGACCTTGAGCCCTTCCCCGCCTTCTGCGGCTTCCAGCACCGTATATCCTTCCCGCCGAAGGGTTCGGCGCAGGGAATCCCTCAGAGCCTGGTCATCATCGATAATCAAGATAGTCATGGGCTGACTCCAGTCGGACAGGGCAGCTCAATCGCCACGTTTCTCTTATTCGGCAGGAAGTGAGAAAAGCTGAAGTGCGCTAGAATGCTGGTGCCAGAATCCCACTGGCATCTCGCCAGTGGGGCGTCCAGGCAAGGGCGACGAGCTTGACGGCAATATTGGCTTTGGTGGGCTTGATGGAGATCGTTTCGAGCTTTTCGTTCAGCGGATCGGTCGCCGCAGCCAATGCCTCGCTTTCTGACTTAAACTGCGCTTCGAGATCGGCCAGCTGCTGCTGAAGGGCCGCAACATTTTCTTCGGCCACACCAACATCCTTAGACTCCTTCATCACGCGACCTGCGCTCCGGACTGCCGTCGTGGCACGTCCGATATTCGAGGCGCTGATTGTCTTCCGCCCGAGAAAGGCCCCGAGGATGGACGCTCCGACCGAAATCGCCGCCTGAACCTGGCTCGAACGGGATTCGGCTTGCTGTTTTTCCTTTGCCAGTTCAGCCCGCCTGATGCGGTCTTGAAGCGTGGCAATCTTCGAGGCATATTTTTGACGAAGTGTTTCAGCACCCTTATCGCGCTGCTCCCGCCCGGTCTGCTGCAATCGAACCCGAAAACCTCGTTCAGACTCCTCCGGTTGAGAGACCACTTTGGTGCTCGGGCTTCTAAACAACTCCACCTTTTGCGTCCGGAAGAGCCACCCCCCGAAATCCTTGTTCCAATCTGCATAACTCTTGGCCTTGCCTGCGCTCGCAGGCAAGGCAAGAAACTGTGCGCCCTCCTCTGGATTCTGTTCCAGATCGGCAACTGCCAAGTCCGCCGCTGTGGCCTTGTCCCAATCGACGGCAACAGGTCCATCCGCGATGGGAGCCAATACCGTCACATCCTGCATGCTATCGACGCCGCTCTTCGAATCGGAGAAGCGAGTTTGCGACGACCCCAGTAACATCGGGACATAGACCAATTCGCTCCCTTCTGGCTTCGAGCCCCGTCGCGGCACAAAATGCTGGGGAACATCTGGAGGCAGCATGGGACGTGATTTCAGGGTTGAGGACTGTGTACTCAGTGCCGAGCGAGAAGTCTCAGTCCTCAGTCCTCGCTGCTCAGTCCTGTGGGGTTCCATCAGCGTCTTGATCTGCGTCCTGGTCAGCGGCCCACGGAGGTAGGACAGGCACCAGCGCGTCTCAAACACAACTGGTTCGTCCTCATGCACGTTATTCATCAGGAAGATCCGACTGCTGAGGCCAGCCAGCGTTTGCTCCATGCGGCCCCGATCGAACTTCTTCCCGGCGCTACTCGAAGCGCCTTCCAATCCCTCCAAGACGCGGGCCTTATCCCGTTCGGTCTGTAGCCGTCCAATAAACCAAGTGCCGGTGTTCGCCAAGCCCTTATAGTCGAGGTCGACAGGATTCTGCGTCGCGAGCACGACCCCCAAACCGAATGCGCGCGCCTGTTTGAGCAAGGTCATCAACGGCAGCTTCGAGGGAGGATTGGCCACCGGTGGGAAGTAACCGAAGATCTCGTCCATATAGAGCAGTGCGCGCAGGCTGGTCGTGCCCGATTGCGCCCTCATCCACCCGACCATTTGACTGAGTAACAGCGTCACGAAGAACATGCGCTCAGCATCATTCAAATGCGCGATGGAAAAGATCGCATGGCGCGGTTTGCCAGCCGACGTATACATCAGCGACTGAATGTCAAGGGCTTCCCCCTCGAGCCAGGCCTGAAACCCCGGCGCAGCGAGGAGATTGTTCAGTTTCATAGCCAGCGCAAACCGATCTTTCGAAGGAAAGAACGAATCGACATCCATCACGCCAATCTTTGATACTGGCGGCGATTGAATGGCTTGGATCAATGATGCGAGATCAAGATCCTCTTCTTTCTTCCAGGTCTGATCGAGAATCGTAGAGAGAAGAATATGCTCACGGCTCTGAATCGGATCGGCCTCGATGCCGAGCAAGCCGAGCAAACTCGTGACGGTCGTGCTGATACGCTCACGCAGCAACTCCGCATCTTCCCGCACGTCGGCAGCTGGTGAGGCAAACGATTTGAGAATCGAAACCGGCAACCCGGCATTGCTCCCGGGCGTATAGATCGCCACATCCGCTGCATCCCGCAGCCGCTGAATCCTAGCGCCATCCTGTTGCCAACCAGCCAAGCCCTTCGTCCAGAGTTCTGCTTGTGCTTGAGCGTAGTCTGCTGGTGACAAGCCTTTCTTGAGCGCATCGTCTTCATTGATCCAGGGTTGGAAGTCCTCGCCCTTGAGAGACGGGAACGTGAGCATCAAATTGCCGAGATCGCCTTTGGGGTCGATGATAATGGCTGGGATGTTATCGATCGCAGCTTCTTCAAGGAGCGCCAGACAAAGACCCGTCTTGCCGCTGCCGGTCATGCCGACGCAGACCGCGTGCGTCACCAGATCTTTCGAATCGTACAGGAGCCATCCCGGCTTGGCCTGTTTGGCCGCGAGATCATAGGGCCGCCCCATGTAAAAGACACCGAGCTTTTCGAAATCTTCGGCAGTAGAGGGAGCGCCTGTAGCCGATGGCGTAGATTTCTTGGCGACACTCTCGGCTTTTGCACTCGAATCGGTCTTCTTCGCCTTCGGCATACCAATGTCTCCCTTTGCTCGACGGTTGGGATGAATTGCGCGATATTGTAGTGGTCTACCAGTGGAGCTGCAAGCGGGTGAGGAACGATCTGATCAACCGAGGAAAGTAGTTGCCATGTCTATCGAGCCGCTGAGTGTTACCATTCTTTAAAAATGATGAATACCGCCACCACAATGAACGCGAATCCCACCACATAGTTCCACTTCAGCGCTTCTTTCAAGTAGACGACCGAGAAAATCGAGAAGACGACCAGCGTGATGACCTCCTGGATCGTCTTCAGCTGCGCCGCGCTGAACTGACCATGGCCGATCCGATTGGCCGGCACTTGGAAGCAATATTCGACAAAGGCAATCCCCCAACTCGCCAGAATCACCGTGAACAAGGGATACCCCTTGAACTTGAGATGGCCGTACCAGGCAAAGGTCATGAAGATGTTGGAGATCGTCAGCAGAAGAACGGTGTGCATGAGCCTCCTTTTTAAAAGAGCCTATGGTTGATGGCAGATCACTAACGACAAGACTGACTTTTGATAAAAGTCTTCGCGTTCCTTTCCTTTCTGATTTGCCATCAGTTCACGCCATATGTTTCCTTCGAAACCACAGCAAGAACTCTCTAGCTCCTGGACTCAAGCGGTTTCCAAAAACTTCCAGTCTATCCTCGGTTGCAACGGGAATTAGAGAGGTTCGAAGCATTTCCAGACCGTATCGAGATAAACTCCATCTTCGGTTAGCACTTGCTACTCGTTCAATCCAGCAACAAAGTTCATCATGCCCACGTAAGCTTATAATGCCAGGGTGAGCTGGAACACCACCTGTCCATGTGCTATAGGCTTGTGAGTCTTTTACAACTATATCTCTCACAATCCATACCCGTCTGCCTTCGATAAAACCGTAATACTGTGTGGGCGGAGAGTTCCATTTTGACTCGTCACACATCGCTCTAACTTCGACTTCGCGCAACCAGTATCCTCTCAGACTGTACTCTGTTGAGGGGACATCCATCACGGACAGCTTCCGACCTTCGTAGTCAGGCCCTTCCAAAATCCATGCTTCCCTCCTAGAATAAACAATCATTGCCTCAGACAGCAGCTCTCGGGCAGTCTGTGTCCTCCTGTCAAACCACCAAATCAGACCTGTCACCAGCGCGCCAAGTACGCCACCAGTGATTGCGCCAATAAGGAGAGCCGAAGCATTAGCGACTATCGCTTCTAGAGCCATTCCGCACCCTCAGTTTTTCTACTTCCCGCTAAGTTAAAACCGCGGAGATCTTTAGACCACGCTTTTCCTGTCTTGACTAAGCAACTGATGGCCACAAGCGCCATCAGCCACTACTTCCCCCTTCCTTCTTAGCGGGGGTCGAAGGGATGGAGCTTTCGGGAGTCGCCATAGCGGAAGTGGCCAGATGTAGCTGAAGAAGCCGCCGCGGGCGACGGCATGCGATGCATCATCGCGCTTCAGAGTCGCACGAGGCTAAGGGTATCGATTCGGCTGCCGTTATGACTCATCGCACTATGGGGCGACGCACGAAAGATCCGCCCTTACAACCCCGCCTCCCTTAATACCTGCCCCGTGTACGACCGCTTCGCCTTCGCAATTTCTTTCGGCGGCCCTTCTGCGACAATCTCGCCGCCGCGATCTCCGCCCTCTGGCCCCAGGTCGATGATCCAATCCGCATTCTTGATGACATCCAGATTGTGTTCGATGACCAGCACCGTGTTGCCGGCTTCGACCAGCCGATCCAGTACGTCCAGCAACCGCTGCACATCAGCAAAATGCAGGCCGGTCGTCGGCTCGTCGAGAATGTACATTGTCCGGCCGGTCGCGCGTTTGGAGAGCTCGCGTGAGAGCTTCACCCGCTGCGCTTCGCCGCCGGAGAGCGTCGTCGCCGATTGACCAAGCTTCACGTAGTGCAGACCGACATCATGTAGGGTCTTGAGCTTCGTCTTGATCAACGGAATGTGTTCAAAGAATTCCAATGCATCGTCCACCGTCATGTTCAGAACATCGGCGATGCTCTTGCCCTTATGCAAAATCTCCATCGTCTCACGGTTGTAGCGTTGGCCTTTACAGACTTCACAGGTCACATAGACATCGGGCAGAAAATGCATTTCAATCTTGATGAGCCCGTCTCCCTGACAGGCCTCACACCGTCCACCCTTCACGTTGAAACTGTAGCGTCCTGGCTTATAGCCACGGACACGTGACTCAGGAAGATTGGAATAGAGATCACGAATGTACCCGAACAGGCCGGTATAGGTGGCAGGATTTGACCGCGGTGTCCGCCCGATGGGCGATTGATCGATATCGATCACCTTGTCGAGCCCATCAACACCCCTGAGGTCTTTGCACCCATCGATCTTCGGCTTCTTGTGGTAGAGCAGTTGCGAGAGAGAATGGAAGAGCACCTCCAGTACCAGCGTACTTTTCCCTGACCCAGAGACCCCCGTCACGCAGGTAAACAGGCCCATCGGGATGCGCGCCGTGACGTTCTTTAGATTATGCTTTTGTGCCCCCACTACCGACAGTGTCCCTCTCGGCTTTCGATGCCGTTGAGGTACTGAGACGGTCTGAATTCCACGCAAGTATTGGCCGGTCAATGAGTTGGGGTCGCCCATGATCTGCTGAGGTGTGCCCTGCGCGATGACATGCCCACCCTGCGACCCCGCGCCAGGCCCCATATCCAAGACATGGTCAGCCGCTATCATCGTCTCGGCATCATGCTCCACAACGACGACGGTATTCCCGAGGTCTCGCAGCCTGAGCAACGTCTGTAACAATCGACGATTGTCGCGCTGGTGGAGTCCGATAGACGGTTCGTCCAGGATGTACAACACCCCCACCAAGCCTGACCCGATCTGTGTGGCAAGCCTGATCCGTTGCCCTTCGCCGCCAGACAACGTCGCTGCCGCGCGATCGAGCGTCAGATAGTCCAACCCCACATTGACGAGAAACCCTAACCGTTCGCGAATCTCTTTGAGGATCCGATGCGCAATCACTAGCTCACGGTCAGTAAACTTCAACGAGAGAAAAAAATCCGCCGCTGCCCGAACGGAAAGCCTGGTTACCTCGGCAATCGACTGCTTGGCTAATTTGATGGACAGACTTTCTGGTCTGAGCCTGGCCCCCTGGCAGATTGTGCAGGGCTCCAGTAGCGTGAAGTCCTCTTCCTCCTGGCCACCTGGTGTCATGGCATAGCCGATACCGTCGCAAGCCGGACAGGCACCGTGCGGGCTATTGAACGAAAAGATTCTGGGCTCGACCTCCGGATAACTCACGCCACATTTGATACAAGCCAACCGGTCGCTGTAGAGCCTGGTCTGGCCATCGTCCGTCAACACGCCGACCAGCCCGCCGGTCAGCTTGACTGATGTTTCGACAGAATCTGCCAGCCGCCGCAGGAGCGCCTCGCCGGATTTCATCACTAATCGATCGACGATGATCTCAATCGTGTGCTTTTTCTGCTTATCGAGTGTGAGGTCTTCCCCAAGATCGACAATCTTGCCGTCGACACGCGCGCGGACATAGCCCGCCTTGCGCATCTCCAGCAGTTCCTTTCGGTATTCTCCCTTTCGCCCACGCACGATCGGAGCCAGGATCTGGAACTTCATGCCTTCCGGCACCGAGGCAATGGCGTCGACCATTTGCTGCACAGTCTGTGCGGTAATCTCTTCTCCACATTGGAAACAGTAGGGGCGCCCAACACGGGCAAAGAGGAGCCGGAGATAGTCGTAAATCTCTGTAACCGTGCCTACGGTAGATCGGGGATTGTGGCTGGTGCTCTTCTGTTCGATCGAGATCGCGGGAGACAAACCTTCAATCGAATCAACATCCGGCTTCCCCATCTGTTCCAGGAACTGCCGTGCATAGGCGGAGAGCGACTCGACATACCGCCGCTGCCCTTCCGCATAGATCGTATCGAACGCGAGCGAGGACTTGCCTGACCCGCTCAAGCCGGTGATCACCACCAGCTTGTCGCGCGGAATTTCTACGTCGATGTTTTTGAGGTTATGCTCTCGCGCCCCTTTGATGACGATCGAATTTCCCATAGGCGCAGGATTATACCATTTTGCTCCACTGTCTCATCACGCGAGTCCGCACGAAATTCGGACGGGGTAAACATTAGCAACACTATCCATGTATCGCACACGCGCATCACGTCACTTTTCTTCTGCTCGGCTCATGCGTCAAGACGGCGCCGGCTTGGCAAAGAGGTCCACCCTTCACCTTGACAAAGCTTGAAACCGGGTGCTACCACCGTCAAATGGTGGGAACCGACCGTCAACCATTGACACAAGATTCCAAAGCCCCGGCAAAGGTGGTGTCTACCTGGTCCGGCCAGGCCCGCGAAGAGGCCGTGCAGCGGATGTTCACCTCCATCGCGGGCGTCTACGACCTCAACAACACGCTGTTGAGTTTCGGCCTGCATTACCATTGGAAGAAGATTACCGCGTCCTTTATTACGCCCGTCGGACGGGGGACCGCACTCGACGTCGGGTCCGGCACGGCCGACCTCGCCCTTCTACTCGAGTCTCGAATGGGACCCAAGGGACGTGTGATCGCATCAGACCTGAACTATGCGATGCTGGCCGAAGGCCTCAAAAAGATCGGTAGCAAAGGACTCGCCGACAAGATCACCTGTCTGCAGGCCAGTGCGGAACATCTGGGATTCGGGGACAATACCTTCGACGCAGTCACCACCGGCTTTTGCATGCGCAACGTCGGGGATTTACCAGGTGCCGTGCGAGAAATTCGCCGTGTCATGAAACCCGGTGGGCGCTTTGTGTGCTTGGAGTTTTCGCGTCCGGTATTCGGTTGGTTACGAACATTGTACGATTGGTATTCGTTCAAACTACTGCCCTGGGTCGGTACCATCGTCGCCCGTGATCGCACCGGCGTCTACGAGTACCTTCCCGCGTCCATCCGGACATTTCCCGACCAAGAACGGTTATGCCAAGTTCTACGCGATGCCGGGTTTCGTCAGGTGTCGTACAAGAACCTCAGCGGCGGCATTGTCGCAATACACGTCGCCACGAAATGAGAGTGCTCACGTTAACGAGGTAGCAAGTCATTAGATCCTTGAGATTGAAACTTTCCCACCTTTCAACGTGATAACGTCTCGGCCATGACTTCGATTCTCTACATCTTCCTCCCCTGCAAGATGGTCTATCCCATTGGGATCACCTACTTGGCGGATTTTATCCACCGGCGGAAACCAGATGTACGTCAGCGCATTCTCGATCTCTCGTTGTTCCCAGTCGCGCAGCGCGGCCAAGCCATCCGCGACGCCGCGACGGAGTTCAAGCCGGACCTGGTCTGCTTCTCATGGCGGGACATTCAAATCTTTTCACCGCATGAGGGCGATTCGTCGTTAGAGCATGCGTTTAATTTCTATTTTGCCAGCAACCCGTTCAAGCGAATCACCGCCTCCATCGCAGGCGTCAAGCAGCTCTATCGCTATTACAATCACATCTATACGATCCTGTCGTACCCGGCGCTGATCCGCAAGGAGTTCCCCAAATCCCAGATCATGATCGGCGGCGGAGCCTTTACGGCGTTTGCCGATCAGTTGATCGAAAAACTCCCGGAAGGCACAATCGGCATCCTTGGCGAAGGGGAAGACGCCATCCTGAAGGTCATTGAAGGCCGCTCGATTGAAGATGAGCGGTACATTGTCAAAGAAGGTAACCAGATCCGAAAAGGCCAGCAGGGTTCCCCCGCGCTGTTAGATGCGCTCACGGTCGATCTGCCCTATCTCACCTCGATCTTCCCTCAATATGGGAAATATATTGGTGAATCGATCGGTGTGCAATCCAAGCGAGGCTGCCCCTATGACTGCGCCTTCTGCCTCTATCCCTACATTGAAGGCAAGCGGGTGCGGTACCGGCCACCGGAGATGGTCGTCAAAGATATTTCGCAACATTACCATCAGTGGGGTGCCCGTCGTTTCTGGTTCACAGATGCCCAATTCATTACGGGCAAGGAAGCCTATCCGCAATGTACGGAAATCCTTGAGCGAATTGTGGCGGAAAAACTCGAGATCGAGTGGTCCGGCTACATCAGAACCTCATTGATTACCCCTGAGTTTGCCAAGCTGATGGTCCGTTCTGGGGTCGGCGACTTGGAGGTGGCCATCACCTCCGGTTCACAGGAGGTCCTGAACAATCTCCACATGGGATTCAAGCTGGAACGTTTGTACGATGGCTGCCGCTATTTGGCAGAGGCCGGCTTCAAGGGCAAGGTCATCCTCAACTATTCCCTCAATAGCCCTAAGGAGACGGAAGAGAGCCTGCTTCAAAGTGTCGAGTCCTACAAGATGGTGGCCTCGATTCTTGGCGAAGAGCGTGTGTTTCCGTTGATGTTTTTCTTAGGCATCCAGCCAAATACCGACCTAGAACAACGCCTACTGGAAGAGGGGTATTTGTCCGCCGGCTATAACCCCTTGATGCTGACGCCGACCAGTATCAGGAAGCTTCTCTATAACCCTGCCCCTCTCAACAAGATTATCGCCAAGGCTTGTCTCCGCGCCTGGGAACGGAAGCAAGGTAGCCGCGATCCCCGTCGATGGACCGGATCCCTATCCCAGTCATCGGGAGAACCGGCCTATGCCGACCAAAACCTTAGCAGAGGGATCGAAGGCAATTCCGGGCGGGATGCCTTGCTTTCGATCGAGGAAATCATCCGCTCCAGCAGACCAACCCCCTCGGCTTCACAGATGGCTGAACCAAGAGCCACCTCTACCAGGTGAACAGGCGCCATACGTCCTTCATCGACCACAAATGCACCTTTTTTACACTCAACGTGTCCCTCCTGATATCTTGCATTCCCGTTTGAGCCAGTGCTATCATCCCGCATCTTTGGAGGCGTTGTTAGCACGTTAATCATATTTATTTTCATACAATTACGACTCCTCTCCTCTGACCAATTCGCGCCTTAAGGAGGCGCCCCAATGTATAAGACAATCTATATTCCGGTCGATAACTCTGACCATTCGAATACCGCAGTGGATGTCGGCGTTCATTTGGCAAAAACCTTCGGCTCCAAGATCGTAGGGAGCCATGTCTACGCCGCGAAGATGCATGATAAACGCTTCAAGCAGATGGAAGCGGGCCTCCCGGAGGAATACCATGACGAGAAGGAGCTTGACCGTCAGCGCCAGATCCACGACTCGCTGATTACCCGAGGACTCCAAATCATCACTGACTCCTACCTTGACTACGTCGACAAGAAATGTAACGAAGCGAATCTCCCCATTGAACGGCGATCACTCGAAGGACGTAACTGGAAGGTGCTGGCCGAGGACATCAACACCAACGGGTATGACCTCGTCATCATGGGCGCTTTGGGGGTCGGAGCGGTCAAAGACAGCGTCATCGGCAGTAACACAGAGCGCGTGGTCCGCCGCGTCCGTAACTCCGACATGCTGATCATTAAGAACGTTCAGCCACTAACTGGCGGAAAGATCGTCGTGGCTGTCGACGGAAGCCCCTACTCGTTCGGCGGACTGATGACCGGCTTAGCGCTCGGCAAGGCCTTCAATATGCCAGTGGAAGCGATTTCGGCCTTCGATCCCTACTTCCACTACGCGGCATTCCACAGTATTTCTGGTGTTCTGAACGAAGAAGCCGGCAAAGTCTTTCGTTTCAAAGAACAAGAAAAACTGCACGAAGAAATTATCGACAGCGGCTTGGCTAAGATCTACCAGTCTCATTTGGACATTTCCCGCGAAATCGCCCAGGCCGAGCAGACAGATGTGAAAACGACATTGCTGGACGGCAAAGCATTCGAAAAAATCATTCAGTACGTCCGGAAGGATGTCCCGGCCTTGCTCATCGTCGGGCGCATCGGCGTCCATAGCGACGAGGACATGGACGTCGGTAGCAACACCGAGAATCTGTTGAGGAGCGCCCCCTGTAATGTGCTGATCTCCAACCGCAAATACGTGCCTCCGATCGATACACAAGCCGAGTACACCATTGCCTGGACGGAAGAAGCGCTGCGGCGGATGGAAAAGATCCCCGTCTTCGCGCGCGGCGTGGCAAAAACGGCTATTCATCGATATGCCATCGAAAAAGGGCATACCATCATCAGTAATACCGTCGTTGACACCGCGATCGGACACATTCTTCCAAAAGGTGCCATGGACGCTATGCGTGCGCTTGGCGGCAGCTTGGACGCAGCGGGTATCGACCGAGACAAGATGCAAGCCGATGAGGGCGTGACCAAAGATCTTATGGGTCCGACATTGAGCGGAATCATGACCCAGATCGTTGAGGAGAAACCCAAAGAGATCAGCGCCTCCACACAAGCCTACCTAGACCGCATGGGGCAAACCTATTTCGTCTGTGACGGATGCGGCTACATCGGGAAGGGAGACAGCCCGGTCAAATGTCCGGTGTGCAGTGCGGATGGGACAAAATTCAAACAGGTCGATAAGAAGATTTTCGAAGTAGCCGCGACAACTGAAGGTGAATTGGAAACGGACGTGGCCTACGACGACGTGCCAATGCAATGGACCAAGGATGCGAAAGAAGCAATCCGTGCCGTGCCGGCCGGCTTTCAGCGGAGACGTGCGAAGGCCAGGATTGAAAAGAGCGCGCGGAAATTAGGCATGACGACCATCACGCTTGAATATGCGGCGCCGACCATTCAAGAGGCCGCATCCGAAGACTATACGCCGATTTTCTCCAACAAAGGCACCGGCACCTCGCCGGTCGCGGAAGCCACCGTTGCAGCGTCGAACGGGAATGAGGCGAATGGTCATGTCGAAGCCGCCTCACCCTATACCTGGACAGACGACGCACAAGCCAGATTGGATCGAGCTCCGGAAGGCTTCATGCGGGATTGCACCAGATCGCTCATTCTCAAGCATGCCGAGAAAATCGGCGCGACCCTGATCACGATTGAGGTCGCCGATGAAGGGATCGAGCAGGCAAAGGGGTATATGGCCGAAGCGATGAAGACTGGTAATCTCAAGGACATGATTGCCGACCTCACCGGAAAAGGACGCGGATAAGTTTCGCATGCTGAGCTTTTGGTGCTGGCCCCCAGCGCCTTCCTCTGACGAGTCTTCGTTCTCAGCACCCGATACAATACACCATGGGTAAATCTCTTCCTATCTTCAATGGTCCTTCAGGTGTCTTGGGCTCTTTGCAGCAACAAATTGCCCAGTTCTTCACCCCCACTCCAAAGGGGGAGGGGCCGTTTGATGGCCGGACAGTTGACGACTTCAAGCCCTACCTCGTTGCGCTAAACCTGACCAAGCGTTGCAACCTCAAATGCGATCACTGTTATCTTGATGCGACAACCAAAGCAGCTGGTGGGGACGACGAGCTGAGCACCGAAGAGTGCTACCGGCTCATTGAACAGATCGCAGAAGTGAATAAGGGATGCCTTCTTGTCATTACTGGTGGCGAACCACTGGTGCGTCCTGACATTCTCGACATTGCTCGTTACGCCGTTAAACTTGGCTTTATGGTGGTCTTCGGCACAAACGGGATGCTGATCGATGACCAGATGGCCAAAACGCTTGTAGAAATCGGCGTGATGGGTGTTGGCATCAGCATTGATTCATTGGACGCAGTGAAACACAATACGTTCCGTGGCGTTCCAGGAGCGTGGGAAGCTGCGGTAGCCGGCATTGAAGCCAGCAAGCGGAATGGCCTCCAATTTCAAGTGCATTTCAGTGCTCAGCCGATGAACTATCGAGAGCTGCCTGAAGTCATTGACTGGGCGCACCGACTTGGCGCCCGTGTCATGAACGTGTTCTTTATGGTGTGTACGGGACGAGGCGAAGAGCTGACGGATATCACTCCCGCTCAGTATGAAGAGGTCCTTGGCTACCTCGTTGACTGCCAAGATAATTACAAAGGCATGTTGGTCCGTGCCCGTTGCGCTCCGCACTTCAAACGGCTGGCCTATGAGAAAGACCCGAACTCCCCAATCACCAAGGCAACTGGATATATGGGGGGAGGATGCCTGGCTGGCACCAACTATGCCCGAGTGACGCCGAACGGTGAGTTAACCCCTTGTCCCTATATGCCGCTGTCGGCAGGGAATATCCGTCAACAGAGCTTCGTTGATCTCTGGGAACGATCGGATATCTTCAACTCCTTTCGCTATCCCCAACTCAAGGGGAAATGTGGTGATTGCGAATACACTGACATCTGCGGGGGATGCCGCGCCCGCCCCTATGTCGACCACGGCGACTGGCTGGATGAAGATCAGTGGTGCCTCTACACCCCGAAAGGCGGCGAGAAAATTAAGGTGGCGTTCAATGTCTTGGAAGAAACCGATATCGCGTGGGACGATGCGTCTGCTCTCCGATTGAGCCGTATCCCCTACTTCCTACGTGCGATGGTGAAGAAAGGCGTGGAAAAGCACGCCCGCGAAAACAATGTACCGCTTATCACCGTTGAACTCATGGAAGAGCTACGCAAGAAACGATTCGGCAATGACGCACCTGTCTTTAACTTTGACGTAAAGGACAAGGGATAAGGCGCCAGGGGTGAAGACCTAGAGGCCCATCCTCAAATCCCCCACTCCTTACGATTCTCTTCTGCCTGGTTTCCAAATGGACGCGCTCCAAAGTATCACCACCGATCTGAACACCCTCATTCCGATCATCAATCACTGGTTTCATCTACTTTCAGCGATCATTTGGATCGGCGGCTTGGCATTTCTCGTCATGGCGGTGACACCCGGACTAGAGAAAGCCGTTCCAAAGGATCAGATCAAACCCATCACGGATATTTTTTACCGGCACTACAAGAAAGTCGCCGGCATTCTCGTAGTCGTCCTGCTGTTCACCGGCGGTGTGAATCTCCACTACGTCAATCAGGTCATTACTTCACAAACGGGAAGCGGGATCCAGTACCACTCCAAGTACCTCATCGTCTTCATGATTAAGCTTCTTCTTGTGCTGGGGCTTCTCACACTGTTCCTCTACACCGTCATTTTTAAGTCAGACGATGAAGCCGAGGAGGGAGAGTCCTACGAGGTTATTCCCTTCCAGCGCGCTGCCCTGTGGATGGGGTTCTTCATTATCCTCTGCGCCGCAGCCATGAAGCACCTGCATCAATAATCCTGCACCCTGTCCCTGAACATTCACGAGACAGTTCAGCCGTCTCACATGAGACAGCTGCTGTATCAGCTCGATACAGTCCCGCACATCAGACGATCATGCATTTTCAAAACATACACATATAATCCAATACTTACACTCGCATATCTTGGCCAACCATCCTGGAATGGACGTTGCTTAACCTATTGGCACGAATCATGGAGTCTTGTGGGTTATCTCGTAACCACTAGACAAAATGGAACACGGTATGGAGCTGACAGTCACTCACATGGTAAGGAAGTCTCCCTCTTCCTCACCATCTGATTCCCCCTTTGGATCCTGCCCATCCAGAGCAGCACTGCCACCTTCCGCCGTTGCCGCCGGTGCTGTGCCTCCTCAAAGAGGCACAGCCCGGCCTGACGCGCATCCCATTGCCGTGAGACCAAGTGAGCCGGTTCAGATAGCCCCTTTCATTTACAATTCTGAGACAGCTCACGCGCAGCTGGCATTAGACCCAGATCACAGACTGAGTCCAGACACGAACGTGAGGGTCGAAGTGAGAACAGCCCGTTCAATTTTGGTTGTCGAGGATGACCCTGATATCGCGATGGCCCTACAAGACTTGCTCGAGTTTGAAGGATTCCATGTTAACTGTGCACAGACCTGTCGCCAGGCCTTTTCATCCATCGAACAAAATGCCTACCATGCCATCCTCCTTGATCTCGGCCTACCTGATGGAGATGGTTGCTCGATCTTGGAGAAGCTCCAAGTTTCACATCCCACCCTTCCCGTGATCGTCTTAACGGCTTCAAATAGGAACCTAGGGTCCCTACGCGCCTATGCCCGTTTGACCAAACCGTGGGAGCGAGACCAGTTGTGTACGATACTTCGCCACGCCATCGGCATGGCATGATCTTCGACGCACTCTGAATCAGAAAGGGGGGATCAAACAAGAAGGGATTTACATCACTTAGACCGGCTGAGGCCTAGAGCGCGCTTGAAGACCGCAGTGAAACCGAAATAGCCGAAGGAGTCTTTGAGGTTGGAATAGAGCCGCTTGATGGTGCCCATCTCAGGATTGGTGACATACTCCATTGTTAAGGCAATCCGTTCCTCACCCTCTCCGAGAGGCGTGACCGCATGCCAGAGTTTATCACCGTTGAAAATCACCATATCCCCAGGCTCAGTCACTAGCTCAAGATGGCGGGGTGGCTTGGTTGGATGGTCCTTGAACAGCTCGCACACCAGCTTGCACTGGGCTGACCGATCGACAAGCCCCATCAGAATCGTGTACCGAGCGCCCTTGTAGTATGACGTATCGTAATGAAACCCAATGTGGTCGCCCGGTTCAGTGTAGTAGTAGAGGGCGCAGGAATGGGGATCGTTGTCCGGGCAAAACATCAGCTTCGCCTCAACGAGCCGATTCAGGAATGCCCGGAATGACTCGGACCGATAGAGGTCGAGAAAGCGGGGGGCTTTCTCCTGCACAGTATAATAACTAACGCTCCCACCCTTCTTGTGGCCGGGAATGTAGTTTCGATTGAGTTCTCCCTTCACGCCCTGAGCTTGAGGAACGAGCACTTCCTCTACGAAGGCACGAGGCAAGAACTGTTTAATGACGAGGAACTCGTTCTGATCCCAATATTCTTGGTGAAGCCGGTCGAAATCCAAGGCGGTGACCGCTTGGGTGACCCTGTCCGTCACATTGCTCACAAGACTCTGCACTTATCTCAATCCCTCTCGCCAATACGGTTCTCGGTCAATGGTCGGTGTCATTCATCAATGAGAAATGTACCAGATCCTAGCCATGACTATTGATCATTGACCAATGACCGCTTACGGCCCATTCAACACCGGAGCCCGGACGACTTCCGCATCCGCCGGTGTCTTAAAGTCAAACACCTCATTACCTAATCCCAGGTTTGGTTTCAAGTTCGAAAACTCGAAGACGGCAACATTGCCGCTGACCTCATGGAGGGACACCGTACGGATAAAATAGGTTTTGGGGAAGACCTCGACGACGATTTTCTGAAGATTCTGAGTGGATTCCTGCTCCTTGGCTTTGGGAATCAGCGTGATGAGCGGTATCCCACCGACTCCGCGAGTGTTTCCCCTGGTGGGCTCAATCTCAAAGGATTCATCCAATTTGGCCGCTCCCTGCAATAGTGCCAATGGCGCCTTGGAGGCAGCCATCTGTGTGAGCTTCCCGACCAGGACCTGCTTATGTTCGGGAACGTAGACCTTCACGTCCTCCTGGTTCACATAGATTTGCTCGGTCGCCGGATCCAAGTAGTCCCACCGTAAGCGGCCTGGCTTTTTGATATAGACCTTGCCGGATGATGTCACAGGCCGCTCAAACCCTTCAATCTTTGTTTTCTGAGAAAAGTCCGCCTGGAGATCCTTCATCTTCTCGTATCGCGCTTGCAGCTGTTTGACGACTTCACGAACCTCTTGCAAGGCTTTTTCATCGACCGGTCCATCTGCCGCCCAGGCCGGCAAGGCCAATAGGACACTCAATGGAACAACAAGCCACCAGCGCATCATACCTCCGCCGCACCAACTGGGCCGCGCCGTCCAAGCACCTCTCGACGCCCATCACGACCCGCCGCCCCCACAATGCCTTCCGATTCCATCTGCTCGATCATGCGCGCCGCCCGAGGATAGCCGACCCGCAATCGGCGCTGGATCAGCGACGCTGAGGCCTGCCCCGTCGACAGCACCAATTCTTTCGCCTGCTCGTACACCTCGTCTTTAGCCTCTTCCTCATCCGCCTCTTCCAACTTGAGGGACTGCAGCTCCTGGTTATAGATCGGCAGGGCCTGTTTCTTCACAAACTCCACCACCGAGCGGACATCGTCGTCTGACACAAAGGACCCATGCAGACGCGCGAGGCGTCCGGTTCCGGAAGCCAAGTACAGCATATCCCCACGGCCGAGGAGAGCCTCTGCTCCATTCGCATCAAGAATGGTTCGCGAGTCGGTCTTCGATGAGACTTGGAACGCAATGCGTGCTGGGAAATTCGCTTTAATCAAGCCGGTCAGTACATCGACGGATGGACGCTGAGTGGCCAGCACCAGATGAATACCGGATGCCCGGGCCATCTGCGCAAGTCGGGCGATCTTGTCTTCCACATCTTTCGGAGCAACCATCATGAGATCCGCTAGTTCGTCGATCATGACGACGATAAACGGCAGCGGTTCCGGCGGCGTTGGTTTCGGCTGCATGCAACCCCGTTCCCCCTCGGCGATCGAGGTTTCACCGGCGGAGAGACGCTCTTCCTCAGAGAGAAATTTCATCGGAAGCTCAGTCTGCTCGACGCTCGGTGCGTTACTTTCAGCAAACACCTCGTGCAAACCGGCGACCTGTCGATTGTACGCATCAATGTTCCGCACACCGGCTTCCGCCAGCAGCTTATACCGCCGCTCCATCTCAGCGACGACCCATCCCAGGCCTCTTGCAGCTGACTTGGGGTCCGTAATCACCGGCCGCAAGAGATGTGGAATGCCTTCATACGATTGGAACTCAAGCATCTTCGGATCAATGAGCAACAATTTCACTTCGCTCGGCTTGGCGGAAAACAGGATACTGAGTAGCATCGTGTTCAGGCTGACACTCTTCCCAGCCCCCGTCGCCCCGGCCACCAAAAGATGCGGCATCGTCTTCAAATCTGCCGTGCTGGGCGCACCGAAGATATCCTTACCCAGCGCCAGTGTGAGCCTGGACCTTGCCCGCCGAAAGGCCTCGCTCATGATGACTTCTTTCAAGGACACCGTTTCTCGAGACCGGTTCGGCACCTCGATGCCGACCACGGATTTCCCCGGTAACGGCGCAACGATGCGTAAACTCGTCGCCTTCAGCGCCAGCGCCAGGTCATCGGCCAGATTTACAATGCGGGCGACCTTCGTGCCTGGCCCCGGCTCAAATTCGTACATAGTGATGACGGGGCCTGGTCTCACTTCCGTCACAATGCCCTCGATGCCGAAACTCAACAATGCGCGTGATAAGATCTCAGACTGTGCTTTGAATTCCTCATCCGACATCCGATCCATCGGTCCAGAGGGATCACTTAACAGAATCTCCGGGTCAGGCAGCTGATAGTTTTTGGACTCGGCTGTCGGAACAACCACTTCCGACTCAGTCGTTTGCGCGTCCCATGTTGGGATTGCGACAGGGAATGGCTGGATGATCGGACCTGGAGGAGTCTGGGTTGGGATCAGCTCCAACTCCTCGATCCCGTCAGTGGCTAACTCCTCTCCTCGAGTAACGGCCGCTGGCTTGGACGACCTGGCTCGTAACCGTCGATTGCCGATCTCTTTCTCGACTTCAATTGATCGCTCCGGCATCACCGCGAACACCCCTTCACGGAGAGTGGCCCAATGTTCCGGCATCCGACGCATGGCTTCCGCCAAGGACAGAGGGGTTGTCAGCAAGAGGGAGACCAGGAATCCTGTGATGACCAGAATATGGGCTCCGGTTCCGGCAAAGACGGCTCGGAGTCCCTCGGCGATGGTCTGACCAACGACACCACCACCCATCCCACGGGAAATCACTCCGCTGGTCAGGGTTGGAACCCCCGTCGTTTCAAGATGCAGAAAAGCGCTCAAGAAGAAGACCGCAGCTAAGGAGCTAGCGGCTGTCCGCAGCGTAAAACTCACTGGAACCTGAGAGAAACATCGAACTCCCAACCGCCCCAGCAGCACAGGAAAGAGATAGGCCGCTCCACCGATACCAAAAAAGAACCCACCGGCTAACAACGCGCCGAACGAACCAATGAGATTACGAGGCGGATCAGCATCCGGCACACCAGTCGCCAGCATCTTCGCCTCTCCCGGCACAAACGACAGGAGGCTCAAGAGCATCAGCAGACTCAGCGCGATCAAGATTACGCCGATCACTTCTCGCTGAATATGAGAAGGGGGAGATGGGGCGCGGCGGGCTTCTCCCCGCTTCGCCGAGGTGGTGGCACCCATGGAACGAATGCTAACACAGGGGCAGGGTCATTTCAAACGAACGCGCATCTGAGTCACCAGCAGTCCAGCGCCCCTGTCAGACCAATCGACCCGTCATAATGGAATGGATGGCGGAACGGATGGCATCGTGTGCCGAATGATCTTGCCTTCCACCAGATAGACGACCAACTCGGCGATGTTGGTGGCATGATCAGCCACTCGCTCGAGTGACTTGGCGATAAAGCTCAACCGAATGGCACGTGAAATCGTATGCGGATTTTCCATCATGAAGGAGAGCAGTTCACGAAACACCTGTTCCATGAGATCATCGACGAAGTCATCATCCCCGATGACTTTCCTAGCCAGAATGGCATCTTCCTTGACGAAAGCATCGATGCTTTCCTTCACCATGACCCGTGCGAGGCCCCCCATCCGCGGGATATCGATGTAGGGCTTGAGTTGAGGCTCTTCGTTCAGTTCGATCGCACGCTCACAAATACTTTCAGACAGGTCGCTGATACGTTCGAGCTCAGTGGACAGTTTCATGGCCGTCGTCACTAACCGCAGATCGCGCGCCGCCGGCTGGTGGAGTGCCAACAACTCAATGCAGGCTTCGTCGATCTCCACATCCATCGCATTCACTTTATGGTCTCGCTCGATCACGCGGCAGGCCAGGGCCGCATCTCGCGTCACCAATGCGGTCAACGCCTTATCGATTTGGTCTTCTGCCAGACCAGCCATTCGTGCCAGCTTCGTCTTGAGTTCGGCAAGTTCTTCGTCGAAATGTCGGTGTTGAGCCATAGCGTCACCCGAATCGTCCAGTGATGTAGTCTTCTGTCTGCTTCTTCAAAGGGTTTGTGAACAGCTGCTTCGTGAGACCATATTCGACTAATTGGCCGAGGTACATGAACGCAGTCCGATCCGACACCCGGGCCGCCTGCTGCATGTTGTGCGTGACAATGACGATCGTCAATTCTTTCTTCAGCGAAAACAGCAACTCTTCGATGATGCCGGTAGCGATCGGATCTAAGGCGGAGCAGGGTTCATCCATCAAGAGCACATCCGGCTTGACGGCAAGGGCTCGCGCAATACAGAGGCGCTGCTGCTGACCACCGGACAAGCCAAGTGCACTTTTATGGAGTCGGTCCTTTACTTCCTCCCATAAGCCAGCTCCTCGGAGACTTCGCTCGACAATCTCTTCCAACACTATCCGATTCTTCAGGCCTTGCAGCCGTGGACCGTACGCAACATTTTCATGGATCGATTTGGGGAACGGGTTAGATTTTTGAAACACCATGCCCACTCGTTTTCGAAGATCCGTGATGTCGATCGATGGATTGAAGATATCCACGCCGTCGATGAGGATGTTTCCTTCATGCCGCGCACCTTCGATGAGGTCATTCAAGCGATTCATGCATCGCAGCAAGGTAGATTTCCCGCATCCTGATGGCCCAATGAAGGCAGTCACTTGGTTTTCTGGAATATCTAAATCAACCTTGAACAGGGCTTGGACCGGCCCATAGAAAAAGTTGAAGCCCTGCACCCGAAGTTTCGACTTCCCCTGAGCACTGGGCTGAGGCGTCACGTTGGAATAATGAGGGTCCATGCTCTCCATCTCCAGTGAGGACACAACGGGTGAGAGGGTAGAAACACCGGACGTCACGTCAAACTGCTGACCCAGCATATTTCCTCCTCATTCGATTTCGCAAGAGGATGCCCGTGAGGTTAAGCGTCACAACCACCAGAATCAACACCAATGTGGTCACATAGACCATCGGCTTGGCAGCTTCCACATTGGGCGATTGGAACCCCACGTCATAAATATGAAACCCCAAATGCATGAACTTTCGGTCCAGGTGAATAAATGGCCACGTCCAGTCGATCGGCATGGCCGGTGCAAGCTTGACGACACCGGTCAACATCAAGGGCGCCACCTCACCCGCGGCACGAGCCATGGCCAGAATCAATCCAGTCAAGATGCCTGGAAGTGCCGTGGGAAGCACGACTTTCCATATTGTTTCCCATTTGGTCGCGCCCAAGCCAATCGACCCTTCTCGATACTCCCTCGGCACGGCTGCCAGTCCCTCTTCCGTTGCGACGATCACGACGGGAACCGTCAACAGCGCCAGTGTGAGTGAAGCCCATAGGATCCCACCCGTACCGAACGTGGGAGTGGGCAGCCGATCAGAAAACCACAGTGCATCCAGGGTGCCTCCGACGCCATACACGAAAAACCCCAACCCAAACACGCCGAACACGATCGAAGGAACCCCGGCGAGATTATTGACGGCAATGCGGACGGTCCGCACGATGACGCCTTGACGGGCATACTCCCTGAGGTACAGCGCGCCGATGACACCAAAGGGGGTCACGACGAAGCTCATGATCATCACCATCAGAACCGTGCCGAAAATGGCAGGGAAAATTCCACCCTCCGTGTTGGCTTCTCGTGGCTCGGTGGTCAGCACCACCCAGACATTGCCGGCATAGACCCACACCTTCTCCAACTTCGAAAGGTCGTTTGGGCGCAAGACTCGCATGACTTGGCCGAGCGCAATGGACTTTTCTCTGCCATTGGCATCGACAACGAGCAACATATACGTGCTCTCTGCTTCACTCGATTCCGCCTGTCGAAGCAGGGCCGGTAGGGACTGCCATACGGCCTCCGATCCTTCAGCCACAGTCTGATCTTCCTTGACCAGCGTCTGGAGCCGTCCATAGAAGTTCCCCCACTCGCGCCGCTCCACCATCACGAGATCGGTCGGCGTGGCTCGTTCGACGATCTGATCGGCGTTGATCCACCGATAGTCGAGCCCGTACAGATCGCGATTGCCGATCTTCATTCTGATTCGCGGAATCCCTTTCGGACTCACTTCTTCGCCGGCCAACTGACCGATCACATGTTTTCCGTCCTTCAGCGTCAATTCAACGAGATCAGCCGGCCAAAAATACCCAAACCCGTTGAGGAGGATGAGCACCAGAAGCCCACCGATCATGAGGAGCGAAATGGAAAGCCCGGCCCCGCAGCCCCAAATGAAGAGCTCACCGCTTGCCATGAAATGCTTGACCCACTGTTTCATCGAATCACTCGTACCCCAAACTTCGTCAGACTTGCGTTCAACAACTGAACTCTACCCACGAGCCCGGGACGTCACCTTGTGCGAATCTTGTCGCACTAGAATTGGCTATATTTCTCCCTGAGTCGCTGTCGAACCAGTTCCGCTACCGTATTGAGCAGAAAAGTCGCGATAAAGAGGAGCAAACCCGCCAAAAAGAGTGTGCGATACAAGGTCCCGCCATGCGGCGCTTCAGGGATCTCCACGGCGATATTCGCGGACAGGGTTCGAAACCCGTTGAAGAGGCTCCAATCCATAATCGGCGTATTGCCGGTCGCCATCAACACGATCATGGTCTCTCCAACGGCCCGGCCGAAACCGATCATCAATGCCGAGAAGATGCCTGGGCTGGCCGAGATCAGAACGAGATGGGTGAGCGTTTGCCATCGCGTGGCGCCGAGGGCCAAGGACCCGGCGATCAGGTTCTTTGGCACATTGGAGAGCGCCTCTTCAGAAATGCTGTAGATGATAGGAATAATGGCAAATCCCATGGCCACACCGACAACGATGGCGTTGCGCTGATCATAATTCAAACCAAGATGAGTCTGAAGCCATGGTTTAAAGTGACCATCGAACAAAAGAGACTCCCACCATGCGTTGGTTGCAAGGCACCCCCAGACCACAGCGATGATGACCGGCATCATGAGCAGCGCCTCTGCACCAGGCCGCACACGATGTTTGATGGAGGCGGGAAGCAAGAGAAAGAGTCCGCTGGAAAGGGCAATAACCAAGGGCATCACTAAGACCATCCCCGTCATGGCTGGAAAGTTCCGCTCCAGGACCGGGGCAAACCAGAGGCCTGCCAGAAATCCCAGCACCACGGTGGGCAGCGCAGCCATAATTTCAATGATGGGCTTGATCTTGGCCCGGAGATTCGGATGCATGAACATGGCGGTATAGATGGCGGCCAATACCGCCAATGGCACCGCTAGGAGTACGGCATAGATGGTGCCCTTAATGGTTCCAAAGATCAGCGGGGTCAAGCTGAACTTGGCTTCAAAGTCGTCCGACCCACTTGATGATTGCCAGACAAGCTCCGGCCGATCATAGCCCTCGTACATCACGGGAGAGAACAAGGTGGCCAAGGTGATTTCTGGGTAGGGATTCGAAATGTCGTAATGCACCAGTCGATCATTTTCGGCGAGACCGACCAGGCCATCCGCTTTGGGAGAAAAATAGGTACTGCGGAGTGCCCCCTGTTGTGGAGCAAGTGTCAGCAACGTTTGTTCGGACGTCGAATGGTGCAGGCGGATTTCTCCCCTGGCATCGGTCGTGATGAATCCCTTATCGCGCTGGGAAATCGTGATGTCGGTGACTGCACTCTGATGAGGGACAAACCGATGGATACGCGTCATATGGGTCGTATTCGTCGCAGCATGTTCCCGCACGGGCATCCACACGGCAATCTGTCCGGACGCATCGCCGACCACAAGACTCCGGTCACTCATCAAATAGGCCAGAGCGGTAATCGCCTCGTTTCCTTCAGAAGCCTGACTTATCTCAACCAGACTGGGCTTTGCCGATTCCCGGAGGTCGAAATGGTAGACCTTGCCCTCTTCCGTACCGACCGCGAGGAGCTCTGCCCGGCTCGCGAGTGTGATTGCCGTCACCCGACCAGGGATGCTGGGTGTCAGATCGACCTGCGTGATCGACGCCGCAGCAGTTCCATCGGGACGAGATGCGGTTCGGCTTGTGGTGAGCCAAAGATGCTGGTCTTGAAGCAGCGCGGCAATCCGAACATCGGAATCCGTGCTCTGGTAGGCCATCTTGGTGATTGGTTGGGGAGTTGGTGCGGCAACCATCGGAGTCCCAACCGTGACGGACTGGGCGATCGAACGTTCGTTCCCTTGGAAGTCCTGAGTGAATTCAATGGCCACAGGGATGACGCGGCCGTCTTCCGTGCCCATGGCGAGCTGGTGCCCCTTCCCCAATGCTCGCGCGAGCGCTGTGACCGAACCATCCGGCAACAAGCCTCGCGAAGGAACCTTTGATACGGCGGACTTCCCCTCTTCTAAGAAGACAAACTCTAATGAGTCACCGCGCAGCGCATAGGCAAGCTCTTGATGCTCGTCGATGCCGATGAGCGCTGACGTTGAGGGATGCTCAAGCGGGGAGAGTGCAATCGGCTCGGTCAGGGTGGCGTGGGGCGGTTGAAAGAGTGGGATGACTTCTTTCACCAGAAAAATGCACATCCCAAGAATGCAGAGGATAATGCTGATCCCACCGGTCTTGATGATGACGTTGGTCAGCCCATCCGTGATTGACCTGATTTGTCGTCGGCTGAACAGTCCGCCCACCAGGGCCGGGGCTGGAATTGATCCCCGGCCTGGGGAGGGCTCTCCTTGAAGGACCGGCATTGGAGTAAGAGGCGGCACGTTCATGCTTTGACTTTCGATGTCCGTTCCAACGTTTCAGCTTTACACTTCTCACAAGATCGTGAGTCGTCATATGCCTTTTACGGTCTACCCACTCCGGACAGCCGGCCTTAGACTTATTCGATTTTCGCCGACTCCTTTTCAACCACGCTCTGCGGGAGCGGAAAGAAACCATCCTTAATAACGATGGCTTGCCCTTCCTTGCTATAAATAAACTTGATAAACTCCTTCACAAGCGGATCAAGCGGCTTGTTCGGCGCTTTGTTGACGTATACCAACAGATGCCGCCAGAGGGGATAGGACCCTTTCATGGCATTTTCCTGTGTAGGAGCCATAAAAGCTCCTCCCTCTTTCTCTGCCAAGGGAAGGGCTCGTATGCCAGAGGTCAGATAACCTATCCCACTGTAGCCGATACCTGAAGAGTCTTCCGTAACTCCTTGCACCACCGATGCGGAACCGGGCTGTTCTTTCACATCGTCTTTATAGTCACCATTCTTCAGCGCATGCTCCTTGAAAAAGCCGTAGGTGCCGGATGCAGAGTTTCGGCCATACAGGCTGATGGGTGAGTCCGCCAATTCTCCGGTAACGCCGAGCTGACCCCAGCGCTCAACATTTTGACTGGCGCCCCATCGGCGAGATTTCGAAAAGACGGCATCGACTTGTGCCATCGTCATCCCTGGGATGGGGTTGTCCCTATGCACGTAGACCGCCAATGCATCAATGGCAACAGGGAAAGCAGTCGGCTTGTACTTATACTTGCGTTCAAACGAATCGACCTCCGTCGATTTCATCGGGCGCGACATTGGACCTACCTGCGCAGTCCCTTCAATGAGAGCAGGCGGAGCGGTGCTGGAACCCTTTCCTTCGATTTGAATTTTCACACCGGGGTATTGCTTGCGAAATCCTTCCGCCCACAGAGTCATCAGGTTATTTAACGTGTCGGAGCCAATACTATTGAGGTTGCCCGAAACTCCGGTTACTCTGACATATCCTTTCAAATTGGGGTCGACCTGGATGGCCTCGTCGGCCATCACATTTGTTGCCATGAAGATGCTGGTGAGGCCGAGTACAACTGTTGAGACAAAGCCTACCCGTTGAGAGATCCTCTGCTTTTGATTTGTCATATACGGTCCCTTCATGCTAAGCACCTACTGATATCAATTTTTACCATAATGCTGTTCATCAAATGTTACTAGCGTGTTACAAATTGGGTTAATTTGGAGTAATCCCCCTTCTCTATCTGTTCGCTAAAAAGACACATCCCACTGGAGCCGGACTCGATCTTCCGGTGTGAACCCAGCCTGCGTCAAATGGGAGTAGTCCAGCGTGACCTTGTTTCGATGTTTTGCAAAGAAATAGTTGGCTGCCACTGTATGCTCCCTAAGCACGTCACTGCGAAGCGTGTCGTTCGGATCGACAAATGCGTAGCGGTAGGCGAATTCGAGGTCGTGCGGCATGAAGTCGAGCACGGCATGAGGGAAATACCCGACCTGAGCATAGGCCCCCAAACTGGTGGTCTTGGTTTGCGTGGTTGTATTCGTCACTTCCTTCACATGAAACTCTTCCTGTATTGAAAGCCCATTCCACTTAAAGGCGAACTCCTGAACCCCCTGATTGACTTCGAATTGACCATCAACTATTGTACCTCCCCTGGTGCCAGGGAAGATAATTCGATCGGTTCGGTTGTGGGCTCCGGCGAACGCAAGGCTACCGATTGGCAAGGGCGAGTACTCCACATCAGACTGTGAAAACGGCACATCGCGCCCCAAGAAGTTCCATTGGATTCTCCCCATATAAAGCATTTTCTTGTCGTCATTACGGGCATTGTTGATTCCCGTGCCGGTAAATATTCCGATGTTGTACACCAAGTAGGCATAGGTGCCTTCGAAGAGGTACCCTCCCAACCTTGCTCCGATCTGTCGATCAAGGGTGAACGGAGCATTGACGATCGACCGTTCGACAAACTGTTGGTTCCCTGACGAATCCACCCGCTCTCGGTTATAGTCAATCTTCCATTGCCCAACGCGGAGGGTCGCCCATTTAAATTTCGCGATATCCACTCGATAATCGAGCAGCGTATTGCTCACCCAGTCATATTCCACATAGTACTTCAGCCAGGGCGCGAAACCATACCCTCCGACTTTGATGCGAGCCCGTCGCACTCGGAACGAGCTCACATCCTTATCGTCGGCTGCCGCAGGATTGGCCGGGGCGAGAGAGTCGCCTTCTTGGGGAAAGGAGTAACGAAACTGGAGCCGATTTTGGATCAGCATCTCGAACTTTCCGTCGCGACTTTGCAGATCAAACCCATCTTTATACCGTATAGAAATGGGAAATTCCTGATCTCTTGCTTTTCGTTGTTCCTCGTCCGCTTTTTCCGAATCAGCTTTGGCTTTGATCAACTCCTCCTTGGTGATCTGACCCTTTTCATACAGAATGTCTGCCAGGTCGTGCCCAGCTTGGGCACTGGTGACGCCAAAGACTGGCCCGAGACCTACTACGCACATGATCGTCGCCAACCACTGTCTCTTCATCAAATCCCTCCCTCTAGTTAGTCATGTTTGAAAAACAGGGCAAGATATAGATGACGTGAGTTAAGATGATGCTACGGTGTTGTTGCCGAATTGTTAATTCGCGCGGTTCGATGGCCGACATCGGCACTGCTAAACGCTGGAACGCACCTGTTTGGCATTGCAAGTAATTCCCCACAGCCGTAACATGAAGACGTCTGTGACGTAATTTCAGATAAAGATCGCAAGGACCTTCGTGAGGCGCATCTTCAGTGTCTGAAAGCTGATGCGTCTGGGACCCGCTCCTCAAACACGAACTGGAGGATCATGAAGAAACTTGGCACAACCATTCTCACCGTAGTTGCGCTATTCGTTGGGTTTACCGCCTGTCAGCACCAATCTTATTCAAGCCCACCCATTTTTGAAGATCAATCGCAGTATGTCCGACTTGCAGTAGACCAGCGGGTAAGCAGTGGTCATTCTCATCCGGCCAACATTACTGTTAAGGTGATGTCGTCCATTCTCTCCGGCGTGAGGATTGAAGAGTCAGCGCGTCTCCTACCGTCCTCAGTTTTCTCTGGCAAAGACAAGGAGCCACACCTGCATCCGGTTTTTGGCCCCGACGACGTAGCCTTTCTTGCACCACTATTAGCCAAAGGCCTGGGGGCTGCAACGCCCGAGCAAATTGTGACGTTTTATCGAATCATCCAGCAGCCAGGGACTATCGATCTCGTCACTTCAGGTGGGGTCTACATCCACGGTGACGAACTGCACTTCTTACTCAGCAACTATCGTTCTCCAACTCGGTACCCGCCGGATGCTGAAACTATGAGATATGTCGATGGGCGATCGACTCCGTTGCAATCTATTGCACCACAGGAAACTATATTGGGATTCCACCAGACCTCTGCGCTGATACCACTAGAACAAGGGTCCTTGAAGAATCCGTTCCGTGCAAAGAGACGGGAGATCGTCGTGCTGTTAAGCAAACTGGCAGAGGAATCCACGAGCACAACTCAGGAATCACACTGAGGACGTGCCCGACATCGCCTCCCACAACCAGGCCGATCCCCCGCTGTGGTCGATGGCTGCGGCAGTGCTCGTTATTCTCGGCGCCCCGCTGGTTCTCTACTCTTTCGCTCCGACTGGCCCTATTCGAGAAGGGGACACCGTCTTCTCAGAGGGTGAACAGCAGGTGCTGATTCGTCAGGCAGCTACAGATCAATCGGATAAGAAGGACAGCACCTGTTTACTTGATCCGAACAGTCCGTTGATCGTCATTCACGCTTCAACCGACCAGGGAGATGGCTCGATCATTGCCCATGTTCAAGGCAATCCTGCCGACGAATGGCCCTTTTGCCCCGTACATGCCGAGGTGATACTGCAAACCCATCAGATATTCCAGGAGCCCGCGGTCTTTGGGACGGTACGAGAGGTCTTGGTTGGATGGTTCGGTCGATAAGCGAGGTGCCGTTACCCTTTTAGGCGCTGAGCAAATTGCTTTCGGAACTTTGCAACTTTTGGACCCACCACAAACTGACAGTAACCTTGGAGGGGATTTCGAGCAAAGTACTCCTGATGATAGGACTCCGCCTCATACCATGGACTACCTGCTACGACCTGCGTGACGATGGGAGCATCGTAGAGTTGTTCAGCGGTAAGAGATTTAATGAGATCCTCGGCGGTTTGCTGCTGTTCCGGGGAGGTGTAAAAAATCGCTGACCGATACTGGGTACCAGCGTCGTTTCCTTGCCGATTGAGGGTCGTGGGGTCGTGAATGACGAAAAATATTTCGAGCAGTCCTTTATAGGTGATTACGCGGGGATCAAAGGTAACACGCACGGCCTCGGCATGGCCGGTCTGCCCCCCACATACTGCTTCATAACTGGGATGGTCTAGGCTACCTCCGATATAACCAGACTCGACCGATTCCACCCCCCTGACCTGGTCAAAAACGGCTTCAAGACACCAAAAACAACCGCCTGCAAGGATAGCGATTTCCTTCTGAGGTAAGATCGATTGCGATTCAATGCCCATGGTGTGATCGGTCGAGTGAATGACAAGATTCCTGTCGCAAGCGAAGACCGACTACTCTTCATCTTCCTCAATATCCTCAATCCCTTCATAACTCATTTCAGGGAAAGCCGCCGACGCCTTTTCACAGGCAGTTTCAATCATCTCTTCCGCATCTTCCGCCGAATCGGCATCGACCAAGAACTTCACCGTGATTGCATACCTCTGTTCCACCCCCAACTCCTTTCTCTATCCTCATACCATGATTTTTGTATTGCGATTTCCGTCTCACTGTACTTTCCGACAGTTATGGTAGCCATGTCAACCGCGTTCAGGGTCAGGATAGCGCCTGCGCAACGCATACGGCCACACTGCAGAGTGAGAGAACGACGAGATCTCATCGATCAGAGTTTCAGGAAATACTTACGAGAGAGGACCTGTGCAGGCTGGAGCGATTGGAAAAGAAGTTACTCGTCCTGTTCAAGTTCAGAGAGTATCGTCTTGAGCTTCGCCAGCTCTTCTGGACTGACACGAGAAAACGCGATCCCAAAAGTATTGCCATCGACCCAACGCACCGTGGCTTCCTCGATTCTCAATGGCCAATCAAGGCCAGGAACGTGGAGCCGACATTCGAACTTGCCCCCCTGCATCACTTTGGTATCGCTTTCGATCTTACACCCACCGACGGAAATATCTAGCGTCCGTCCCTGCCCCTCCTCTCGTTGTCCCGAGAAGGTGCTCCGAAACTGGGTCGTGAATCTCGGCTGGACCCGTCGGTTTTCTGGCCGGGACTGCGCTGGAGCTTGTTCGGTACTTTCTGACTTAAAGAACGACCTGAGTTTTTTCACTGAAGAAGTCCCTATCGCAATCTCATGAGCTATGGCGCTCCAAAAGCTCCTTGCCGCATCTCAGTGGGAACCCAATCGATGATAAAAAAGACACTCATCGGCGAGGCTTTACTTTTTAGTGGAAAGAAGCATGTGGCCGCGGCGGTTCTGTTGATAGCAGGGCTCATCCCGATCAAAGCAGAAGGGACGCTCCTTTCCATACGAGACAATCGCCACCTGCTTGGGATTCGCCCCAACTTCCGCCAAATAGCTCCTAGCCGCCTTGGCGCGTTTGTCGCCCAACACCATGTTGTAATCGGTCGTGCCTCGCTCATCACAGTGCCCTTCAATCTTCAGCGTGGCGCCTGGATGGTCCTTAAGATACGCCGCATCGTGATTGAGCGCTTCCATACCGGACTCCGACAAGGTCCATTGGTCATACCCAAAGAACACATCCTGCAACCCCGCCTCCACGGCAGCCTTTTCTTCTTGTGTCAATTCCGCACGCTGATGCGCACTGTGCCCAGACGGGTTCATTGAGGTCGAGTATCCGCCTTGCCCAAGTCGCTCCTCTGACGGATTACGGGAGAACCCGCTCAATTCTCCGCTGGGGCCTCCTCTAGACATATTGGGGAGCTTCGCAGCCCCGCTCTCCGTATCACCTGCCCCCTCAGACTTGAGCCATTTGGTGTTACAGCCCTGGTTTGACAACAACATTAATCCCATCGCCACCACCGCTCCGGACTTCGCAATTACTCTATTCATACCCCTTCCCTCCATATGACATCCCAATCCCGCGGCTCAATCGATTCAGTGGTAATTAATGTTGTAACGATGACCTTGCGGGACGCTCGCCGGTTGCCTTCTCCACACGAAACAAATATAGCACCGCGGTTGAAAAGGGACGCTTTAGCAGAAGCCTAGCCGATGAATGACAGGATGCCTAATAAATTCGAATATTTGGCCGGGCGACGGGGAAAGATTGTCTGACTAGACAGAGAACTAAAATTGGGCCAGCAAGAATACGAGAAACATGAGAGGGAGAGAAGAAAGAGGCCGATCAAGCACCACTGGTAGCTTAAACGGACGGCCCCCTCTCTTGCTCAGCGAGATCCTTTCCGATCAGACCAACGGATCGGTTGCAATACTGCTCCTAACCCAGCCATCGCACCGATCAACAACAGCATGGCTAGTGCAATCACGAGGAAAAATGCTGCTCTCATGTCGTGCAAAATGGGGATCATAGTACCTCCCTCTGCTTGCTCGATTCATTGACTGCGCCATCCGCATTCACAAACCCAGGGACTCGCCGGGTCCATCTTTTCAAGTGGTCTTCCACAACAGGGGCATTCTCTGGTCCAAGCACACCGCTTCTTCTGTTCAGAGTATACCGCTCCAAACGTTGCCCGCGTTCTATATCGGCTAAACCACGGCTCGGGATAACCTCTTTTACGCATAGACGTCATAGTAGATGAACTTCCATCACGGTTCTATCCAGCTTTTGTGGAATGACCGGTGGAACTCGCATAGCCCTAACTCATTGGAAATTCATGGAGATATGATCCATTGCCTGGCATGTCCCGGCAAGAATTGAGCCTACAACCAACTGATTCGACGGCCTACATAAGCGATTCAGCTACCCAAATTGTACCCACTGGAAAGGCTACACAGACGGATGAATGAAAAGCAAGGCGGGAATGACGCACTTCTACGGCTATCGGGAATGAACGGTGGGAAAACTTTGCAATCCAACACGATTCGATCAGGGCGGCACTCTGCTCAGGAGGCATACTCCTCTAAATCCCGAACAATTCGCTTCTTTCCTTCTTCTCACGTCTTGTCCACGCCACGTCCTAGAACAGCGGCTTCTTCCCGCCTGCTTTCGTAATGGCGTGGCGAAGGGCTTTCGAAAGGCTATCTGAGGATGCCATATCACAGACGGGAATATAGATTTCCCCCTTCCTTTCTCCGGGTTTGTCTTTAGGGGCGCGATCCTCATAGACAAGCTCCTCGAGACTCGTCACGACTAATTTTCCGGTTTTTAGTTCGTGTATGGGTTTGCCTGATATTGCGAGAGACGCCAGCCATTCGGTCATGCAGGCCCCCCGCGCACAACGCAATCGAACTCCATAGAGGTTCGCATTTTCACCCTCCTGCTCGGAACTCACGCTTGGAGACAATGCGTTCAAGTCAAACTCCTGAATCCTTTCTACGGGTGATTGAAGCCCGAATATGCCGCTCAACTTCCTGTGTTCATTGAGACGTGTCACAATTTTGAGAGCTGATGGAGGTGTCACTACCACATCGACCTTTGCCATTCTATCCATATGCCAGAGGGATCCGTCCTTAGCGATCATACGTTGCAAACCACTGTGCATTGTTCCACATGCTTCCCACGTATCTTTGATAAATGCGACCGTCTCCTCCAACGAGGGTCCATCTGTGCCGGGTGCATCATTCGATATCGCCCATGCACTCGGCAGACTCGTCATCAGGACGAAGATGATAGAGACACCTAGCCTCCCAACCTGGCACTTCATCATCATGTTGCCACCTCGCAAGACTGTGACGCGAAATACGATCTTGAATCTACTCTTGATCTGACCAATATTCAGATGAGTTCCCAACGCCCGTCTGCAGATGCGGCTTACGCAGGGAATAACTTCCGTCCAGGTCCGATACAGCAGTCGTGCTCACAGAGAATAGGCTCTGCGAGAATCGATGTTCAGCATGACCGAACCTGATCTGCACTCCATTCAGTGCTTGGATGGTCTTACCCAGACTGGGCAACAAGAAATCGATCTCAACCATCACTTAGCTCGTGCGTTGCTTCAGTAAAGAGTAAACCTGGTTTTCGGGAAGCAAGAAAAGGGGCACAGCTCGATCATGATATCGGCAGGCTCGACGAATCAGCCTCCTTACTCTGGGTTAGGGGCTTGCCGCCCCCGTGCAATCAACGTGGCAGGGCAACTCGGGAAGATCAGGTAACTTGTTGAATTATTGGTGCGCCCGGCAGGAATTGAACCTGCGACCTACGGGTTCGAAGCCCGGCGCTCTATCCAACTGAGCTACGGGCGCAGCAGGAGTACATGAATCACGTTAGGGCGAGACTTGTCAAGGTTCAGAGAGCCTACCAAGGCAACTAGAGTCGTGCCAGAATCTCATCAGCAACTTGCGTGGCGGATTTTCCATCGGTCTCAATGATGTAATCAGTAGCAGCTTGATACTTCGGCGTCCGTTCACGAAGCACATCCTGAATCTCCTCGAGAAACGACTTCGTTCCAGTGAGAGATGGTCTTTGTGTATCCGCTCCAATTCGCTTGGCAATGGTCTCAACTGGAGCAGTCAGCCAGAACAGCTTCCCTGTGCGTTTCAGCCCCTCGACATTTTGCGATCGAAGGATCGCGCCCCCACCAGTATCGATCACGACCCCATCCCGGCCCGCTAGATCCTGGCAAATCTTTGTTTCGAGATCACGAAAGTACTCCCACCCATGTTGTTCAACGATCTCAGGAATGTTTTGGACAGCCAACTTCACAATCTCCACATCGGTCGAAACTAGGACACGTCCAAGTCGTTCCGCCACAAGCTTTCCAACCGTGCTCTTTCCTGTACCTCGATAGCCAATGAGCACCACATTCATCGAAAATGAGACTCCAAGACCTGGCGCATCACTTCAACCGGAGCAGACTGATCAGTCCAAAGCTCAAATTGCGCAACTGCCTGATTGAGGAACATGTCCAACCCAGAAATTGTCTTGCAGCCCGCAAGTCCTGCATCTTTGAGCAATCGAGTCTCGCGTGGATTGTAGACAATGTCCATCACAGCCAGATCGGGATGGAGGAGCGAGGCAGGAACGCAGGTGGCCTCGGCTTTCGGAGACATCCCGACCGGAGTGCAATGAATGAGTATGTGCGCAGCAGGAAGAACCCGACGAAGGGTGGACTCATCCAGATGCGAATCCTCTACCGTCACCGCTGTCGTAGAACGAATATCCTGAGCCAAGCGAGTCCGCTCTGCATCCTCGATCCCCAGCAAGGTCAATTTCTCTGTGCCAGACTCAGCGACCAGCGCAACAGCGATCGCTCTGGCAGCGCCTCCGGATCCAAGCACAACGATGCGTCGTCCCTTGAGCTCAACTCCGCCCTCCCGTAAGGCCCGCAGCGCACCGGTCGCGTCCGTGTTGTACCCAGTAAGTTCGCTCTTTTCAGCTACGATGGTGTTGATCGCACCGATCTTTTGGGCCGTCGTCTCCACATGATCAAGAAATGGTATGGCGGCCACTTTGTGAGGAATCGTGACGCTCGCTCCGCGAAAGTTTCCCAGTGCACGGAGCCCCCTGATGGCCTCACCGATCGCTTCCACGTGCCAGGCGAGATAAACAAAATTGAGCCCCAATTTGCGGAACGCCGCATTGTGGATAGCTGGCGACAGTGAATGCCCGACCGGATTGCCAATCACCCCGCAAAACTGTGTTCGAGCATCAATGTCCATTTCTTCACCTAGCACGGAAGCTACTATCCCTTGTTGCCGCAACCACTACCCTTTATAAACGGTCATCCCCCCATCAATAGGAATGGTCGCCCCAGTCATCCAGGCTGCTTCATCCGAAGCTAGATACAGAACTAGATTCGCCACTTCTTCTGGTGTCCCAGGACGACGTATCGCATATTGGGCCAAAATGGGCTGGAGCATATCCGGATTAGCCATCAAGGGGGCCGCCATAGGCGTATCAATGAGACCAGGGTTCACCACATTACAGCGAATTCCTTCCTTCGCATATTCGACAGCCAGTGCGCGCGTCAAGGCGTCAAGCGCCCCTTTGGATGCCGTATAGGCAGCTAAGCCGGAGAGACCGACTAAACTGGCAATGGACGAGATATTCACGATCGAGCCACGTCCTTGTTTCAGCATGTGGGGGATGACGGCTCGTGTCATGCGGAAGACCCCGGTTAAGTTGATATCCAATACGTTTGCCCAAACGGCATCATCAGTTTCGTGGAGCCGCTTCCCAAACTCACCGATCCCCGCGTTGTTGATCAGAATGTCGATCCGCCCAAAGCTATCGATCGTTCGACGGACGACATCCAGTACATGGGTTTCGTCCGTCACTGAACCGGCAACTCCGAGTACTTTCCCCTTGTTATGTCGGATCACACTGGCCACACGATCCACTTCCTGTTGCCGACGTCCCGTGATGACAACCGAGGCTCCCTCCTCGGCAAAACGTTTTGCGATGGCTTCGCCGATTCCGGCATTACCTCCCGTCACCACGGCTACCTTGCCTTCCAATCTATTCATGCGTTCAGCTCCTCTTCTGCTTCATCGGACAGACCTTCCCGGTCTCCGTCTGGAGGAGCCTCTCTCCCAACCATCGAACGGAGTAGCCCTGGCTCCACCTTTCGGGCTACGGTGATGAATCCAGAATGGGCGACCATGCGATGATCAGGCCGCACGCTCCTGCCCTGCACGGACCAGGTTCGGAGCAGCGTTTCAAACGTTTCGATCATCCCGAATACAGTTGCCCGTTCAAGCGCCTCAACCGTTTGTACGACTTGGGGTACGGTGGGGACAAAGCTCAGATAGATCCCACCGGATCGCAGCGCGGTGGCTGCATGGGGGACCACCTGCCAGGGCTCAGGTAAATCGAGCACGACACGGTCGAAGGGAATTCCATCGTCAAGCAGATCAATACCTTCATAGGTATTCTTCCGCAATGCCGTCAGGTTGGGGACGGGCCCCATATAGCGATCGACGTTCAGCAGTGCAGTGCGGGCAAAATCTTCCCGCATCTCATAGGTCACGACCAACCCTCGCGGCCCTACCGCTCGCAACAGCGCCATGGTCAGCGCGCCCGAACCGGTTCCGGACTCGAACACCCGCGCACCCGGATAGACATCCGCCCACATGGGAATCAGCGCAAGGTCTTTCGGATAGAGCACTTGAGCGCCCCGCGGCATTTTCAGCACGTAGTCTCCAAAAGTAGGCCGGACAGCCAACATCTTTTTCCCGCCCGAGAGAACGACAATGGTCCCATCCGGCCGCCCGATAATCGCGTCGTGAGCGATCTTCTGACCACTGAATTGATAGGTGTCGCCCGCCTTCAACGTAAGGGCATACTGGCGCCGTTTGTGATCGACAAGATGGATGCGTTCGCCGCTTGATAATTGAGACATGCCGCGCATTCTAGGGGGTTCGTTCCGAAGTTTGCAACCAACGGCCATTTCGCGACAGCATAAGAAAGTAGAATTTCTCGATCTACTCGCTGTTCATCCCTTCGGCGCTCTTAGCCCCTTACGTGCATGGAGTTCACAATGCGTGGCATCGTGTTTCCGTACAGAGCTCTACACAGACAGATTCTCGCAGCGGCGATGGGAGTTGCCGTCATCTCCCTGTACCTGATGCTCATGGGTAATCCGACCTATGCCGGTGAAATCATCGTTGCCAGTTATGAAGGAGTGATCAACCCGGTAGCTGCGGAGTACCTGCACGACGCTCTCGCCTTGGCCCACTCGTCGGGTGCCCAGGCTCTGATCTTCAAACTTGATACGCCCGGAGGATTGGACACCTCCATGCGCCTGATGATCAAAGAGATAACCAGTTCACCCCTCCCTGTGATCCTGCTCGGCGCTCCTTCTGGAGGCCGGGCTGCCTCTGCAGAAGTCTTCATTACACTAGCAGCCCATGTGGCCGCCATGGCACCCAGACCCAACATTGGAGCCGCACACCCAGTCGCGATGGGCGGCAGTGAAATGGACAACACGATGAAGGAGAAAGTGGAAGCTGAAGCGGCCGACGTCATCAGCCGTAATCCTGCCGCGCTGCAGCTGCGATATCTCCAGACACTTGTCGAGATCGCGGCTGAGAAGAACTCGACGACGATCTTCCCGATTCCAATCGATACCCTTGCCCCGTTCATAAAGGGATTGCTACCAAAATAGTGTGGCATTTCAGTCTGATCGTTGGTGCCAATTCTACATAGATGCCGCATAAGTGCGACAGTTCGTTATTCGTTCTCTCATTAGCCAACACTAATCTTTCAGATTTTTCGAGCTGATTAGACCGACCGGCTCTCATCTTCAATCCAGCATCCCTTTTGCTTCATAGAAGGAATACACCGGGAATAATTCGGTGAATCTTCTTGGCTCAATAGGACTCTAACCATGGTGAGTGATATTCAACCAGAGCAAGGGGTGACACGATGAAAGAAGATCTTCGATCCTCTGAGAAACTGGATATACGGACAAGGTTCGCCCCCGATGCCGATGACGCCAAGGCGAGCGGCATATTGGGGATGATCGGTCGCGTTGAGACTGAGGAATCCGGAGCGGATGAAAAACCTCAACCGGTCATGCGTACAAGCCCGGGGGCAAGCCCATTCCTTTTGGAAT
>CAKKRK010000181.1 GCA_919902665.1 Nitrospiraceae bacterium
AGTTCCGGAACGAATTTCTGAGCAGAAACGTCAATTAATCAGACCTTCCTTAGGTGCAGAAGTTTGAAAACGCGTCATCTGGCCGTCGGCATTCAATTGAATTATTATTTATTTACAACAAGCTACGAAACTTAGCCCTCTGAAATGTTCCAATGCTTTCCTAGCCCGTCAAACTGGTGAAGTTTGGTTGACTTCAAGGGATTTCAATTAGAGAATGCTGTCATGCTTCGAAATTATTTGCTTTCCTCATACATAGGACCGTTTCTATTCCTCACCCTTCCGTTCCTCTACCTGGAACAGGCCGATGGAAAGGACTTCAATCCGGACAATCCCCTCAACCAACCGGCACCGGTCTATTGGTGCTCGAGCAAGACGCCCGATCAACAGATTTCAACGAAAAAGGGCTCCGGATGCAAGCCGCTCTACGACACACAGTCCGTAGAAGCATTCAAGGAAAAGGTACGCCGACAGGGTTTCGAACTTCCCGACCGTGACCCCATAAAAATCGTGGAGCTGCAGAATGCAGCATCGAGATTTTCGGATCGTTACCGGACCTTTGTCTCGTGCTGCCTGACCGATGGGGATGCCCCTGAAAAAGTTGTGGATCTCATCGATGAGGCAAACCACATTCTCAAAGCCGTTCAACAAAAAGGCATCTACAATTCGGCAGGATTTGGCATCGGAAGCAGGGCAGACGGAAGCCCAGGCACCGGTCCCGGCGATGGAAGTGGAAGCGGTGGTTTAGGTGGAGGGGCTGCACGAGGCCCGAAGCTCGGCACGTTCGCGCGTCAATTCACACTTAGTGAAATCGTAGGAACAGTTGCCCGTGCGCGCGAAGATCTCTTTCGCCTCAATGAACGTCTCGACAGATTGAACGAGGCACAGAAAAACCTTGGTGAGGTCGAGTACGAACGCAGCGGCCGTGCCAGGCTACAGATCCAGGACGAGGAAGAAGCAATCAAAAAGGAGTTCAATGGAAAGAAACTGCCCTCAGCGGCCCCAACGGGAATGGACATAGAAGATACGACGCTGCGTTCACGAATTGGAGGAGATATTGAAGATACGAAGTTGAATTCAAACTTCGGTGCGGATATCGGCGCCTCGGTGTCTCCCTATAGTAATGTGGGCGAATCACTTCGCCCGCGGAGAGGGGAGGATGTTCACGACAGTCAGCTCCCCCATCGGCCTGGAACGGATATGCAAGATACCTCCATGTCCAGCAGCACTGGGTTCGAAGTCGACAACGCACAAAATCGTGAAGGTACCTCAACCGTTCCACGACGAGGGGTTGGTGCCTCTATTGGAGACTCTGACTTGAATAGCAAGAGGCGATAGCCCGCCCCTCACGGTTTTCCTCCCACCACCGGCATCGGCTCCCAGGTCTCTCCCGCATCCTTACTGCGATAGAGGCCACTCCCATTTGTGCCGGCATAGAACACCCCTGGATCCGCTTCGCTTTGTGCGATGGTTCTGATGTTGGTGGTCGCCAACCCCTTGTTGAGCATCACCCACGTACCCCCACCATCTCCGCTCCGATGCACGCCATCCCGTCCCGTGATGTAGATCACGCCTTGACGCGTCCGGTCGAGCACCATGGCAATGATCATCTGATCGGCAAGCGATTCTCCGATTCGTTTCCAACCCTTGGCCGCATCGGTTGTTTTATAGAGCCCCGCGAGCGTGGCGGCGTAGACGGTATCGGGCTCGTATGGATCAACCAGTATGGAGGTGACATTCAGCGCCCGGGACGTTTTCACCATGTCCGGCGGCACCAGCCCGTTGTTCACCTTTACCCAATGACCGGCCTGATCCAGCGACTTGTAGACGCCGCCGCTGGTTCCAGCGTACAGAATGGAAGGCCTGGTCGGATCCATGCCCAACGTCACGACCATCAACACTTCTTTCATACCTTCCATTTTCTTCGTCCATTGTTCGCCGCCGTTCTTGGTTTCAAACACACCCATCGTGGTAGCGATAAAAACGTGCTGGGCGTCGGCAGGATCGAAGAGGAACTGATTCACCACGGACGTAATGGTCGCATCATCAAGCCCCGATCGCATTGAGATCCAGCGCTGTCCGCCATCATGGCTTTTGTAGACGGCGTCGCCCTTCGTTCCCGCATACACCGTCGCGGGATAAACGGGATCGATTGCCATAGCGATCACACGGGAATAGCTCATGCCTTGAGAAAGGTTTGTCCATGTCTGGCCGGCATCACGGGTCTTATAGATGTAGTCGTTGGTCGCAACGTAGATGATATCGGGATTCTTTGGATGGAGCTGGATCAGAACGATCGGATCGCTGCGATTGCAGCCGAAGAGTGAGGCGGCAAGAACGAGGAGCAGGAGAAGGTTTCTCATGTGGGATCTTGAAAGTTTTTCAGGATGCTCAACCGGGCTATCCAACAAGGCCGCAGGGAGAGTCGGACGCCAAAGCGAGCTCTGCTTTGCACGTTGCGGTGGGTGGTCGACCGAGAACGCTGTTGGGAGCCCGTTTCAGCATCCTGTCTATCGATAGTTCGTGAACTGCAGATCGACCTCAAAATCTTTCCCCTTCAAGAACGCGATCGCCGACTGCAATTCGTCCTTGCTCTTGCCTTGCACACGCAGTTGCTCGCCCTGAATCTGCGCTTGGACTTTCACCTTGGACTCTTTGAGCGCCTTCGTAATTTCCTTCGCCTTTTCTGAGGTGAGGCCACTCTGAATCTTCGCCGTCTGCCGCACGGTTCCGCTTAAGGCCGGTTCCACAGCGCCAAAGTCGAAGGCCTTCAATGAGACGCCACGCTTCACGCATTTCGCTTTAATGATCTCCTGTACGGCATTCAGCTTATATTCATCGTCCGACACGACGACCAATTCCTTTTCCTTCTCTTTCAACGTGATCTCGGTCTTTGAGTCCTTGAAATCGAATCGCTGTTTAACTTCCTTCGTCGCCTGTTCCAGCGCGTTCTTCAGCTCCTGCATATTCACTTCCGACACCACATCGAATGAAAACTGATCAGCCACGATTTCCTCCTTCTCTTACTCTCTAATTCCATAGAGCGTCTCGGTCGGTCTCCTACTGCGCGCATGCACCGAGCGCCGCCCTTAACTTATGGATATGTAAACCTTGCGTGCGCGGTGCGCGAGCACGGGAGACTGACCGGGACGCTCTAACAACACCCTGTCCCGTGCGGCAGCTTAAAACTCTTCTCGTCATCAGCACAATGGATCGCCGTCTGCATCCGCCCTGCCGATCCTCCCCCTGCCATCACGACAACCTCGCTCGACGTAAACGGCTTTTTCAAGACCACATAGCCATACCACTGCCTCAAACTGTCGCTCAAGACAATCAAACCCAGCACCGCGACCAGTGCCACCAGTACAGCATCCAGATAGAGCGCAAAGGCCTGTCCTGCCGCCAATGTTCCCGCTTTCTTCAAGAACATCCAAAACATTTCATACGATCCGGTCAGGGTGATGATGCCCACGAAGAGCATCGGCAACGCCGTCACCCAGAGATAGGGCGACTTCCACATCTTGATCAAGACGGTCGTCCCGATGCAAAGAGCCAGCGTGCCCAACAACTGATTCGCAGCACCGAACATCGGCCAAATCGTCGAAATGCTTCCTGTTCCAATCAGATAGGCCCAGGCACCCACAACCACACCGCTACTCAACATCACACCCGGCATCCAGTTCATTCGGCGAAAGGGCGCATAGACCCGTCCTGCCATTTCTTGGATCAGGTATCGCGCCACACGCGTGCCCGTATCAATCGTCGTCAGGATGAAGAGCGCTTCAAATACGAGCGCGAATTGATACCAGTAGGCCATCAGACCCGCCATGCCGGGCAAGGCTGAAAAGATCGACGCCATGCCGACGGCCAAAGACACAGCCCCGCCAGGACGCCCAGCCACATCAACTTCAACCATCTGTGACAGTTCAGCAATTCGGGACGGGGGAAAACCCATCGCCGCCAATGCATCCCCACTCAATGTTGTATTGATCTCCAGGTAGTCGCCAGGAATCAGCACCGAGGCCGCGATCAACGCCATGACGCCAACGAAACTTTCCAGCAGCATCGCCGCATACCCCACTACTGCCTGCGATTCCTGCTCGATCATCTTGGGCGTCGTCCCGGACGAGACCAGTGAGTGGAATCCTGAGATTGCCCCGCAGGCGATCGTGATAAAGAGAAACGGGAAGAGCGTGCCTGGAATAATTGGCCCGCCGCCATTCGCAAACTGTGTCACACGCGGCATCTCGATCGTCGGTGCCATGAGGATCACACCAAAGCCGAGCAGGAAGACCACGCCGAGTTTCATGAAGGTAGAGAGATAGCCGCGCGGCACCAGCAACATCCAACCGGGCAGGACTGACGCAAGAAAGCCATAGCCAGCTAGCAGCCAGATCAGCGCTGGCTTGTCGAACTCGAAGAGCCACGCGTAGGACGACTGCGCGACGACACGGCCGTACAGCACGGCGGCGATCAGTAGAACCACGCCAAGTATTGACACTTCCGCAACCGCACCGGGACGAAACTTCTGAAGATAAAATCCCATGAGCAGGCCGATCGGAATCGTCATCGCGATCGTAAACGTGCCCCACGCATTGTGATAGAGCGCATTCACCACGGCGAATCCAAGACCAGCCAGTGCCACCACGACAATAAAGAGCACCGCGACCGCCGTCGCCGTGCCGGTGACAGAGCCCAGTTCATCGTGAGCGATCTCAGGAAGTGAGCGCCCATTGCGCCGCATTGATGCGACGAGGATAATGAAATCCTGCACCGCCCCAGCCAGCACCGCACCGATCACCAGCCAGAGAAACCCGGGCACAAATCCGAATTGCGCCGCCAAGACTGGCCCCAGCAAGGGCCCCGCCCCCGCAATCGCCGCGAAGTGATGGCCAAAGAGGACGACCTTGTTGGTGGGATGAAAATTGACCCCATCGTTCAGCCGCACCGCCGGTGTCACATGCTGATTGTTCAGTCCGACAACCTGCCTGGCCAGCCAGCGGCCATAGAACCGATAGGCCAGCACATAGATACAGGCCGCCGCGACGACCAGCCACAGACCATTTACTTTTTCGTTTGGATTGACGACGCCAACCACATGGGCCAGAGCAAGCGCACCGAGAGCGGAGAGCAATACCCAGAGCAGATTCATACCCGCTTTCATGCGCGGCATCCTAGCAACCCGTCAGGCGCTTGTAAATCAACTCCGCTCTGACTACCCTTGCACGTGATGGATAGCCTACGACCGTTTGTTATCAGCTCCTCACCAGATGTATTGGGTGGTACGCCCGTTTTCACCGGTACCCGTGTACCAGTTCAGATGCTGATTGATTATCTGGAGGGTGGTGAAACGATTGATGACTTTCTGGAAGGGTTTCCGACCGTCACCCGAGAACAGGCACTCTCCTACCTTCGTCGCTGATAAGAAACAACGGTCACGCCATGGACGTGTGGGGCATCCTAACTACAGCCTGTCCATAGGCTCTCTACCACTCTCACCTTGTTATCCAAGATGGCTCGAATAGGCCCATAAGGCTAGCTTTATCGGGGACATACGGAACATCTAATCGCAAACCAGAGCATGCGAAGGATGAATCAAAACTAAGAAGTGCGCCATAAAATCAAGGTTGGGTTGACAGAATTGTCAACCCGCGGTTATAAATTCATCATGGACTTTGGATCTTTATTGAAAGCTTTGAGAGACAAATCCGGTTTGAGCATCAAACGTCTGGCTCCTGAGCTGGACGTAAATTACACCTACTTAAGCAAGCTAGAAAACAACAAAGTGGGTCCATCCGAGGAGTTAGTAGAACGAGTCTCCCATTACTTTGCCTACAACAAGGAGGAGCTCCTTCTTGCTGCAAACAAGATCCCAGAAGATGTGCTGAAGATTCTCCGTGAGAATCCAACGGAGGCGATAGCCTTTCTACGAAAGGAGTTCGCTGCCTTAGGGAAACCTGTGAATGAACGACGACGCGTTACTACAGCTTCTCGAAAGCCAAACAAGCATTAAGGGTCGGTATTGCAAGCTCCAACGGATCAACACAAGTCCAGGGGGAGGAGGATATTTCTCTCTCACCTTCAAAGCCCATGATCAGTCCTCAGGAAAAGTTGTGGTGCTCAAGTTTGATCACCCTTGGGTGGCCGACAAGTACCGCCACGACTGCTTCGAGAGAGAAGCAGCGCTTTTGGCAAAATTCCAGGGGGGAACCTAACATTGTTCAACTTGTTGAAGGGATCAGCACATTCCACTGCGCTGTCTCACTCCCTACTGGCCAAATTCTATCTATCCCTTTTCGCTTCGTCTCTCTTGAAGCAGCACGATTTAGCTTGTTTGAATATATGCATCAACCGAAAAAGAAATATGGGCCCTTACGAAACCTGATCTACTTCCGAGAAGTCTGTAAAGGGGTGCAGCGATTGCACTCCGCAAGAGTCTGCCACAGAGACTTGAAGCCGCAAAATTGCTTGGTCATGACGGGAAGGTATGTTGCCTTAGGAGATTTTGGAACGGCAAAAACGCTCTATCACGACGGAACAATTCCGTCACCAACAGGGAACTACCATGAGCCAGTGGGCGACAAAAGATATACAGCCCCTGAACTATTGTGCTGTCTTGATTCAAACAACGATATCGCTCTGGCCGCCGACATATATTCCTTGGGAGCAATTCTCTTCGAGCTGTTTGCAAGAGCCGATTTGAGCGCCTATCTGTACTCGATCCAAGAGATCAATGACAAAATGATTCACCCATTCAGCCAGATTTCAGAAGACAAGAGAAAGCAAGTATTTGACGCCTCGATAGGCACTCTGGAAGCAGCATGTCCGTTACCCAATATTGAAGATGTGGCGCCGGATGGTACGATTCCGGAATCCATCAGAATCAGACTGAATCGGTTATATAAGGGGTTGGCTACCCTCGACTACCGGAGGCGGATCAAAGGATTCGAATCGATCTTTCTCCAATTAGAACTGATGACTCACGTGCTGGTCTCCGAACTTAGACGAACCAGGCGTGCTCAGTTCAAGACAAGACCAAAAATATCAGCACGAACAGTATGACGATCAAAGCTTGGAACTAAAATGTTAAATCTTGTAGATGATATTAAAGAGCAAAGGGAGCTTACCAAAACTCCCACAGGGACAGTTTCCCTGGTATCTACTCCTGGAAACCCCTTCATGCAGAGCAGCCGTATAGTCTCGGATACAAACCAACTGATATCAACTTGGGTGGAAGCTGGAGAGATTTCCTCAGGACACAACTTTATTCGTGAAGTTGTAGGCGATCAGTTAAGGTCCGTACAGAACGATTTAGAAAGAGCCCCGAATAGCCCATTCCTTCTAAATAACCTCGGCCTCATGTATCTCAACGCCGGGCTAGTAGATGAGGCCATCCGATATTTCGAGAAAGCACTTATAATCAAGCAGGATCTAACGGCCGCTCGACTCAACTTAGCCAAAGCGCAATTAAATCGGGGGAATCTGGAAGGCGCGATATCGATTTACTCCGCTCTACTGAAAGAGCACCCTCGACGATCCGTTGTCCATGAAAACCTCGGGAGCGTGTACTTTCGCCAGGCCATTGTTCAGGGAGATAAGGCTTATCTGGATCAAGCCGCGTTTCATTTAAAGGAAGCGGGTCGAGCTAGCTATTCTTCCCTGAACAATTTAGGCATCGTGTATATGATCAAGGGGGACCTACGAGCAGCATTGGGAAGCTTCAAGAAAGCGCTCGCCTTGGAACCCAGATCAGCAAAAGCACAGTTTAATATCGCAACCTGTTATGCACAGGAAAAGCATTACGATAAGGCCGTTCGTCATTTTGCTTCGAGCTTATCGTTAGATGCTCAAAATCTAGATGCATTGAAAGGCCTGGCAAGAGTTTATCTACTCACCAAACAATATTCCGAGGCTGCAGCATTACTAAGCAAGCGTGAGGAGGCCTTTACCAATGACTCGCAGCTTCTAGAAATGCAGAGTGAGGCGCATTTTTACTCAAAGAATTATCAGTCCTGCTTAAAGACTTTATCGCGTGCCCTTAAGATCTATGAGGGATCAAAGGCTGCTCCTGCAGAAAGATCTCGAGTTTACAACAACCTTGGTTGCGCGAGTGCTGCTCTGGGGGAAAAACAAAAGGCGGAAGCTTTCTTCAGGAAAGCCCTCAAGGAATCGCCTGATGTTATCGGGGATGCCCATGCCAACCTTGTTGACCTTCTAGTGGAACAGCGGAGATATGACGACGCTTTTCTGCTTCTCAGAACTATCGAGAGAGAGCACCCAGACGTATTCAAGCGTCCAACCTGGCAACTACGGTTTAGTCTATTAGCCGCGCATCACTATCTTTACAAAAATGACTATGAGGCGGTTTCTCGCTATTTATTGGAAGCTCAAAAGGCTGACCAAGAAAACATAGCTTCATATGTGGGCATGAGTTATCTCCTCACCGAGCTTAAGGCTGACTATAGTGGCGCAATTAAATCACTGAAGGTTGGCCTTCAGAAGGCACCAGACAATTTGTTGCTTCTGAATAATCTCGCATACACCTACCTGATGAAGGGAGACGTAGAAAAAGGAAGGTCCGTCTTGGATAGTATTATAAACAACGACTTATTGGAGAACCCACATCTATTCGCCACGCGTGGGCTTCTGTTAATCAAGGAGGGTGCTATTGAAGAAGGAGCTCATCTATACAACCAGGCTTCCAATCTAGCACCAGATAAGGAAACAAAGGCGCAAATCCGCCAGAAGAAAAATCTAGAGCTAGGTCGATACTGGCTCAACCAGGGGAAGCCGGAAAAAGCTAAAAGGCCTCTACAGGACATACTTGAGATAGAAAGCCACTTGGATATCTACAAAAAACAAGCGACTGTTCTCCTGCAGTCCTGCTAACACAGCCGAACGGCACACCATGGCCCGCTGATTCGGATCGCCAGAGGATTCAGATGCCCCTACCAAGCCTGCCGACATCGTTCTTCATGAGCACCAGCCGCTACTGCGACATACATTGGCCGCTTATCCTGCTCCCCTTGAAATTGAGACCACCTCTACGACATGGTCCTGAGTGGA
>CAKKRK010000182.1 GCA_919902665.1 Nitrospiraceae bacterium
CTGTCGAGCGAACGGATGCTCGCCGACGTGCGCACGTTAAGCAGTCCGGCGTTCAACGGACGGCAAGCCGGATCCGCCGATGACCTGCGAGCCGCACAATGGGTTGCACAGGAATTGACTTCGGCAGGGGTACAGCTACCGCCCATTGACAACAAGGGAATCGCCTTCCCTTCTACCGCGGCCGGCAAGGAAGAGCCTGTTGGCATTATGGCCTCGATGGTCTCCACGCCACTCATCGAACCAGACCCGGTCGTTCGCACCGGGGCAGCGGACCAGTTGGCCACAGCGCAGTTGGGTAAAGACTACCTCCCGGTCTTTGACTCCCCCTCTGCCGATCTCCAGGGTCAGGTCGTCTTCGTCGGTTACGGCATTGTCGATCCCGCTCAGGGAATCGACGATTACGCCGGCGTCGATGTGAAGAACTGCATCGTGCTCTTCCTGCGTGGCAAACCGGATCACTACCCAAGCCTTGTCAGCCACGCCGACAAGGTCCGCTTCGCGCGAGATCGAGGAGCCGTAGCCTATCTGACCGCAACAGGGCCGATTATCAGCCCATATGAAACTCGCCGCGGCGCCACGGGAAGGCCCAGCGCATTGTATGGGCAGCTCTCCCCTGACCAAACCCTCCCTGGCGCATGGATCAGCACGAAATTGGCCGAGACTCTCCTTGCCGGAAGCGGCGATGAGTCCAATCGTGACCACCTTCGCACCCTCCAAGAACAACTCAATAACGCCCCATCAGCGCGCTCGCGCCTCGTCAATCGATATGCATCTCTCCATTGGAAAACCACGATAGCGGACGGCTTGCTGACGAACGTGGTGGGGATGATTCCTGGTACAGGGCCGGATACCATCGTCATCGGCGCCCATCGCGACCATTTCGGACGTCCAGCGGGCCTCTGGTTTCCTGGCGCTGACGACAATGCATCAGGAACGGCCATAGTCCTGGAGGTCGCGCGGGCCCTTGGGAAACTCGGCCTACGTCCTCAACGGTCGATTCTCTTTCTATCATTCAGTGGACATGAAAGAGATTCACTCGGGTCACGCCTCTATGCAACGAAACCGGTCATCCCCCTCGGCTCAACGAAAGCCATGCTCAACATTGACCATGTCGGAGCGGGAGACGGCGTGTTAATCCTCCGTGTAGCAGAGCTTACGAAATCCACGTTAAAGGAAGCAGGGTACGCAGTGGGTTTGGTCAAGAAGCTGGACTATTACGGGTTCTTGCCCGGCGGCGACGACGAACCGTTCAAAGAGGCAGGAATTCCAACCGTCAGCATCGCAAGCGGCGGGGTCCACCCGCACATGCATCAGCCTACTGACACCGCCGACACGATCAATCCGGAAATTTTGCGGAACATCGCACGGTATGTGCTCTCGCTCACCTGGCAACTGGCGAATACTCAATAGAATGTGGGCTAGAAATAGGGCCTGAGAGCTGGCCGATGCCCGGCTATTCACGTCGCGTTCGGGTCGTGCTCCGGAACCTTCCTCTGCACGCTCAGATCAATGGCGCATATGAGCCCGTGAGGAATCCGGGAGCAGGCGGAACGACCGCAGCATTTTCCCACCCTTGGCGCCATACGGTACGAGACCGTACACATACTGGTCGGTCTCCAAATAGACAAACTCGTTGGGCTCGGGTTGCTGTCGGAGAGTAACTCTCAACCCTTCCTTCACGCCAGTCAGGCGAACCGGAGAAATCTCGCTGCCGGGAGGCAGCAGTCCGGCTGAGTCAAGCCACTCGTGCAGCAAACGTTCCGGCGATCGCTCGAACACGCTGACAGTCAATCCCGGAGGTTCATAGCCTGCAACCTGACCGGCTGCAATGTCTTTCCGTTGAAAGTGCACACGCTGGACCGCCGGCGGCTGCGTGGTTGCCTGATGGGGGTCATCCGTGAGAAGCACATATTCTTTTGGATAATATTTGACGGTAAAGCCATAAGTGTGGTCAGCATGCTTCTCCCGGCCCTCCGTTTTGACGACAGGCGCCGACTCCGTCGACTTGCCGATTTGCCGCACAGTGCCGTCGCAACTGGCCAAGAGGCCGCCCACGACAATCATCATTGAAAACCAACCGACTCGAGACAAGACCGTACCGTTCGCCATCTGATGCGCCCCTCGTGTTTGCTGCCCCTGTGTGTGAACCCGACAAATCATCACGGCGATCCACCGATCGGCTGACAGAGAATGGTACACAGCCGATTCGGCGTATCCCTGCGTACTTTATCTTGCACGGGGGTCGCCGAGGTTGTCAATGCATCCGGTGCGCAAAGGGGCCTATCCGGCTAGATCGATTCAGTCGATCTCAGGACCAGTGAGGCTCAGGAACTATTCGCTACCGACGACAGTGTCGGCACTCAAATACGTCTTGCGTGGAGTTGAGCCCTGCGGACTGCCCTGAGCACTTCGGACTTACGAAACCGGCAGGCCATCGGCTCTGGGGCATGGATTCGAGGCAGGCCCGTATGTCCTTCGGATACTCCGGTCGGCCCATGCCCGCATCGTCTTAATAAGAAAGACCAACCGGAGTCACCCGTAGAAGTATCAGCGGGCATTTCAAAATTGAGTTCACTCAGAAGAGTAGTGCGACCGCTTGACACTAGGTAATTTGTTATGTTACATGGCCTTGCGTGGTTTGAGTGAACGGTGGCATGGTAGACAACTTTCCCGGCGTGTGGTCGTGCCTGGATAGTCTCTGTTGCCATCGTCGTGGTAGGGTTGGTATATTTTCTCCGATGTGGTGGCCCAAACGGGAACACTACTGATGTGCCCCATGAGATAGGACCTCGTCGATAGACCACACTCACTAATTTAGAAAACTAAGGAGGCAGGAATGGCGGGAAGGAATTTTGGTATGGCGGTCATGATGATGGGGAGCGCTCTGATTCTTTCAGGAGGCATGGCTTTCGCTGAAGATGAGGCCCCATTGCCCCCGGTTCCAGCCGAGTATGCAGACAAACATATGCCAGCTGGAGGGTGGACGGATCCTAAGGCTATCGAAGAGGGAGAGCAGATTTACAAAGGCGACGTGAATCCGAACGTCAACTGTGGCAGCTGCCATGGCAAGGACGGCACACCGGTAAAAAAAGGTGCGCGGGATATGCGTGATCCTAAAAATATCTGCCGTTGGTCCGATAGTTTCTGGTTCTGGCGGATATCGGAAGGTATCGCGAAGACGAAAATGAAAGGTTTTAAGAACAGCCTGACAGAAGAGCAGATCTGGCATGTGATGGCGTTTGAGAACATGTTCTCGAACGGGGGCAAGCCGCACGACCACTCGTGTTACAAACCGTAAGCAAGCGGGTAACGACAATGCCCTGAACCGGGGCTGAAACCATTGTGGTTCGTCCCTCTTCGTATGAGAGAAGAAACTATCAGGGCAGTCCAAAATCAAAGGAGGCACCATGTCTATTAGTTTTTCCCGTTATGTGCGCACCGCTGGATTGGTGGGCGCATTTATCATGACTCCATATCTCGGCATCAATGCAGGCGTGGTGTCGGCGGAGACCATCAAGGCCCAACTGGGATTTGCTCCCAATGTTCCCCCTCCCATCAAACGAACTGAGCCCGCCAACATCGTGGTCAACCTGACAGCGGATGAGTGGACCGCTCCGCTAAGCGACGATAACAATTATGAGTTCTGGGGTTTTAATAAGAGCGTGCCAGGGCCCATGATCCGCGTCATGGTGGGCGATACGGTTGAAATCCGCATGAAGAACAATAAGGACAGTAAGGAATCGCACAATATCGACTTCCATGCGATCACGGGACCAGGCGGCGGAGCGAGCTTGCTCAATAGCGAGCCAGGGCAGGAGAGCGGGGGAAGGTTTAAGATGATCATCCCTGGCATCTTTTTGTATCACTGCGCCACCGCATCACCATCCATTCCTGAACACGTTGCGAATGGCATGTACGGGACAATCATCGTTGAGCCAGCGGGTGGGCTGAAGCCTGTCGATAAAGAATTCCAGATCACGGAAAGCGAGTTTTACACGAAAGAGGGCTACTCTAAGGGCGATACCTTGGAGTTTTCGTACGAAAATGGGTTAGACGAGCGCCCCTCCCATGTCGTCTATAACGGCCATGCGAGCTCGATGGTCAAGACTCCTCTTCGAGCCAAGGCCGGAGAAACCGTTCGGATTTTCTTCACCAATCCAGGACCCAACTTTGTCGACTCTTTTCAGCTCCTCGAACAGCCGTTCGACAGGGTGTACACCGAAGGTTCTCTGAACGCACCACCGGCGGAGAATGTCAAGGTTGCCAAGGTTCCCGCAGGTGGCGCAGTCGTGGTCGAGTTTAAAGTCAAGGCGGGCACCTATACGTTTGTTGACCCAGTGAAGGATCGACAGAAACAAGGCGCCCTTGGTCTGCTGAAGGTAGACTAGAGGATCCAACCGACTAGGACATCTACAAGAGTCATCCCAAATCAAAGGAGGCGTCATGCCCAATAGTTTGTTCCATAACATGCGTCATGCCGGATTGATCAGCGCATTGGTCATGGCTCCGTGTCTTGCCATCAATGCAGGCGTAGTATCAGCGGAGACCATCCAGGCCCAACTCACGAAGGCACCCAATGTCCCCGCTCCCATCACACGAACCCAGCCCGCAACCGTCGTGGTCAACCTGGAAGCATCCGAGTGGGTGGGTCCGATTAGCGACGACAATAATTATGAGTTCTGGGGTATTAATGGAATGGTGCCAGGGCCGATGATTCGCGTCATGGTGGGCGATACGGTTGAAATCCGCTTGAAGAACAAGAGCGGCAGCAAGCAGAGCCACAATCTTGACTTCACGAAGGTCAGTGGCGCAGCCGCCCTGGTCAATGCGGAGCCCGGGAAGGAAGCTCAGATCACATTTAAGGCCGCTAACCAAGGCGTCTTTGTCTACCAGTCCTCCACTGCAGCGCCATCCAACATACAACATGTTTTGAGTGGCATGCACGGCTTGATCGTCGTTGAGCCAGTTGGTGGGCTGAAGCCTGTCGAAAAAGAATTCTATGTCATGCAGAGCGAATTCTACATGAAGGATGGCAAGAAGAACGATACCCTGGTTTATTCAGAGCAAAAGGTGAAAGACGCGGATGCGTCTTATATCGTGCATAACGGCCATATGACCGCGCTGGTCAAAGTTCCGCTCCGATCGAAAGTAGGAGAGACCACTCGATGGTTCTATGGCAATGCCGGAGTCAACTTTGATTCTTCGTGGCACGTCATCGGCGAGATGTTAGACCGGGTCTGGCCAGCAGGTAACGTGGCAAAAGCGCCACTTGAGCATATCCAAAGCACCCTGGTAGAACCAGGTCAAGCGACCATAGGAGAATTTAAAGGCGAAATGCCCGGCACGTTTGTTTCGGTTGACCACTCGCTCTTCCGCACCGAAAAAGGCGCCCTTGGCCTGCTGAAGATAGATGGTCCAACCAATCCTGCCCTGTTCAAAGGGCTGTAGTAATCTACCGGGAACGGATCGTACCAGAGTAACGTAGCACGGGGAGGGAGAGGCTTTGCTTCTCCCTCCCCGTGCTACGATTGGGCCTGTGAGTAGCTGTCGGGATTTATCAGTCAACTTCGTGGTAAGACGATCGCAACACCGAGACCGGTACCATCAATGCTGATAGAACAGATTGCTTCTGCGGAAGGTATTGACAAAGCAAGGAGTCTCCTGATATTAAGCATGCGCTTAACACGTCACGGATCTGAGAAGATGTCCTATGCCGATTTTCGAATTTCAACCATCGGCAATCAGGCAGGAGGGTCGGCCATTTCCCTTTCAGCGGCTTCCGACTTACGCGCAAACACTTCTCCAAACCTAAACAAGCATCCCTCGCTGTGTGGTCTGATGTCGTGGGTCACGCAGCAGTCCGGCGGTGCAACAACTTCACATACAGGAGGGTCGAGATGAAAAGCAGAAGAAGCAAATGGATGAGCGGCATCGGGGCTGTTGGGCTGGCTGTCGGATGCCTGGCACTGCCTGGTTTCGGCTCAGGAGTCACCCCGGCCGAAGCCGCTGAGTCGCAGAGCGAGCGGTTTACCGTGCTAGAGTCCTTGAATAATGAGGGAGCGCTGGATAAGGAGACAGGGTTGGTATGGGAGGTGATACCGACGAGAGCGATGACAGTTTGGAAAAGCGCCGCCGGTATCTGTGCGAAAAAGACCGTCGGAGGCAAGAAAGACTGGCGTTTGCCCACACTCAAAGAGTTAGAGACCCTGGCAGATCACACGATCTATCCTCCCCCGGCCCTCCCGACTGGCCACCCATTCTCCAACATCGAGTTTCATGGCTATTGGACGTCGACGGAGCACGAAGACTATTCGTTTAGCGCGTGGGACGTAAACTTCGACTATGGCATCATCGGTAACGATTTTAAGATCAACAAGAACTATGTCTGGTGTGTGCGCGACAACAATTAGCATCAGAATTGACTCTTAGGTTATTAGCTGAGAAGGGGGTGGCGCAAGCCACCCCCTTCTTGTCTCTCCCTGAATCAAACACAGCGTTACAACTGAAAATCCTCTAATATTTAGGCCTCTCCATCAGATGACCCTTGGGTACTCGACCAGGACTCTTGGGCATCATCACGATGCCGTCCTGTGGCTGGGGAAGTGGGGGCTGAGCCCTGTCAGAAGGTCAGGATTCATCAACGATGAACTGATGGCCTGCAAGGTGCGGTGTATCGGCGTTTGAATATTCTCTCGTGCAGGCTTCGGAAGACCTAACAAGCCTATCCAACGGCCCACCGCTAAGAGATTAGCAGGCTGCGGAAAAACTCGGTGTCTCCATAAAATGCCGGCGAAGTCTTACGTACCGCACAGATGGGACAATAACCATAGGAGGCTCAAAAAGGCCATCCAGCAAGGCCGTAGTGAGCGAAGCAGCGAGGTGTACACTTCGGTATGTTGAGCCTCTGAGCAATGCGAGAACGCCGCTGATGGACTTTTCCACCATCTTGTTAGAGCCCTCAACTTGACGCTAGGCATGTGACATATCTCAGTCCAATCAGGATGAGAACTGCCCCACCCATCGCGTTTTAGTATGGCATCATCGTTTCGATGGCCAGCCTGCTTGGGAAATTGGCTTGAGATAGTCCAAGCACAAGCTCTGCGGCAGCCCATTCCCATGCCAAGAATGGACTGTGGCCTCAAGCAAATGGCGTGATGCACAACGTCCACCTGCAAGGCTCTGAGCGGCGTGAATATGATCTTGTACCCAGCTTGTGGCCCGATAGCGTAAGTCTCTCTGAAGAAGCGGGTTGCGACGAAGACGGTCGGGTCAACCACGGCAAGACTGGATGAACATATACCTCTAACATGCGCACAAAGTAGAACCGCCTTGCACCTGGCTGACCAGATGCAAGGCGGTTCATTCTTTACAATGACACGAAGACGAGATTAATCCTTATCATCCTCATCATCGTCTTTTTTCTTCTTTTCAACCTTCAATACCGGCTGGCCCTGCGCCAAGCTGGCATTGAGATCGTGCTCGGGAACTTTCTTGTGCACCAGGTTCTGGTGGCAATCGATGCACGTGGCGCCTTCCGACTGCATTTTCGCATGCGCGGCCTTGGCTGACGCGCCTGGCGCCTTCACATTCTTGTGGCAAGCCCTGCACGTGAGACTGTCCCACTCTTTTAATTTCATCCTGGCCCGATAGGCCGCCTCCGGGCGATGCTCATTGAATTTTTCCACCGTCGAGTAGTCGGTGGTGAATTCCTTAATGAGAAAGGGCAGCCCGTCAACCACATGCGTGTAAATGGCTTTATGGAAGTTGGAGAAGCCTTGAGGCACGTGGCAATCCTTACAACCAGGATCCGCGCCAAGCGCCCCATAGTGAGAGGACTTCTTCAACTCCTCATACGGATAAATTTCTGAATGGCAGCTGATGCAGAACTCTGTTCTTGAGACAGCGGCTTCACCCCCAAAGACCACGGCGATCAACAGAATGCCGACCACTCCCCCGACAATGAACGTACCGGCCTTCCCTGACATTATTCCTCCCCAGCCTTGTCGGACTTCACTGCTGGCTTGGCGCTCTTCTGGAATTCCTCGTGGAATTTCGGTGTTGGAGGGCCAGTGAACGTCCCTTCGAGCTTGAAATGGGCGTGCATCGCCTTGTCGTCTCGCACATACTTCTCAAAATCAAATGAGTACTTCTTGTCGACGGTTGGGGTAAATGGCGTATAGGGATTTTTCGCACCCTTCCAGGGCGACCCTTCATAGTTCAGGTGACAGGCGCTGCACTTTTCGACGAATTCAAAGTCCTGTCCGGCTTCAGCCAGAGACTCGCGAGGGGTTTCCTTCTTGGACTTTTCGTAGGCCTCCCCAGCCTTCCGGTGGATCTTACGATAGTCGCTGCCGGCTCCATGGCATGATTCACAGCTTACTCCGGTCACGAACTTCTCCGGCTCTTCGACCGTGTAACCGCCCTCTTTCCCAAAGCCGGTGACGTGACAGCCCACGCAATCTTTGTCTTTGCTGTAATCCTTCTTAGGATCAAGCTTTGCCTTGACCATGGCCTCGTCTTTTTTCTTGCCTCGTGTGGCTTTGAGCGAATCCATAGCTTTGGCATGAAGGGTCTTGTCCCACGACTCTCCTTCGCCTTTGTGGCAGTTATAACATTTCTTCCTGCCTTCAAATGTACCTTCAGCAGCAGCAGTTCCGACTAAGACAGCGAACAACGCCGTAGCGGCGAGTGCGATTGTCATGGGATGATTCACGGTAGCTCCTTTCTCCTATAAAAACTATTCGTGGTCCTGCTTGAGCAAGCACGTGTGCATTACTCTATCGTGACCGTGGATGATTTTCAATAACAGTCTTTCCACTTCTGTCTTCTATCACTCAAAAATTAGTTATTCGCGGGCTGTGCAGATGGAATCTTATACACCAAATAGCCTCCCTCTTTATACACCATCTGGAGGGGTTTAAATTCAAGGATCAACGAGGTTGTCATGGGCAGCATCTGGGCGAGCAGCGTCTTCACACTCTTGTCGTCGGTGAGGAAGTAGGCGCGCACGTTAGTCTCAGAAAGTCCATGCACCGTATGAGAGGTGAACTTGTTGTCCGCTTGCCAACGCTTCACCATTACGTTGAGTCCATGCACATCCCCACTCCCCTTCACGGTGAAGTCCTTGTAGGCGACACCGATGCCATCGGGGCGCATCATCCCAAGTTTGTAGAGGTCCGAGATGTGGACCACGACATAGGCTTCACGCCCGCCGGTCAGTTCACGCAGAATCGCTGCACCCTCTGTTGGCTCTGCCAGTAGGGCGTCAGCAAAGCGTTGAAATTTGCGCTTTTCTTCTTCGCTTGGCGCAGAGCCCCAGAAGTCGCGCTCGTATTTCACGATGGCCTCGGTTCGCGGCCGCCAGGGCATCGGCGTGATAAGAGGCTCACTGAGATGGGAGGTGAAGACCGTCTCTGACCCGGTCAAAATTTGAATCTGGCGCGAAGTATCCCACCAGGTCAGAATGGTGGCGTCTTTCGGCATATTCTTGGCAATCACTGATGCCAATATGGACAGCTCGGAGAGCTTACTGTCGACAAAGACCATTGGTTCGCCGACGTGATTTTCCCAGGCAAGCATCACGGGCTTTGTGTTTCCGCGACGAGCGAGATAGGCGGACGCTACCGGTTCCTCCATTCCTTCTACGTGAACCTCTTGCTTGCTAATGCTTAGATCAGACCATGGACCTAGTTCAAGCTTTGGGAACTTATCAACACCGCCTTCTTCCACCAAGCGATAGTGATAGGGGGCTGGACCTGGATCGAACCACAGAAATGCGACCCAACCAAGTAAAAAAAGTCCTCCCGCCACTAGGACTAATCCTAGCAACGGGAGGACTCTACTACCTGGCCGCGTCAGCGCTGCTTCCATCGTCGGCGCGGCGTCTATGGTCACCGCTGGTTCTTCTTACGTCTGCTCCATCCGGCAAGCGCGAGGGTACCTGTCAGAAGCATGCCCCCACCGAGACTGCCGAGCGTAAATTTCCCGTCAGTGGTATCTAAATCAAGCAGGCTACTCGTCTTGGCCTGCTGCTCAAGCTTGGACACCCGTTCCATCAGGACCATCCTATCCTTCAGCTTGGTGTCCTCGTCCATGATTTCGACATAGGCGCGGTTCATGGCTGCCCAGCCGACGGTGTAGGTGTACCCTGGATATTGGTGCGCCAGAGCTACGTGCAGTTGCACCAGATGATCCTCAGCCATCTCGAACAGTTTGAGCTCGATGGCTGTAGGGCTGTTGTTCTTCGACCAGTAGATCTGCCAGAACTGGTCGAACAAGGCCTTAGCCGGTGCTGGAGGGGCAGGCCGGTTGTTCTTCTGACCGGTGAGGAGTCTAGCCTCGTACTGTTTATGGACGACGTTGTGCGCCTCATCGTATTTATCAAGTCCATGAGAGGTACCGTTATCCATAAACTCCAACCATGCGCGTGCGAAGCTCTCGGAGTGGCACGTTGTGCAGGTCTTGACCCACGCATCCAGTCGCTTCATGCCCCATTCGCCAAATACAGGCTCTCTAATGCCAGGCACGAATGGATAGTTTGCCCAACGAACCTTACGCACCGTGTTGTGGCTGAATTTGCCCTGGTACTCCATATGACAGC
>CAKKRK010000183.1 GCA_919902665.1 Nitrospiraceae bacterium
AGTTCGGAGCCTCGATGGCTTTTTTATGTCACGAGTCGTGAATTATCCGGGCTAGCAGCGCTTGACCAGAGCCTCCGAACTGGCTGAGAATGTGTTTGAGCGAAGATTTGCAATTCAGGTCGGTCCAGCTAGGCATTGTTAGGTTTTGACACAAGAACACAGGGAACATGAAGATCGCCATTATCGGAGCCTCGGCTGGTATTGGGCTTGAGGTCACGCGTCTTGCATTACAGCATGGGCATGAGGTTGCTACCTTATCGCGCCGGGTTGTTCCGCTTCCAGGCCACCCCAAACTGCGAAGGGTGCAGGGCAGTGCGACAAACCCAAACGATGTAAAAGCCGCAGTGGAGGGGGCTGATGCTGTCCTTGTGACCCTTGGCGTGAAGAGCCCCTTCGCCACGACGCTGTTCTCCGACTCTGCACGCATCCTGTTGCAAACGATTCGAGAGATGGGCTCCTCTCCAACACTCATCGTGCTCACTGGTTTCGGCGCCGGCGACAGCTGGGGCTACAACTCGATCCCCATGAAGGTTCTCTTCACGCTGTTTCTCAAGAGAGCCTATGTGGACAAAAGTGAGCAGGAGCGGCTGATTGCCAGCGGATATTCGCGCTGGGCAATGGTGCGCCCGGGCCGCTTAACGAGCGGCGCAATGACTGGCCACTATCGCGTATTGGACAACCTTGTGGAAGGCATGCGCGTGGGGGCTATTTCCCGCGCTGATGTGGCGCACTTCATGGTGGCGCAGGCGGAAAACCCTACCTACCTCGGCAAATACCCGGCGCTTACTTACTGAGACTGATGTGCCGGCTCTCGTCTCGGAACGACCCGCCCTTCTTCCAAGTCCTGCACATCCGACCAGGCGGTGAGGTCGGTGCGCGAGGGATCGATGGCGGCCAGGTATTTGTTGAATCGAGCCGCACTTTCCGGAGAACTTGGTCCGCGTGCCAACAGCTGCTGATTCCATTCTTCCAATTCAGCTGGCTGATGTGGTTGTGCCGTTTTCCCAAGCCACTTGGCGACTTCTTCATCGGTCGAATTGGCCTTCACTGCAGCTGTGAACTGCTCGCTGGTAATTCCTGCGAACTCCATCAGCCGTTCGTCCATGGGACAAGGGTAGATATATTCCCCCTCTGTTCCGGCAAGCACGGCCCGGCACTTGTCGATCATACGGGCGAGGTGGGCATAGCCTGCCAGGCTGAATTTCATGCTGCGAGGAAAGTCTTTGCGTAAGTCCATCGCTAGAGCAACTTGTGGTTGGTGAAGGTCAGGCTCTTCACGATGACCTGGCCATCTTCGTAGGTGATAATCCGCCTGGTCGCTGGAAGGTCTGAGGAGCCGACGCGGAGATGGGTGTCGGTGAAGCTTTCTACGTTGGTCAGTTTGCCGTCGGTTGGCGAATAGTAATAGACCGTGTACTTGGTCGTGAGATTTTTCTGGTCCTGTGTGATCGCGCTCTCCTCAACGTTGATCGTAAAGGCGAAGGGGTTCATGCCAGGATGGGCCATCTTCCGGTTGATCTGGGTGATGCGGTTGTCCTTGACCCGGTAGAAGGAATTGGAGCCATGGATGTTCAGTTTGGTGCCGAACGGGTGACCGTCTTCCTCCATCGTGAGCGAGTATTTCCCATCAGACTCCTCAAAGCTCCGTGGTCCACGATGGACTGCGATCATGCCCAATTGCTCTTGCACCCACTTTTGGATGTCGCCATCGCCTAGTTGAACGGATACCTCGCGGGGACCCTTGACGATGACGGGGCTGCTGGTTTCTTTTCCGTTCACATTCACGGTGAGGTCAGCCGTAAACCCCGTAAAGTCTTTTGGCCACCGTGCGGTCCTTTCGAAGGCTCTGCGTAGGAGATCGCGCGCTTGAGGGTCATCGGAGACAGTCGAAGATTCTGGTGTATGTTCCATCATGGATCTCCTCTTAGAAAAAATATGAGACGTCTATACTTATACCGGTGCTTTGTCATGCCACTCAAGAGTGAAATGCACAAGCCTGCGGCCTCTTTCTGTTATGAGAGCTATGGGGTGATGCCTTCCACGGTGCACAATATTCGATATTCCCCAAAACGTCATAATTCTGATATACTTCGGCAATTTTTCAGGCTGGCTGGGGTAGGTATTAGACCACAGCAGCCCCGATCAGTCGGTCAGCCTGTGTTGAGGAAGGATGGGCATGGAACGACGAGCTGCTTCGCATACCGAAGAAGAAGAGATGAATCAACGCCGCAAGCTCTTGAATGCGGCGAGACGAGGCGACACGAAAGCCATCAGCAAGCTGTTTGAGCTGTATCAAGTCCGCGTGCTCAGCGGAGACCAATTGGTGAAGGTCAACCGCACCTCCGCGTACATGACTCCCGTGAAGCATTCGCAGAGCAGCAAGTCCAAGGCGTCGGAGAAAAAGGATAAATCAAGCGCGTCAAAGGCTGTGAAGAAATCGGGCGAGGCTTCTAAGCCGGTTGCCACAAAGGCGCCGATAAGCTCAAACAAGAAATCGGCCAAGAGCACGTCTAAACGGAAGTAAGCAGACCTGGAGATTACTGCACAGCCACTCTGAGCCCACCCCCTGCAAGTTTTGCTGCAATATCATCCGCCTGTTCCGTCGATCCGGTGAAGACGATGGCTTCCCCATCATGGTCGATCCGATAGGCCAACTCAAATGCTTTGGTCGAGGTCATTGCGGGAATAAACCGGCAAAATAGCTCGATCACTTGTTGGTAGGTGTGACAGTCGCAGTTGTAG
>CAKKRK010000184.1 GCA_919902665.1 Nitrospiraceae bacterium
GCCAGGCACCACTTATGAACTGGTAAAAACTGTCCAACCAACCGGAGCCACCTCTGTTCTTCCCTTTACACTGCGTCGGCATATTAGTAACGTAATACCTTATAAGGTCTTGTTCTTCTTTCTCCCGATTAAGATAATTGTCTATCGGATGAGTAATGAAGGCGCCACAGACAACTCCGACTAGCCACCAGATCGGCTATCCTGCTCCCCTTGAAATTGAGACCACCCCTACGACATGGTCCTGAGTGGACTGAGGAGGTGGCGAGATGGCAACAGCTGCAACCGAACCGATCGAACGGTGGACGGCCAAACGGCGTGTGGCGCTGGTGGTGAGTATCTTGAAGGGCGAGACGTCCGTCGCCGAAGCTGCTCGGACGCATGGGCTGACGGTGGCCGAGGTTGAAGACTGGTGGGAGAAGTTTCTGGTAGGGGCTGAGAACGCGCTGCGAACGCGGCCGAAGGACGAAGAGGCCGTGAAGGACGAGCAGATCAAGAAGCTGAAACAGAAGATCGGGGATCTTGTCCTGGACAACGATATTTTACGGGAGGCGTTGAAGCCGTACCCTTTAGACCGGAAGACATCCGACGCGTGAGAGCGGCATTGTCGGGTGTCTCGGAACGGCGGAGTTGCCGGGTTTTGGCCGTGGGGCGTGCGCGGTTGCACCGTGTGGCGAGGGTTGGACGGCGCCGAGCAGTCCTGAACCCTCCCTGGGTCGAGCGACTCCAGCAGTTGATTCAGCAGCATCCGACCTTCGGCTATCGACATCTCTGGGCACTCTTGCGTGGCCAGACGGCGCACATCGTGAACAAGAAGGCGGTGTATCGGGTGCTGAAGCAAAAGCGGTGGTTGGTCCATCAGCGGTCGTGTACCCCGCGGCCGCGCGTGCACGGCTGGATCAGCCGAGCCAGCCGCAGTGATGAACGGTGGGCGATGGACGTGACGCATATTCCGTGTGGGCAGGACGGCTGGGCCCATCTTGCCGCCGTGATTGATTGCCATGATCGGGAAATCGTGGGCTACGAGTTCGCGTTACGGAGTCGGGCGAAGGAAGCCGAGCGCGCCGTGGAAGCCGCCTGCCTCCAGCGCTTCGGCACGCTCCGGCCTGCGAACGCGCCGGTGTTACGCAGCGATAACGGGCTGATTTTCCAGAGTCGCCGGTTTCGCCCGGCCTGTCGAGACTATCGGCTGCAGCAGGAGTTCATCACGCCCTATACGCCCGAGCAGAATGGGCTGATTGAGCGGTTCTTTCGAAGCTTGAAAGACGAGTGTGTCTGGCAGCACAGGTTCCAGACGTTTGAGGAGGCGAGGCGGATCATTCGGGACTGGATCTACTGGTACAACGAGAAACGGCCCCATAGCGCCCTCGGGTATCGGAGCCCAGTCCAATATCGTGCGCAACAAGCAACCCAGGTGGCTTGATTTCAGGGGAGCACTACACGGCTTTGTTAAACTCGACCAAAGCTTTTTCCCGACCTCCTTGGCCGCTTTCCAGTATCGAGTGGCGTCCTCTCGCATGAAAGAAAACAAACTTTTCAGCAACATCATTCCTCTCGACTAACAGACATTGAGAGAGCAGTGCTCTTGGTCGAGAAATCTGAATGGATATTGGTGCATACTCAGCAAAGACAGTAGGACCAACCCATTGTTTTCAATCCCCCACCTGCCCTTCCTGGAACAGCTGGTTCATGATCTGATTCCGCCTTTCAGGATCTTGATAGTACTTCATCGCCTTGGTGTAGTTTTCCATCGCGCTTTGGCGCTTCCCTCGGATCGCATAGATTTCGGCGATGCCATGATAGGCCCGTGCGTCTTCCTCATTGCACTTGAGCGCCCGGCTGAAGATATCCGATGCTTCTTGAAGCAGATGCTTGCCTAATGCGAGCCAACCGAGCGCGGAATGTGCAGCGCCAAAGTCTGGATTGGCATTGAGCGCGTCTTGATAACTCTTTTGGGCCAGGTCCAGGCGTCCACGCGTTTCGTAGAGTCCGCCCAGGGCGAAGTGGACTTCGGCGTCCTGTGGGTTCAGTTTCAGCGCCGTCTTGTAGGATTGCACCGCCGGTTCCATCTTCCCCTGTTCCGCCAGAGCACAGGCGAGATTGGAGTGTGCGGCCGAATCGTTGGGGGTGAGCCTGACCACCTCCCGGTATTCTTTGATCGCCATCTCCAGCCGCCCTTGGTCTTGATAGGCGACGCCGAGATTCATCCGTGCTGGGGAAAAGTCGGGAGCTAGTCGAACCGCCTCGCGATATTCTTTGATCGCCATTTCTGGATAGCTGGCCCGTTCGTGAATCTGGGCCAGAAAGTAGTGCGGATGGGCAGATTGCGGAAGCAATCGAGCGGCCTCCGTATACGATCGCATGGATTGTTCCGATTGACCTGACTGCGCAAGGAACAAACCTTTGACCAAATGCACGTAGCCGCACTCCATCTGCCTGCTGAGCAGATCGTTCACCCACTCCCCCACCACCGTGATGTCCTGCGCGGCTTCGAGACACAGTGCATGGGTTTTCCAGGCATCGGCAAACCGTCCCTGCATGAGATAGACGACGTTGCGGGCGAACAGCGGACGCGGATCCTTCGCTCCATCCGGGTCTCGACTCCAGGCCATCGCGTCGGCAAACACGGTGTCCCATGCTCCGGCTACGATGGCCGTTTCGCATTGTTGCTGATGGGTGTTCATGCGCGATGTGAAAGTCTTATCGGGTCAGCGCGTCTTCAACATCAGGCGGTGTTGCCTGAATGCCTTCGCCGAGGAAGGGAAATTTCTTGGTCAGCTGCTGCTTCATCTGCCAGGCGACGGTTCGGTACGACCAATGGCCTTTCACACCGGACCGGAGCTTGGCAATATATTCCGCCTCGGCATAGTCCATCTTAAACAAACAGCGCACCTTGAAGCCGAACGGAATGGCATAGAGCGACGCTTCTTGGTCCTTTTTCTTGAGCAGTTCAATGTCGTTTCGCACGGCATCCATCGCCTGCCGATATTCCTGATCCAAGCCGGCGTCGATCAACGGTGGTGGGATCTCATAGCCGTGAACGGTCGTGAAGTTCTGCTGCACCTGCTGGCACCGTCGATGGCGATGCATATCCCGCCAGGCACCGATGTCCATGAGAATATCAAAGTTGAACGCGTAGCCACTCCGGAATTCCTTGATGAGTTCATCGTATGGCCCGCGCTGTCTCGTGGCTACTTCGATGGTCGCCTGTTTCTCCTTCTCAGACCACTCTTTCACGACCTCGAGGATCTTCCGGTACGGGGCCTGCGACACGCGATAGAGGAGCGTCGCAACAATTTCGTCCAGCGGATGGTGCGGATCAAGCAACTCGACGGACTCGACCGTACCCCAGTTTTCAGGCTGATCGAGCCCTGCTCCGCGCAAGACTTCTTTCGCATGGCGAGCCAAATCGGAGTAGACCGATTCCTGATAGGTATTTGCCTTGGCATGCCGGGCGAGTGTCGGAGCCAATGGATCACTCAGGCCAGCGGTCTGACCACAGAGCTCGCCCCATAGATTCACTGGCGGACGTTGGCAGGCTTCTTTCAAATCCTCGCCGATCCCCCGCAGTTCGGGCAATTGCGACGACAATAGGCGCGTCATCTGTTTTTCCAACGTCCGGATGCTGACGACTTGCCCGACATTCGTCTTGGCCGCAAGAGGAAGCAGATACCGGGTGACATCGAAGGCACGTGCCGCGATCGTCCGCTGATAATCGGCCGGTTTCATGGACTCCGGACGCGGGTCCCGTTCGGAGAGGTACGCGATCAGGGGATCATGCAGTAATCGATAAATTTCGGACAGACTGCGGAGAATGCCTTCATAGACTGCCTCGGTTTCGCTCCCGCGAATCTGGCCCGGTACAAACCACCGGCTCGCGGCAAAGTTCTGATAGCGGCTCGATTTGGCCTGACCGTCCCAGAGCGGCTCGTCCTCCAGACGAATGGCGGCCAGCTCCGAGATCTCTTCAAAACAGATGACGACGTGGCCGAGGTCGGCGATCGACGCATGACCGTAATCAAAATAAAACTGATCCCAAAACTTTTCCGAGGAATGGCCATGCACCCACCGGATGCTCTGTTCGATGGAGTCCGGCGATCGGCTGTAACGTGCCAACGCGTAAGCGGATTTTTCCGGCGGCATAGGCGCGATAGCCATGACCCGGCGACCTGATTGATCCTGACTCATAGAAGGTCTTTCACGTCGAATTAAACCGTAGGCCGCGCACTATACCTCTCGATTCAGGATGGCGCAAGCTCAGGTCCGTTGACTTGCCTCAGAAGGCGCCGCTATAGTCCGCGCAAATCATGCTGTGTGACGCTCCATGGGAGCAGGAGGGGGCCGTTTTTGATGATGATTAAAGGCATTAAAGGTGTGAAAGATCTGTTACCGGAAGAGACTCCTCGTTGGCGCCTCATCGAAGAAACTGCCAGGAGGTGGGCAGGCCGGTATGGATTTCATGAAATTCGTATTCCGATCTTTGAAGTGACGACCTTGTTTGCGCGGAGCATCGGTGCCTCGACCGACATTGTTGAGAAAGAGATGTACACTTTTCCAGATCGCGACGGCACATCTCTCACTCTTCGGCCTGAAGGGACTGCTGGGACTGTCCGAGCCTATATCGAACACAATCGAGCCGCGATCCCCGTTCCTCAGAAGTACTTCTATTTCGGGCCCATGTTTCGTCACGAGCGTCCCCAAGCCGGCCGCCTCAGGCAATTTCATCAGTTTGGCGTCGAGTCAATTGGTATGGCGGATCCCCGAGCCGATGTCGAGGTCATTGCCCTCCTCTGGCGGATCCTGTCCGATCTTAATCTCCCCAGTCTCACCTTAGAGATTAACAACCTAGGCTATACCGCTGATCGGGATACGTATCGGCCTCACCTCGTGAGTTACCTCAAACAACAGGAGTCCGGCCTTTGTGCAAATTGCCGACATCGCATTGACGCTAACCCACTGCGAGTTCTGGACTGCAAAGTCCCCGAATGTCGCACAATTACAGAAAGCGCACCCCGCCTAGGCGACTCTCTTTCTGAGGCAGCTCGTTCATACTTCACGCAAGTCCTCACTGGTCTCGATACCATTAAGATACCGTATTCGTTGAATCATCGGCTTGTACGAGGCCTTGATTACTACAACCTCACTACTTTTGAGGTCACTGCAACCAATTTAGGCGCTCAGAATGCTGTAGGCGCAGGTGGACGCTATGATCAGCTGGTTGAAACTCTCGGAGGGCCACCCACTCCTGCTGTTGGTTTTGCCATCGGCCTCGAAAGAATGTCGATGTTGTTGCCTGAGTCCACAACAGGAAGAGCACCGGAAGATCTAGCTATCTATGTTGCTGGCTTTGGTAACCAGGGTACTGTGGCCGGTCTTACGGCACTGGAAACACTTCGTCTTGCTGGACTCCGCGCAGTTTCCGATTTTCGATCCACAACCCTGAAGGCTCACTTACGACAAGCTGACCGTCTTGCGTCTCGTTTCACACTTATCATCGGGGATGATGAAGTCGTGAAAGGATCGGCGGTTCTTCGCGATATGGAGACGAAAGTACAGCATGATGTGAATCTCTCTACTTTAAGTCCTCAGATTCAGTCTCTCCTTCCCAGCTCCTAAAGTGCACACTTTTCTGAATTGACTTTCCCCTAAAAACCACTTAATCTCTTATGGTGGATATAGTATATAACTATATATAATTCATCATAAATTCCTGTGGATTCAAAGAAGATTGGTTTTCTCCTAGCTCTTCCCCCATCACACACCAGCGCTGAGACTGTGCATGGTCTCGCGCACGCAGCCCTTGATGCTGGCCATGAGGTCTACTTATACCTAATTGATGAAGGCGTGAAGAATATTCACAGCGACCGCTACCGAGGTCTCGCCCAAGAAGGGGCCAAAATTTTTGCCTGCACCTATGGGTGTCAACAACACCACGTTCCAACCGAAACTATAGACGCCAAAATGTCGCTCTGTGGCCTCGTTGTATTGTCTGGAATTATCGAGGCTTGTGATCCGTTTCTCTCGTTTACCTGATTATTTCTTCTCTATGGCAAAAAACGTTGTTGTTGTTATTCAAGAAGATCCTCGAAAGACCCATAGACCTGTCGAGGCTCTCCGTATTGCTCTTGGCCTTTCGGCTGGATCTCACATGATAACTGTCGTTCTCCTTGGTGAGGCTGCCCGTCTCCTAGGAGATGAGACTGATGATATTCTCGATATTGATATCCTTGAAAAGTATCTTCCTACTATTAAGCAACTCGAAATTCCATTTATTCTCCCTAATGTGATGAATCAGGTAGTAATCCAGGATGACTTCCTTGTGAAGCGTGAAAATAATGAAACTATTCGATCTTTTGTACAATCTATGGACTGCACACTTGTGTTTTGACTCAGGGGCTTCTTATGTTGTCGGCTGTCTATATCGTTCGTTCTCCACTCCATACTCTGTCCCAGGCACTCTTACCTGAAAATAGTTCAGCACTGGTACTTTCTCTGGAGGATCCCCTTCTTCCAGGAAAAGTATTATGTGCAACAAATATCAATCAATTCACAGAAGGAGAAAGGCTATCATATGAACAAATACTCGACATACTCCTTGGAAGTACGAAGGTTATAGCCCTATAACTCCGATGTTTGTTAAATAAGAAAGTTAGGAGTAGTGGTAGTAGGAGTAGTGAAGTGAATACTGAGTATAAGTGTGAAGTGGTTGATTTTATAAAGTAAGTATTACTTGATAGAGATGGATAACACTGGGGATTGTATCTTTATAGAGCAGTTGGGATCTGTGAAAAGCTTATGGAGAGCGAATTGGTAGTGATTGTATCTTCTTTATATAACTCGACATGTCCTGGTGTGACGTGGTATTCAGCGTCGCTTTTTGTCTGTTATAAAGAGAAGTAGATGGTAGTTATCCACAAGTGTGAATAATCCTGTGTATAGCGGTTTTGACGAGTTATGAGTATTGACACTGTTTGGCAAGAAGCATTGCAGTATATCCAGGCGAAAGTTCCTAAGCAGGTGTATGACACATGGTTTATACCGGTTCATCTCGACCGGATAGAAGACTCGACGGCGCATATTGGGGTTCCGAATAAGTTTTTTGGAGAATGGCTGAATGCTCATTATGGACCGCTATTAGCGGAAGCCATGGCCACGGCTCGTGGTGGAGGGCTGATGGGTGTTGCATTCACAGTCCGCCAAAAGAGCACTGTGCAGGAGGTTGAACCACAGAGTGTTGTGACTGCGCCGAGAGGTGTCGCCCAGCCAAAGCCGCGACGGGGAATCCAGCTCAACCCAAAATATATATTTAAGAAATTCGTAGTCGGTGCCGGCAACCAATTTGCTCATGCGGCCTGTATGGCTGTAGCGGAACAGCCAGGACAGACCTATAACCCGCTCTTTATTTATGGAGGGGTGGGACTCGGGAAGACCCACCTCTTAAACGCCATTGGAAATCATGTCGCTGAAAAGAGTGATCTAAGAATCGCCTATCTGACGACAGAGCAATTTACTAATGAGGTCATCAACTCCATTCGATATGACAAAATGATGGATTTACGGAAACGATATCGACATATCGATATGTTGATGATCGACGATATCCAGTTTCTGGTCGGGAAAGAACGCACACAGGAAGAATTCTTCCATACCTTCAATGCCTTATATGAGGGACATAAGCAGATTGTTCTCTCAAGTGATCGGTTTCCTAAGGATATGCCGGATATCGAAGAGCGTCTACGATCTCGGTTCGAATGGGGATTGATTGCAGACTTGCAGCCGCCGGATGTGGAGACCCGCATTGCCATCCTGAGAAAAAAATCTGAAGATGATGGCCTTAAACTGCCAGAAGATGTCATCCAGTTCCTATCGATCACGATGAAGAACAATATCCGTGAATTGGAAGGCAGCTTGGTTCGACTAGGTGCTTATGCCTCGCTGACCGGGCAGGTGATAAGCCTTGATCTTGCTAAGACTGTCTTGCGCGATGTCATTGGGGATAAGAAAAAGATCGTTGCGATGGATGATATTCAAGAGGCGGTCTGTACACAATTCCATGTGAAGATGACGGAGTTGAAATCTCGCCGCAGGAGTAAGACGCTCGTACATCCTCGACAGATCGCAATGTATTTATGTCGAGAGCTGACTGATTCATCGTACCCCGAAATCGGGCGCCAATTTGGCGGTAAAGATCATACGACCATCATTCACGCCTGTCGCCAGGTCACAAAGGCCAAGGAAACCAACACGGTGTTGCAGGCAACGCTTGAAACATTGAAAGAGCAAATTCTTCGTAGTTAAGAGCTTCCCGGGGAGAATTCTCTATGAAAATACGTATTGGGCGAGATGAATTATTGACGGGACTTCAGCGAGTCCAAGGTGTCGTGGAGAAACGAAATACGATGCCGATTCTGTCCAATATCTTGTTGGAAGCCAAGCAGGATGGGGTGGAAATTGTCGCAACCGACCTCGAAATTGGATTACGAGGTCTGTACAAGGGAACCGTTCTCTCGACTGGTGGTGTCACCATCTCAGCCAGAAAATTATACGAGATCGTCAAAGAGTTACCCCCTGGCGACATCGAACTGACGTCGACGGATAACAACTGGACGACCATCCAAGCCGGGAAGAGCCAATTCAAAGTTGTTGGCCTTCCCAGTAGCGAATATCCTGCACTGCCAACCATCGAGCGCGAGGGATTGACACCGCTCTCAGGAGAGGGCCTTCTGGAATTGATCCGGAAGACACTCTTTGCCGCCGGGGATAACGATGCTCGATATATCTTGAACGGCCTCTTGGTCACTCTCGTTGCGACCGACAAGAAAACCTCGCTGCGATTAGTCGGCACAGATGGCCATCGTTTGGCAGTGGCGGAGCAAGAAGTCGGCAAGGCCGGTAATAAAGGTGTACCACAGGAAATGAAAGCCATCATACCGAAGAAGGCGGCGCATGAAATCCGCCGTCTCTTGGAGGAGGGCGTCGATGCCGAACCGCTCATCGGTTTCTCGAAAAACCTCATGATCTTCCGAAAGAGCGGGTTGCTGCTGACCTCTCGGTTGATGGAAGGCAACTATCCGAACTACCAACAAGTTATCCCAAAAGAAAGTGGCAAGAAGATCAGCGTCAGTCGAAGTGAATTGGAGAGCGCGCTGCGTCGGGTGTCTGTACTGGCTAAGGATAAAGCCAGCGCGGTAAAGGTTTCCTTCGCATCCGATAAGATGACCTTGTTTTCCAGCAGTCCGGATTACGGGGAAGCCATGGAAGAATTGCCAGCTCACTATGAAGGAGAGGCCATCCAGACGGGATTCAATGCCCGGTACCTGTTGGATGTCTTCAGCGTGATGGATGGGGAAACCCTCTCGCTTCAGATGGACACTCCGCTCAGTCCCTGTCTGATTCAGGAACCGGAAAGCCCGGGGTTCAAATGTGTGGTCATGCCCATTAAGATTTAACGGGATGATCGTGAAAAAGTCCGCCGGCATCGTACTCGTATCCCAGGAACAAACAAAGCGAACCCCACTTCGCAACAGATGGTTAGGAAACGGATGACCACAGACGACTCTTCCCAGCCCAAATCAGACAGCTACAGCGCCGATCAGATCAAAGTCCTTGAGGGCCTCGATGCCGTCCGAAAGCGGCCGGCGATGTACATTGGGAGCACAGGCGTCGATGGACTCCACCACCTCGTCTATGAAGTCGTGGACAACAGTGTCGACGAACATATGGCGGGGTTCGGCGAAGCCATCGAGGTCATGATCCACATCGACGGGAGTGTGACGGTCATCGACAACGGACGAGGCATTCCCACTGGCATGCACTCCACGCAAAAAAAGTCTGCCGCCGAAGTGGCATTGACGGTCCTTCACGCAGGCGGCAAGTTTGAGCAAGGAGCCTATACAGTCTCCGGCGGTTTACACGGAGTCGGTATCTCTGTCGTGAATGCCTTGTCGGAGTGGCTTGAGCTGGAGATCTGGCAGGATGGTCAAGTGTTCGAGCAGCGCTATGCGCGTGGGAAGCCAGATGCTCCACTCAGCGCAACCGGGAAAACAAAACGCCGAGGGACTCAAGTTCGGTTCAAACCGGACAGCCAAATATTTGAGACGCTGGAGTTTAGTTTTGACGTGTTGGCCCAGCGGCTCCGCGAGCTCGCTTTTTTAAATAAAGGCCTGGCCATTACCCTGAGGGATGAGCGGAAAGAGCCGGCAAAAGAGCAAGTGTTCTTGTACAAGGGCGGCATCATGTCTTTCGTTGAGCACCTCAACGAAGCCAAAACACCGCTGCATAAGCCGATCTACGTCAAGGTCGAGAAGCCAGAAATGGTTCTGGAAGTGGCGCTCCAGTACAATGACAGCTACGCGGAAAACCTGTTCTCGTTCGCGAATAATATCAATACAAAGGAAGGCGGTACGCATTTAGTCGGATTCAAGGCGGCCCTCACCAGGACGATCAACAGCTACGCCAATGCGAACGATCTCTTCAAGAAAGAAACCGAATCCCTAACAGGAGACGATGTGCGGGAGGGGCTGACGGCAGTGGTCAGCGTCAAGGTACGCAATCCGCAATTTGAGGGCCAGACGAAAGCGAAGCTCGGGAACAGCGAGGTGAAAGGCGTGGTCGAGGCCGCTGTCAACGAGGCCTTGGGAAATTATTTCGAGGAAAATCCTCCGGTTGCTCGCAAGATCATCGGCAAAGCTATCGACGCGGCCCGTGCCCGCGAAGCCGCCAGAAAAGCCAAGGATCTGATCCGGCGAAAGAGTGCACTCGACGGCGGTTCGCTACCCGGGAAGTTGGCTGATTGTTCGGAAAAAGATCCGGCCTTGAGCGAACTCTACATCGTAGAGGGTGATTCAGCCGGCGGATCAGCAAAGCAAGGACGTGACCGCAAGTTCCAGGCGATCCTGCCTCTGAAAGGCAAGATCTTGAATGTCGAGAAGGCGCGCTTTGACAAGATGCTCTCCAGCGATGAGATCCGGACCCTCATCATGGCACTAGGAACCGGCATCGGCCGCAAGCGTGAAGAGAGCGACAAGCCGGAGAAAGATGCATTCGACATCGCCAAGGCCCGCTATCATAAGATCATTCTCATGACCGACGCTGATGTGGACGGTAGCCACATCCGAACCTTGCTCTTGACGTTCTTTTTCCGACAGATGCCCGAGCTGATCGAACGGGGGTATATCTATATCGCTCAGCCGCCGTTGTTCAAAGTGAAGAAAGGCAAGACGGAACGGTATCTCAAAGATGAAGGGTTATTGAACGAATACCTAGCCGATCTGGCGGTCGAAGATGTCGAACTGTATCTGGAAGGGGCGCAAGGGTATGTGACCGGACGTCGGCTGTTGCCGATTCTGAAGAAAATGATTGCCTTTGAAACCTTGCTCGGTCGGCTCAATAAGAAGTCCCACGAAGCCGCGATGCTCCGTACCTTTGTCGACGAACCAGGGCTCGATCGCGAGCGTCTTAAGGATCGAACCGCACTGCAACGATCGGTCGAGAACGTCAAGGCATCGCTGGCCGTGGTATTTCCAAAAGTAATGCCGGAGTTTGAGGTGCTGGATGATGAAGAACATCAATCAAATAAGGTGGTCTGCCGGCTGCATGCGAACGGCGTTACTCATGAACTGTGTGTGACACATGAACTCGTCGGTTCCGCGGACTTTCGTGAACTACAGAAACTGACTCCGTCGGTTGTTGGGTTAGGACGCCCTCCGTACAAGCTCAAGGCCAAAGGGCAAGAACATCACTATCGGGCGACCGATGAGTTGGTGAAGGCGATTTTGGATATGGGGAAGCAGGGGCTCAGCATCCAGCGCTACAAAGGGCTCGGCGAGATGAACCCGGGGCAGCTCTGGGAAACGACCATGAATCCTGAAATGCGTACGCTTTTGCGCGTGACGCTTGAAGACCTCACCGGCGTCGATGAAATCTTTACGATCTTGATGGGCGATGAAGTCGAACCGCGCCGGAATTTCATTCAAACGCATGCCCTCGAAGTGAGAAACTTGGACGTATGACGTTATTCACTCATCGTGGATCACAAGAGAACACACCGACTACATCCTTACGTTTCACATTTCACGAGTAACGATTAATGAGGAAATATGCCCCCTGATGAGCGCTTAGGCCACATCGCGATAGAAGACGAGATGAAGTCGTCATACCTCGATTATGCGATGAGCGTCATCGTAGGACGCGCATTGCCCGACGTCCGCGATGGGCTCAAGCCGGTCCATCGCCGCATCCTGTTCGGTATGAACGAAATGGGCCTCGCCTCCAATCGGACCTACCGCAAGTCAGCCAAGATCGTGGGCGAGATCATGGGCAACTATCATCCCCACGGTGATACGGCCATTTACGATACCCTCGTACGGATGGCGCAGAACTTCAACATGCGTTATCCCCTCGTCGATGGCCAAGGGAACTATGGATCGATGGACGGCGATTCAGCGGCCGCGATGCGCTACACCGAAGCGCGCATGACCAAACTCGCCGAAGAGATGCTGGCCGACATCGACAAGGAAACGGTCGACTTCGGTCCGAACTACGACGAATCGAGACAGGAGCCACTGGTGTTGCCGAGCAGGGTGCCGAATCTCCTCATTAACGGAGCGGGCGGCATCGCGGTCGGCTATGCCACGAATATTCCGACGCACAACATTGCTGAGATCATCGATGGATTGCTTCTGCTGTTGGAGAATCCAGACGTCACGATCGCCCAGTTAATGAAGAAGATCCCGGGGCCTGATTTTCCAACGGCTGGGTTCATCTACGGCATGAGCGGGATCAAGTCAGCTTATGAGACCGGTCGGGGTCTCTTGAAGTTGCGGGCAAAAGTCGTGGTAGAGATCGATGAACGCACCGACCGCGAACGGCTCCTTGTGACGGAGATTCCGTATCAAGTCAATAAAGTGTCATTGATCAAAAAAATTGCCGAGCTGGTTCAGGAAGACCGGATCAAAGGCATTTCCGATTTGCGAGATGAGTCATCGGACCGTGAGGGGGTCCGGGTGGTCATCGAGCTCAAGCGAGGTGAAATCCCGCTGGTCGTGTTGAATAATCTGTACAAACACACCCCTCTTGAAACCACCTTCGGCGTCATCATGCTGGCGCTGGTCAACAATCGTCCAGAAGTCCTGAATCTCAAACAAATTCTGCATCATTTCCTCGATCACCGACGGGAAGTCGTCGTCCGCCGCACCGCCTACGAGTTGCGCAAGGCGGAAGAGCGGGCGCATATCCTCGAAGGGCTCAAGATCGCACTCGACAATCTCGATGCCGTGATCGCTCTCATACGTCGGTCGCAATCGCCGGACGAAGCACGGGCCGGGTTGATGCGCGAGTTTGGCCTTACCGAAATCCAGGCTAGTGCGATCCTTGACATGCGGCTCCAGCGCTTAACGCAGCTTGAGCGGACGAAACTCGTCGAAGAGTACCAAGACGTGCTGAAGCAAATCGAGTATTTGAAGTCCATCCTCGCCAACCGGGAACTGGTCCAGACGATCATTAAGGACGAGCTGACCGAAATTCGGGAAGCGTATAAGGACGAGCGGCGGACACAGATCGTCAAGGAAGAGGCGGAAATCACTCTGGAAGATCTGATTGCAGCAGAAGAAGTGATCGTCACGATTTCTCATGCCGGATATATCAAACGAAATGCCGTGTCGCTCTATCGTGCCCAGCGACGAGGAGGAAAAGGCAAGATCGGCATGGGGATCAAGGAGGAAGATTTCGTCGTGAATCTCTTCACGGCCTCCACACATGATTCACTGCTCTTTTTCACGGATGCCGGCAAGGTGTATTGGTTAAAGGTCCATGAAATTCCTGAGGCCAGCCGTGCTGCAAAGGGCAAAGCGCTCGTCAATCTGCTCGCGCTGTCGAGTAATGAAAAGGTCACGGCCACATTGCCGGTGAAAGAGTTCAGGGACGACCGGTATATCGTGATGGGCACCAAGAAGGGCATCATCAAAAAGACGGAACTGTCCGCGTTCAGCAATCCACGGCAAGGCGGGATCATCGCCTTGGGACTTGAGAGCGGCGATAAGCTGATCAGTGTTCAACTGACCGATGGACAGCGGGAAATTCTTCTCGGGACACGGCAGGGCCTCACCATTCGATTCAAAGAAGAAGAGGTGAGATCCATGGGCCGGACGGCGTATGGGGTGAAAGGGATCACCCTCGAAGAGGGAAACGAAGTTATCGGCATGGAAACCATCACCCCGGATTCCACGACATCCATTTTGACCGTCACGGAAGGTGGCTACGGCAAACGAACACCTGTGGGTGAATACCGTATCCAGGGTCGTGGCGGCAAAGGCATCATCAGCGTCAAGACGACGGAGCGAAACGGTCTGGCGGTGGGATTTCTTCAAGTACGAGATGACGACCAAATCATGTTGATGGCGGCGCAAGGGAAGGTACTCCGTTGCAAAGTTGACGATATCCGTGAGATTGGCCGGAATACTCAAGGTGTCCGCATTCTCGACCTCGACGGCGAAGGAGATCGAGTGGTGGGCGTCGCCAGATTGGCGGAAGTGATCGAACGAGAGGACGCGGGTTCGGAAGACACCCCCGAAGCCTAATTCCACCGAGCCGTGTAGTTGTTCCATGCACGAGGAAGCGACTTCTCCTATGTCTCCGTCTTCCTCCGGTCCCACAACCAAGAAGCCGATGGATATCGTCGTCAAGATCGCACTGAGCGTCTTTGTGGGATCTTTCGCCTTGATCTGGGGGGGTATGTACCTCAGCCGCCCCGATCGATCGATTCCCCCCTATACGGTCGGTGCACAATCAAGCCAGACCGTCACCACGGACGTTCCCCGCGGAACCACCGATGAGGAGATCGAATCGCTGGTGAAGCGTTTTCGAAAGGTCGGCCACCAAACGCACGATTTCGCTCCCATGAAGATCCACCCCACCACTCCAGGCGATCCCAGTGGTTGGTATAGACAGATCACGATTTACGTGTTCGACGACCACGGATGGACCGATCCAGAGGTGCTGGCGAAGTATTTGGCTGGGGATGCGACAGTCATCAACGACTATGAACGGCACATGCGCGGGTATTATCGATTGCAGGATCAGGAAGAAGAGGGAGGCGTGGGACCTATCCCTAAGAATGGCCACATCTCCAACAACACACGGATCCTCTTCAAGGGACGCGTGACGGACTCTTTGCCGGTGGAGGCGGAGCCTGCACAAGGTAAGCCGATATCACCTTTCTAAAGTGCTCACGGAGCGCAGGATCTTGAATGACAGTGGTATGTGAGCACACCTCAGCTGAAGATTCTCCTGGCTGAGGTGACCCAAGATCGGTGGTGAGAGGTGCGGAAGACGCCTCCGACGAGGCGGGAAGCTCTCCGACCCGACCCGCAATGTCGGCCACACACTCGGTCCCGAACTCTGCCTGCAGCTTCGTTAAGAGCGCCGGCTTGAGGAACGTCAACTGTTGGAGCCAGACGGAATTTCTGACGACGAGGTAGAGCTTCTTGAAGCGAATCTGAGCCGGCCAGGTATGAGACGCCATGGGCTCGCCCACGAGCTCATGCCAACGACGCTGCAAGCGAAGTTCCAGCAGTCGTGATTCAAGACCAAGCCGCTTGGAAAGACCGGACAGGATGCTCCCAAAGGAATCGAGTGTGCGAGGGCCAGCCATGTGGCATCATAGGCGGTAGCGGAGAAATAGATCAAGGCGTCGGTGTCGAGTTATGGCTAAAGAGACTGAAGATCAGGGGAAGGTCGTGGCTACCAATCGGAAGGCCTACCACGATTATTTTATCGAAGAAAAGTTCGAGGCCGGAATTGTGCTCAAGGGCACCGAAGTGAAATCACTTCGGGACAAGCGAGTAAACTTACAAGACAGTTATGCGGACGTCAAAGAGGGCGAGGTTTTTCTCCATCATTGCCATATCAGTCCCTATAGTCACGGCAACATGATGAACCACGACCCGATCAGGACCCGCAAATTGCTCCTGCATCGAAAGGAGATCAACAAGCTCCTGGGGAAAACTCAGCAGAAGGGCCTTACATTGATCCCGCTCCGCATCTATTTTTCTGAGCGGGGCCAGGTCAAGGTCGAACTGGGGTTAGCCAAAGGGAAGAAGCAACATGATCGTCGAGAATCGATCAAAGCTCGGGAAGCTGGCAGAGAAGTGGAACGAGCGATCAAAGAACGAAAGTAGGGTGGAAGCTCCCTCTTCGGTCAACGCGCGTTGACGATTAAGAAACCTCTCCGCTTTCACCTCAACGAACTCGGCCGACACAACTAGGAAATCCTACCGTGCCCACCCCATGGGTGGCGGATGCCATACAGGGCGTGGGCAGTTATATCGGTACGAGCGGCTGCTCGGTGTCCTACCTCGAAGGAACAACGGCCTTCTCTTCTCTAGTCGAGAGAGGAGACGGTTCTCCTTAACTATTTACGGTCAAGGTACACGGCCTTATACATCACTCCAAGAACAGCAGTCAGGGCGAGCAACGCAAAGAATATCGTCATCATAGATCTTCACCTCCTTTCACCTGATGAAAAGTATAGCTCTCGACTATGAAGGGTCTGTGATGAAATCATGAAGAATTCTTCATGATTCGGCAACCGAACCGCACGCCAACTGATCGGCGAGTGACACCAGCAAGTGATGGATATCGTGAAACTCTTCGAAGACGAACTGCCCGAATAATGAGGCTGTGTCTAGAAAGCCGTAGTTCTCAGGTAGGGACTGACTTGTAGGATGATGATGGGGGCAGCACCAGACTGCATGACCTGTCTGATCGGGATCTGCGAACTAACAAGGACCCAGGGCGACACCGAACCAGACGCCTGTGATGTTGCGGTATGACTAATCGAGATCACAACACGACTCACAGACCATGTGGAAACCGCTTCCTCTGTCGGGGGCGAGCACGAGTCACAAATGTGTACGTGACTGGCAAGCATGACCTTCTCTGCTCAGCCCCCGTCTCCAGCAGGTCGCTCCACAGCATCGTCCGAGTCGGGTCACCGGCTCGCAAGCTGCAACATCGCGTATAACACTCCGAATATGGCGACCAATAAGAACACTTCGATAAAGGAAATCATGATTGTTGTTCACCCCCTTTCGCTTTCCTACCTATATACGCCTCCAAGATGAAGCAGCCATGATGAGACTGTGAAGAATTCTTCATGATGTGTGCCCCTTCTACGCTGGTGACAAGGGTCAGTTCACCACAACACGACCCACGGCGAACGAACCTAGAGTTTGTGGAATCTACGACTCAGATTGTGGCGAGGGGGTCAGGATTCTAAAAGGCTTAGGCGAGCGCTTTGTGTTGGGCGAGGGCCGGGAGACGCAGGGTAAAGACAGAGCCTTTGTTGACTTCGCTTGTAACGGAAATGCTCCCGCCGTGAGCATCCATGATTTCTTTCACGATGGGCAGTCCAAGCCCGGTGCCAGCGGAATCTTTCGCCCTGGCCCAATCGGTGCGGTAGAATCGCTCGAACAGATGGGGAATATTCTCGGGTTCGATTCCGTGGCCTGTGTCCTCGACCGCCACTGTCACATCGTGACCAACGGCCTGCAGGCGGATGGTCACGGCTCCACCGGATGGAGTGTACCGCAGCGCATTGTCGAGTAAATTGATCAATGCTTGTTTGAGCCACTGAGCATCGCCGAGTACGACGGAAACCGGTTGGGATTCAAACCGCAAGGTGATCTGACGGTCATCCGCCAAGAGCATCAACTCATCCACGAGGTCTTGAATCAGAGGTTCCACGGCAAGCGGGATGAGATTGACCGGAGGTTTACTGCTGGTGAATTTCGCGAGCGTCAAGAGTGGACGGGTCAAGGCGATGAGCCGATCCACTTGCTGGAGATTGTTGAGTAACACTTCATGATATTCTTCCGGGGTCCTCGCTTTCATAAGCGCCACTTCCAGGTTTCCCTGCAGGATGGTCAGAGGGGTCTTCATCTCATGGGCGGCGATCTCGCAGAAGTTCCGTTGGACCTCGCTACTGCGTTGGAACTGATCCAAGACGGAGTTGACCGCCTGGGTGAGTCGCCGAAATTCTCGATAGGGTGAATCCATCGCCAGGCGCTTCCCCAGATCGGTTTCCGACATCGTTTCGGCGCCCGTGCACAACGCGTCGATTGGGGCCAGCACCTTCTTTGCCAACCAGAGGCTGCCGACCCAGGCGACAAGCAGCGTCGCTCCGGACCCGAGGGCGAGCAGAAACACAAGGCCATTCAGAGTTTCCCGGTAATGAAGCAGCGAGGTTTGTGCCTGCAGAACATACCGCAGTTGGCCGTCTTGTACGGTAGACAGAAACACGTGTCGAGCCGGGATACTAGCCGAGTCAACCGTTTCAAACACCGTGTGGTCATGCTCGACTCGTTGAAGCACGTCAGCTGGAAGTGAAGGTGGCGTTGCTGTGTTGGAACTTGTCCAGATGAGCCGGCCGTCTGGAGAAAACACTTGAAGAGAATGCGGCACTTCCGGAAGCTCATAGGAACGCCGCACGTCGGCGGCCAGTGCGCTGCCCTGAGCCCTTCGCGTGAGTATTTCGGGGTGCTGCTCCACGATCTTGGCAAGCGTTTCTGCCAACGCGAAGAGTTGTCCATCCACAAAACGATGCAGCAGAACCTCGCTCACCGCGTACACGAGCGCGGAAAACAAGATGAGCCCTGCCATCAAGACGAAGGCGGACCAACTGATCAAACTGCGTAGAGATTTCATGCCGATGAGTCCGGCTCCTCGAGCATGTACCCTGCGCCGCGGACTGTTGCGATCAAAGGCGGAGAAAAATCCCGGTCGATCTTCGCGCGCAAGGCTCGAATATGGGCGTCGACGATGTTCGTCATGGGGTCATAGCTGATATCCCACACATGTTCAATGATCGCGGTTCGTGTAAGCACACGGTTCTTGTTTCGCAAGAGAAACTCGAGCAAGGCGTACTCTTTATTTGTCAGAGCGATTTCTTGTCCTGCCCGCCAGACACGATGAGAAGCCGGATCCAGCTTCAGATCTGCCGCTTGGAGATGAACTAGTGGTTGCTGACTTCCTCGGCGCAAGAGGGCCCGGATTTGAGCCAGCAGTTCCACGAAAGCGAACGGTTTCGGCAGAAATTGGTCTGCGCCGGTATCAAACCCCGACACCTTGTCCTCCACCGTGTTGCGCGCGGTCAGAAGCAACACCGGAGTCATGAATCCCTTGTCTCGAACACGGCGGCAGAGGGTGAGGCCGTCAAGCTTGGGGAGCATAATGTCCAAGATCAGCAGATCGTAAGCGTTGCCCAACGCCAATGCCAAGCCTTCTTCACCGTCGGTGGCCACGTCCACCACATAGTGCTCCTCTTTCAATCCTTTTCTGATGAATTGAGCCAGATCGGCGTCGTCTTCAACGAGCAGAATTCTCATGGCCTATCCTCATGACTGGACCACACAGACTGGCAGCGGAGGAAGCGGTGGGTCAACAGAGAACGCTTTTGCAGTCCGTGACCACCAGGTTGGTTGCTTTTTCGTCAACATCGAGGTCGATGGTCAGCCAGGCGATTCCGACCGCTCGTTCATCCTGGTGGGCTCCACCGCTTCCCTCAAGAAGGCTGACGACATAATAGCGGCCGGTAGGAACTTTCGTGAACCAAAAATGACCGGTTGGATTGGCTCTCGTCGTGCGAAGATAGGGAATCAGTTTCTTATCGGTCAGCAGTTGGGCCATCACCTCACGAAGGCATTCCACAGGCGACCCATGAGGTACAGGACTTTCTGGGGACGATGCTCCGCTCTTTGATGGGCACGAGTTCTCTCGTACATGTTTGTCGAACCAATAGCGAGTAGAGGAAGCCATTGGAATCAGGTAGATCGAGGCCCCCGCCTGAGTCACGGCTTTTCCAGAGGATGCACGCAAGAATACCTGTCCGGCGGCACTTCCCCGGCCTTTTGCCCTGTAGGCGAAAAGCTCTTTCTCGTTGAAGGTCGGTGGGTTCGATGAGCCCGACACCACTGCCTGTGCTGGCGCCACGTGGACGCTACAGATCAGCAATAGACAGATGAACCAGCACGTGAGTTGTCTGTCACGCCAGGTCATGTCGAGAGAGCTGACGCTGTGGCAGACTCGTCCGATCCGGTTGGAGACAGGACGGCTTTGTGCTTGAGGGCGCGACCCTTGTCAGGGGTCGGATCGATGACCAGACCATACACTTCTCGGCCTTCATGGCCTTCCGGTAGATATTCCGTAATCGGCAATCCGTCTTCGCGAACGAAAAGGAGACAATGACAGTATTTGTAGGTTTGCATTTCATCGCACGCGCAGATCCACCGTCGGAGCTTGGCTTCAGCTGCTTTATCCTTGTAAAAGTTACAGGGGCAAAGTGGTTTCCCGAGTTCGTCGATATGAGAGGCTAATCCCTTCACCACCGCCTCCGTCACGGCAGGGTTGGGATGCATCATGGTTCCGCTTTTCTCGGCAAACCCTTGTACGAACTTTCGTATCTTCTCGAGACTTTCCTGTGTTGGATCAGCCATGGACCTTCTCCTCTCGAGCGACGATGGGCAGAACCGCTAGTTTACAAGGGTAAATCACTGCTTTACAATCCGTCCCTTCAGCTGATTTCATACCAAGTCATGACAGATATGTCGAGTCAACAGATCTTGCTGCAGCGGCTGGTCCGCGAGTTGAGTCTGGCGGTCGCAGAGCCGCTGGTGACCCGTTTGTCGCAGGCCACTGGTAAACCGGATGCCGCGGCACAGGTGCTCACCTTGCTCGATGAACTCCAAGAGTTGTCTGAGAAAGCAGCTACTGCGGCCCTAGCGGCATTGCCTGAGCTCGACCAGCGGGCTGGTCTCGCGCACTCTCTACTCTGGCTCGATCTGGGCGTTGTCCTGACAGAATCCTCAGGCGCATCTGCCCTCAAATATTTCAAGGATAGTCCCATGGTTCTCGGGTTGATCGAACCAGTCGATGCACGCACCGAAGTCCTGACCATTGGTCTGGAAATCGCCGAGCAGGATGCCAATGTCGCGCTTGAATACATTCGATGTGCCCCGCAGATTCTAAGCATCGTCGCCCCGAACCAATTGCGCTCATGGCTCGATATCGGTATTGAACTGACCGAGGTCAATGTCGTCGTCGGGCTTGAGTTCATCCGACAGGTCCCTAGTTTGGCCGCGGTGCTGCCTTTGGAAAGCGTGAGGGATTGGGCAACGTTGGGCATGAAACTGATTATACCGAATAGCCTCGGGAAGCCAGACTACGTGGCGACCATGGAGTATCTCAGAACCAGCCCGGCCATTCTTCGAAACATCGAACACCCGGCCATTCGGGAAAAGGTCGTGTCCCTGTGCCTCGTGTTAGCTGAACATTCCCCCGAGTCGAGCATGACGTGGCTCGCAGAGTCACCCGATCTCTTAGGGACGTTGCCGTCACTGGAATGGCGCATCCGGCTCTTGCAGTACGGCGCGTTGCTTGCTGAAAAGCATGCTGACGTGACACTCGAGTACCTGCGTCGTGCCCCCGAACTTGTCCAACTCATCGGACATGGGCCCGACGCGTTCACGAGATTTGAGAATTGGTTTAAGGCTGGGATGGAAGTCGCGGCCTACAGTCCAGACGGCGCGCGGGCCTATTTTTCGGTGGAGTCCAGGAAAGCACTGGTGTCGGTCGAACTCGCCTTGAGCGGGGTGCCGTTTCGGCAGGTCGCGCGACGAGTGAAACTGTTCGTCCAGGGACTCTGTGGAACCGATGTCGCCGTGACGGCGATTCCTGATTCTGTGACGTCCCCAGCTCGTGCGACGGTCAGCGGAGACGGGAGCACCATTTCGTTGCCGGCGCTGCTCCGTCGGTACCCGACGGCTGCTGAAAACGAGCGTCTCTATCTCGTGATGGCGGCTCATGAAGCTGGGCACTTGGAATTCGGCACGTATCGACTCAGGCTCGAATCCCTGGCTGATTTGGTTGAAACCGTGCCACAGCGTTATGGTCGAACCAATGCAGTGCGACCCGATACGCTGGCTGCTCTGTTTCAGCTCTATCCGAACCCCGCCCTGGTGCGAGATCTCTGGATCGTGCTGGAAGACACGCGGATAGAATTCTTGCTGCAAACCGAGTACCCAGGACTTCGATGTGATCTCGCTCGATTGGCAGAGGAATCCATTACCCCACGTGATCCGGCTCAGGGGTTGACGGTACAGGAGTTGGTTGTTGACGGTCTCTTGAGACTCTCCACCGGTGAATCGGCGGATTCTGCGGTTCCAAAGTCCGTCAAAGAAGAAGTGACGCTCCTTTGGAGTATGTGTGAATCTATTCGCAAAACCACAGCGACAGCTGAGGAAGTAGTTCGTGTCGTCGATGCGGTCTACCGGCGAATCGAAGAGCTGCTGGCAGCTCGCGGTGAGATGATACCGGCAGAGAAACGCGAGGAGGAGCCGAAGGATGCGGAAGCGGGACAGGCAAAACCGGAGCAGCCGGGTGACCAATACCGCGCAGTGACTGATGTGGCCTATCGTGGCGAGATGAATCCGGAGTTCATCACGTGGAGTCAGGAACAGTTGGACCAGCAACACAAGCCTCCAACAGAATCGGACCGTTCGCTGGAAGAAAAGGTGCGGAACGGGGACCACGAATCCGGAAGCCAAGACATGTTACGCGAAGGGCGATCGTTGCCGTCGGTTGTTGAAGAATGCCTGACCCTTGAGGTCGATGCCCAACAGATGCAGGAAACAATGGCTCATGGCGAACGAGCCATTCTCTACCCTGAATGGGACTATCGGATTGAGGATTACCGGATGAATTGGTGTCGTGTGGTGGAACGACCAGCGGACCCCGGGTCCGACGACTTCGTCACGGAGACGTTGGTCTCCCGGCAGAGTACCGTCAAGTCGCTGCGCCGATTTTTTGAAGGCTTGCGTCCTCCAGCCTTCCGCCGCATGGCGGGGCAACCTGATGGGGAAGAGGTGGATCTCGATGCCGTGGTCCGACGAGCAGGGGAACAGCGGGCAGGCATGGAAGGCGACGATCGGCTCTACATCCGACGGGAAAAGCGAGAGCGCGACGTAGCAGTGGTGTTCCTCATTGATATCAGTGGATCAACCAGCCGAGACCTCGGAACCGGTCGGCGGGTGATCGACATTGAGAAGGAAGGTCTGGTACTCCTGTGTGAAGCGCTGGATGCCGTTGGTGATCAGTATGGACTCTATGCCTACTCGGGCCAAGGACGAGGGAGGGTCGAGTTTCTCACGATCAAAGACTTCGACGACCGACTCGGGGCGGCAACGGCTCATCGGCTTGGTGGTTTGGCTCCTCGTCATCAGAATCGAGACGGGGCGGCGATCCGGCACGCCACGGCGAAGCTGGTGGCGCGGGAAGCGAAGAACCGCGTCCTCGTGCTGTTGAGCGACGGAAGACCATTGGATGATCAGTACAAGGATGAATACTCGTTGGAAGATACGAAAGTGGCACTCCGGGAGGCACGACAACGGGGGGTCGAGACCTTTTGCGTCACGATCGACCGGGAAGCAGAGACCTATCTGCATCGCATGTATGCAGAGGCGCGGTACTGCGTCATTCATAGTGTCGAAGCCCTTCCAACCAAGCTGCCGCTCATTTACAGGCAATTGACAGCCTAACTCCATCAAGCGTATGACCAACTCGACAGAAAAGCCGACGGTTCCCCCCTGGTTGTATAAGCTCTTCACGGGGCATCAGTATCCTTATGTCCGTCGCTTAGCCAAGTTTGGACAGGTGGTGAAGCCCGGCGAAGATCGTGCGGAGCCGACGAAGGAGATGATCGAAGCCAAGTTCTGGGACGTCTATCCTCGTTGCCGGGTGAAGGTGCTGCAGGAAGTCAAGGAAGGGATGATCGTAGTCTTTCATGACTTGGCTGAGTATCCTCCGGGTGGCTTTCAGGCACTGGTCGACAATCCGGAAGAGTTTCTGGCAACAACATTCGGCAAGAAGAAGATCAAGGTCAATTTCTATGACGAAGATAATTTCGTCTGCACGATCAACTTTAAAGTTGCGGGCTGGACGGAGCATGGACATTAGGCTAGGACTGAGGACGAAGTGCTGAGGGCTGAGACGCCAAACTCAAACGGCTTAGTCCTCGGCCCTCAGTCCTCGATACTTGATGTGAGGTGATGATGGAACGGACGAAAGTGACGGTAGTTGGTGCGGGGAACGTCGGGGGGACGACGGCGCAGCGGTTGGCTGAGAAGAATCTTTACGACGTGGTCTTGGTCGATATTGCCCAAGGGGTTCCACAGGGCAAGGCGCTCGATATTTCACAGGCGGGGCCAGTCTGTGGGTACAGCACGCAGGTGGTCGGCACCAATGCCTATACGGAAACCGCGGGATCATCGATCGCCGTGATCACGTCCGGTATGCCGAGAAAGCCGGGCATGAGTCGCGACGAGCTATTGGCGACGAATGCGAAAATCGTCAAATCTGTCGTCTCGGAATTAGTCTCCCGCTCTCCGGATATTATCCTGATCCTTGTGACCAACCCCTTGGACGCCATGGTCCATGTGGCGCGTTCCGTCAGTGGTTTGCCGAAATCGAGAATCATCGGCATGGCGGGCGTGTTGGACTCGGCAAGAATGCGGACCTTCATTGCTGCTGAACTCAACGTACCGGCTACGGAGGTGCAGGCCATGGTGTTGGGCGGACACGGCGATACAATGGTGCCGCTGCCGCGCTATACCACTGTGAGGGGCAGGCCAGTGTCGGAACTGATGTCGAAAGAGAAACTCGACGCCATCGTCAAACGAACACGGGATGGTGGAGCTGAAATCGTCGGCCTCTTGAAAACGGGCAGTGCCTTCTATGCTCCATCCGCTTCGGCGGTGGCGATGGTTGAATCGATACATAAAGACGAGAAGCAGGTCATGCCCTGCGCGGTCTTGTGTGATGGGGAGTACGGACTGAAGGACGTCGTCGTCGGCGTGCCAGTGAAGATTGGCCGGGGCGGGGCCGAGCAGATTCTGGAGTATGAACTGACGAGTGATGAGCGGGCGGCGTTGGAAACGTCGGCCAACGCGGTGCGGGAACTCTGTCGCACCGTGGATCGGCTGATGGCCTAAGGAACCTCCTTTACCATCATCTCACGTGCCTCTAGGTGGCCGGCGTCGTGCCGACGAAGGTCATTCGTGCGCTTGACATTCGAAGAAACACTGCAGTACAGACAATAGGTTAGACAGTTAACCGTTCAGAGGAGAGAGCAATGAAATTTCTTGAAAGTCCGATGCAGACGATGGGAGTGGGATTTGTTCTCACCATCGTGTTGGTAGGGATATATTTGGGTTTAACCGGTATTAGTGCGGGTGAAGGCGACTGGGGCCAGATGATCCTTCGCTGGGTGCACTTCCTGGCCGGGATCACCTGGATCGGGCTCTTGTATTTCTTCAACTTGATCAATGCCTCGTTCTTGAAAAGCCTAGATGGGCCGACTAAGAATGTCGTGATCCCGAAGCTGATGCCGGCTGCTCTCAATTGGTTCCGGCATGGAGCCACTGTCACCGTGGTGGCAGGGGTGTTGTTGTATGGTCACATGTACCACAAGGGCGGGACCGGTGCCGTGGCCCTGGCAATCGGTGGGTTGCTCGGTATCATCATGATGGGCAACGTCCACGGCATTATCTGGCCAAACCAGAAAAAGATCATTGCCGCCGTCACCGCGGCCGCGCAGGGGACTCCCGCGCCACCTGAGATGGCGCAATGGGGACGGACCGCCTTGCTGGCTTCTCGCGTGAATTTCATGCTCTCGATTCCCATGCTGTTTTTCATGGGAGCCGGCAGCCATTTCAGATAGGCTTTCAATTCCGTTCGCCGGTGGGTTTAGCCCACCGGCGAGGTTTTCCATCACCAGCTTTCTTGCTGACCTCGTCTGCCCCTCTATACCCAGTCTTTGAATAGGTCCCCTAGCCCTAACTGCTTGAGATTCAGGCCCATTTCGGTTCGTCGCCTTGACGGATGAAGAGGTGGAGCCGTATAGTACAGTCTCAACCTTCAAGAGTCACTGACGCATAGTTATGCCTACGGTCGTAGAACCACGCCTTGTTCAACAGATGGAAGGATCCCCTTGGGAAATTGAGGGGTATCTCAAAGTTGGTGGCTATGAGGCCTGGAAGCGCTGTGTCAAAGAGTTGAAGGCCTCTCAAGTCATTGACGAGCTCAAAAAAGCCGGTCTGCGGGGGCGAGGCGGTGCAGGATTCCCGACGGGAATCAAATGGGACAAGGTGTTGAACCATCGAGTTCCTGAACGCTATTTCGTGTGTAATGCTGGGGAGCACGAGCCGGGTACGTTCAAAGATCGCCACTTATTGAAAACGCTGCCGCATCAGTTGATCGAAGGCTGTCTGATCGCGTCCCATACGGTCAATGCGAAGGCGTCCTTCATCTATATCAATCATGAATATCTCGAAGAACAGCAGAATCTGAAGAAGGCCATCGCCCAAGCACGAGAGCGTGGGTTTATCGGGAAGAATGTGCTTGGCAGCGGGATCGATATTGAGCTGGAGATTTTTGACGGCCATGGAAGCTACGTCGCCGGCGAAGAGACGGCTATGCTCGAGTCGATGCAGGGTCGTCCGGCAATGCCGCGACAGAAGCCCCCATTCTATCCAACCGATTTCGGCCTCTATGGCAAGCCGACTCTGGTCAATAATGTGGAGACGCTCTGCAACATCCCTCGTATTCTCCATAAGGGTGCCTCGTGGTTTACGCAGGTCGGGACGGAGAAATGTCCAGGGACCATGATGTTCTCGCTGAGTGGATCGATCAATCGACCAGGTGTGTACGAGATGCCGATGGGCGTGACGATTCGAGATCTGATTGAACAATGCGGCGGTGGAGTGCCAAACGACCGCAAGATCAAAGCCGTGTTTCCAGGTGGCCCGGCGTTTTCCATGGTGACAGCGGATCAGCTCGATCTGCCCATGGATTTCGATTCGTTGAAAAAGGCTGGCACGGGGTTAGGATCGGCGGGTGTCATTGTTGTCGATGATGCGACCTGCATGGTGGCTAAGACGCTGCACTTTTCTAATTTTTTCAAGAACGAGAGTTGTGGTCAATGTCCTCCCTGTCGGATGGGAACCATAAACTTAGCCACGCTGATGACGAAAATTGAAGCGGGACAGGGTACGCAAAAGGATCTCGATAGTATGTTGCAGCTCTGTGGCTTTGTGAAAGGGACTGGGTACTGCACGCTCGTGACCGGAGCCTCCGTCTTGGTGCAAAGTAGTTTGAAGCTGTTCCGTCACGAGTATGAAGAGCATATTCGGTTGCAACGGTGTCCCTATCAAGAAGCACCAGCTGGGATTGCTGTGCATTCCTAGGAGGGGTCATGCCGCGGGTGACGTTTCTTCATTCAGACGGACGAAGCGGAGATGTAGAAGAGAACATTTCACTTCTCCAGGCCGCGAAAGAAGTGGGATTTCGATTGAGCTATGACTGTGGAGGGAATGCCTCCTGCACAACCTGCCGAGTGGAGGTCCAGATGGGGCAGGAGCATCTCTCGGAGATCGATTTTGATGAGCAGGACCTGCTGGATCGGGAAGCGTTGACGCAGCCATGGCATCGCCTGGCCTGCCAAGCACGTGTCTTGGGGGATGTTGTGGTGCGTGTGCCGGAAGCCAAATGGGAGAATCCAACAATAGCCACGTCCGAAGCATGGGGTTGATATTCGAGCAAGAGGTGTTAGACTATCACACTAGCTCACGGTGGTGAGCTAGATCGATCTATAGAGGAGGAAGCCAATGGTTACGATTACAAAGGTTGCGGAACAGAAGATACGGGAGCTGATGACCGAAGAGAAGGACGTCGTTGGACTGCGGGTGTATGTCCGTGGTGGTGGGTGCAATGGCTACCAGTACGGCATGGCCTTCGAGTCCAAAATGGCTGAGGATGACACCGTCATCGAGATGGGTGATGTGAAGGTCATTATGGATTCTCAGAGCGCGCCGATGCTTCAAGGTGCGGAAGTGGACTATGTGGATAGCGTGCAGGGTTCTGGCTTTTCGATCAAGAATCCTCAGGCCAAAACGACGTGCGGCTGCGGCAGCTCGTTTAGCGCATAAACATCCTCGTGAGAATGCCGAGCATTGGACCTTTCAGCAAGGACCGCTCGTACCCCGAGCGGTCCTTGCTATTTATGCCGTTCACCAGAGACACATGCTGGAATGTCGCAGGTACAGGTAACGAGGCGCTATCGATTTTGCGCCGCCCACAGGCTTCACACTGATCAGCTCTCGCATGAGGAGAATTGGGCTGCGTTTGGAAAGTGTAATAATCCGAATGGTCATGGGCACAATTACGTCGTGCTGGTTACGATCAAAACCGGAGGAGCACAAGAGACGTGGGACCTAAACGACCTTGACCAGCTGGTTCACGAGAGGATTGTTGATCGGTTCGATCATCGCGACCTCAATAGCGACCCGGCGCTGGCAGGACTCACGACCACCGGGGAGAATATCGTCAAATTGATCTGGGACATTTTGGCGCCCCAATTGCCTGTGGGGTGTCTGCATAAAGTAGGTGTCATCGAGACGAGAGACAACTACTTCGAGTATGCGGGCGTCGCCTGAAACGACGAGGGAACGGAGTGAGGAAACAACGGAAGAGAGAGAAAGGACGAGAACCAGTTGAGGATACCAGCGGGAGCGGGAAGCCGGCGGACTTACCGGTACTCCAGTCGCTGGTCACCGAAATGCTTCTCGCCCTTGGGGAAAGACCGGGACGCAACGGTTTGCTGAAAACGCCAGAACGCGTGGCCAAAGCACTGGCGTTTATGACGCAGGGCTATCAGCGTGACATCGACCACCTGTTGAACGGTGCACTCTTTCCGATCGAATATGACGAGATGGTCATCGTCAAGGACATCGATTTCTTCAGTATGTGCGAGCATCACTTACTGCCATTTTTTGGACGAGTCCATGTCGGGTACCTGCCCAATAAGAAAGTCGTGGGTTTGAGCAAAATTCCACGGATTGTCGATACCTTCGCGAGGCGTCTGCAAGTTCAAGAACGGTTGACCGTGCAGATCGCCGAAACCATCAGCACCAAGCTAAACGCTCATGGGGTCGGAGTCGTTGTCGAAGCACGGCACCTCTGCATGATGATGCGCGGGGTGGAAAAACAGAACACGCTCGCCGTCACCAGCTCCATGTTAGGAGTATTTCGCAGTCAAGCACAGACTCGCGTGGAATTTCTGAAATTGATTCGCCGCGGCAGTGTCGGCGATCCGGACTGATCCCAGGATATACGCCTCCCTCATTGCCGACCGCAGTTATCTCGTCTCATTTCCAATAAACTCGCGTACAGCATTGTTGAAGATGTCCGGCTTTTCCAGGTTCGAAAGATGGGCGGCGGCCGGAATGATGGTCAAGCGGGCATTGGGAATCTGATCTGCCATGAGTTTGGCGTCGGACGGTGGAGTGGGAAGGTCCAGTTCACCGACGATGATCTGGGTGGGACACGTGATGTGTTTCAAGAGTGTGATGGAATCAGGCCGTTCAGCCATTGCCATCAAGTCTCCCGCGATGCCGCTGATCTGATTGCCTTCGATCATTGCACGTACGTGTCGGACGAGCTCCGGCTTCGTCTGGACTGTCGCGGGGCTCAGCAATTTTGGGATCATGATGTCGGCAATGGCCGATGGTCCTTTCTGATAGGCCGTCTGCGCCATCTGAAACCGCGCTTGTTTCCCTTCTTCCGTATCAGCCTGCGCTCTTGTATCAGCAAGTACCAAGCCTTTTACGCGATCTGCATACTTTCGGTAGAGAGCAAATAGGATATAGCCGCCCATGGACAGTCCGACGAAAACCGCCTCCCGGATCGAGAGGTGATCAAGTACCCCGATCACATCATCGGCGGCGTGGTCTAGTGTATACCGCCAGAGTGGCGCGTCGGATTCTCCATGCCCGCGCAAGTCAATCGTCACGACTCGAAACTGTGACGAAAACGCTTTCTCCTGCTCAGCCCACATCGTTCGGTTAAGCGGAAAAGCATGGCAAAAGACGATGGGAAGGCCAGAGCCCCGATCGTTATAAGCAAGGGTAATACCGTTGACCTGGGTGTGCACGGTGCGCTCCGTAAGTTGCGGTGTTCGTACCATCGGCTGCCTGCAGGGTCAAGAGGCCATTTGCGATCATCCAGCACGGCGTATACAATTCCTGCTCTTTACTGAGGAGGAACATGACTCGTTCTCGTGATCCGGCTCCTGATTTATTCACGCCTCCAGATCGTGAAGACACCGTCGAGGCTCCGCTTGCCGAGCGTATGCGGCCACGTGTGTTTTCGGATTTCGTGGGACAAGACGACATCACGGCATCAGATCGGCCGCTTCGGCGGGCCATCGAGGCCGACCAGCTCTCGTCCGTAATCTTTTGGGGGCCGCCCGGTTCTGGGAAGACAACGCTGGCCCATCTGATTGCCCGCCATACGAAGGCGCAGTTTATTCCGTTTTCGGCCGTGACCAGCGGCGTGCCAGAGTTGCGCACGATCATCAAGGCAGCTGACCAACGCCGAGGGATCAATGGGCAGCGGACCATCTTATTCGTCGATGAAATTCACCGCTTCAACAAGGCACAGCAAGACGCATTTCTTCCGCATGTCGAGCGAGGCACTATCATTCTCGTCGGCGCGACCACGGAGAATCCTTCCTTCGAAGTGATCAGCCCACTCTTGTCCCGTTCGCTGGTCGTCGTGCTCAAACCGCTTACCGAGGACGCGTTAGGTCAGATTCTTGATCGCGCGCTTGCCGATGTTGAATTTGGGCTGGGGAAATGGGAAGCGCGCTTCTTACCGGAGGCACGCCAACGAATGATTTCGTTCGGCAATGGCGATGCGAGGGCGCTGCTCACATCGTTGGAATTTGTGGTGACGCAAGCGCCGGCAAGACCAGATAACGCGCGCGTGATTGATGACGCGATATTGGAAGCGGCACTGGGCACCAAGGCCCTGCGCTATGATAAGTCAGGCGAAGAACACTACAACGTCATTTCGGCCTACATTAAAAGCCTGCGAGATTCTGATCCAAATGGGGCGCTGTACTGGCTAGCCAGGATGCTGGATGCCGGCGAAGATCCAAAATTCATCGCTCGACGTATGGTGATCTTTGCCTCAGAGGATATCGGCAATGCTGATCCCATCGCCCTTCTCATTGCCACATCGGTGGCACAAGCTGTCCAGTTCGTAGGGCTTCCCGAGGCGCAGATCAACCTGGCACAAGGGACCACCTACTTGGCTTCGCGGCCCAAAGACAATGCGTCTTACGTCGGTCTATTGGAAGCGCTCAAGGATGCCAAGACCTATGGCAATCTGGGGGTCCCGCTCCATCTCCGGAACGCGGTAACTTCTCTGATGAGAGATCTAGGCTATGGAGCCGACTACCGCTATGTCCACGACGACCCGTCAGCGAAAACGGAACAAACCCACCTCCCACTACCACTCAAAGATCGACGGTACTACCGCCCAAAGCCTCTAAAATAGGGCCGATTGTCCTGGTTTACATTCTTGTCTAATCGGTTATACTTAGAGCAATGAAGCGAGGGGAAGGAAGACCATCGGCCAGCGTGGTTGCACTGAGTGAGCGGAGGAAACTTGTCCGAGCCACTTTAGTCGGTTCTGCCTTGGTATCGCCGAAGAAAGGCGGGCGTGCCTGCACCGCAGTCCTGGATAATGTCAACAAGATCGGGGCCGGACTTCACATTAAAGATCGATTCCCATCAAACGAGAAAGTTACAGTCTCGCTTGCCTTCCTCGATTCTGATCGAGTTGAACAACAGGAAAGACTCGATGGGACTGTCGCCTGGGTCAGGCCCTGGGAAAAGAAAGGATTCTTGATTGGCGTCGTCTGGGATGAATTGGTGACGAAAGAGAAGAACCGTTGGCTGTACTACTATCTGGAAGAAACACTGAAAGCCTCTGTCTGAGATTCTTGTCCTCAACGTCGTGAGCCATCGACAGTCAGCACACCAAATCTACGGTGTGGATGAGCTGCACTAACCCATCGACACGAGCTGTTGCTTCACATTCTCAAGTTCTGCCGACAGGGATTCCCATCGGGTGGTCAGTCGCGCAAGCTCGCCCTTCCACTCCGCCTGTTCGTGATGCAGCAGGTTCCACCGGTCGAACTGTTCATAGAGCTTCGGATCGGCCAATTCCGCCTCGCGGGCCTTGATCTTCTCTTCCGCCTCGCTAATCTCTGTTTCGGCTCGCACCACCTGCTTCTCCAATCGCGCCTGCGTCTTGGTGAGATCACGCCGCTCTCCACCGCGCCCTTTGGTCTGTACTTGCTGTTCCATTGCCCGAGTAGGGCCTGAAGAGGAGCGAGGCGATGCTCGTTCGAGCTCTTCGCTCGTTCCTTTAATGGACTCAAACTCTTGGGCCTTCTTCCATAAATAATACTCGTAGTCACCGATGAAGTTCCGTGCCTGTCCCTCTTCAATCTCAACGACCCGAGTGGCGATGCGTGCCAAAAATGTTGGGTCATGGGAAATGAAGATGATGGTCCCGGGGAATTGAGCCAATGCGTCTGTGAGCATATCCACAGAGGCTGGGTCCAAATGGTTCGTCGGCTCATCGAGCAGCAAGGTATTGGCGGGCTCGACCAGCATGCGGGCTAAGGCCACGCGGTTTCGCTCACCACCGCTCAACGCCTTGATCAGTTTTTTCTGATCGTCGCCGGAAAACAAGAAGGCGCCGGCGATGCCGCGCAGGAAATTCATTTCAGCATGGCTGGTGACTTCTTCCAGCGACTCGAGAATCGAGTGCTCAGGGTTCAAGGTTTCCGCCTGATGCTGGGCGAAGTAGTGCAACGTCACGCCGTGTCCAACGTTCCTGGTGCCGGTATCGGAAGGGAGAACGCCAGCGAGCATCTTCAAGAGAGTACTCTTTCCGGCTCCGTTCTCACCGACCAGTGCGATGCGTTGGCCACGCTCAACGGAAAAGTCGAGGGTTTTGTAGACGACCTTTTCACCGTAGCGCTTACTGGCTCCAGCGAGGTCCAATACCTGGCGTCCGCTGCTTGACGGAAGCGGAAACCGGAACTTCACGCGCTTCGGATCTCGCTGTATTTCGATCCGTTTGACCTTATCGAGCTGCTTGATGCGTGATTGGACTTGACTGGCCTTGTTGGCCTGATACCGGAAGCGATCAACAAATTGTTGAACCCGAGCGACCTCTTTGGATTGGCGAGCCGCAGAGGCCTGGAGTTGAGCATCTTTTTCGGCTTTCAGTTTGCAGAAGAGCGAATAGTTGCCACGGTACTCCTCGATCTTATGGTGCCGGAGTTCCCAGACGTGCGTGACGACGCGATCTAAAAACGCCGTGTCGTGGCTAATGATCAGCAGCGTCATACCGGACTGCAACAAAAACTGCTCGAACCAGCGCTGAGTCGGCTTATCCAAATGGTTGGTTGGTTCGTCCAGCATGAGCACGTCGGGATTGGACAAGAGCAGATGTCCCAACGCGACCCGCATCCGATAGCCTCCAGACAGTTTCTCGACGGGGCGATTAAAATCAACCTCCGTAAACCCCAAGCCCATCAGGATGCGCTCCGCCTCGTGCTCAGGGTACTCATCGCGATGTGTGGCATCGAGGACCGTCTTACCCGTAATCGTTTCCAGTTCCTGAGGGAGGTAGCCGATCCGAAGGCGAGGCCGCTTGCGGACCGAGCCTTCGTCCGGCGACTCTTCACCAAGGACCATGCGAAAGAGCGTCGTTTTCCCAGCGCCGTTCGGTCCGACCAAGCCAACTCGTGAACTTGGGCGAAGATGCGCAGAGGCTTCAGCGAGCAGCACTTTGGTAGAGTATTGTTTGCTTACGGATTCAATTTGAAGCATGGGCACAAACCTTCCGTGTGAACATAAATGGATGGATCAGTTAGACCGACCGTGTTGACGTGAGCAACTAGGAGGTTGGAAGACGAGAGAGCTTGAAGTTGATGAACTGCAGCGACGGTCTCAGAAAGCTCGATAGTCGAGTGGTAGTAAGCATAGTGTGGAGATCACGACCACCGGCGCATGGGCAGTGATGTTTGGTGGAGCTGGCCGGGATTGAACCGGCGACCTCGTGAATGCCATTCACGCGCGCTCCCAACTGCGCTACAGCCCCACTCTGGGAGATTTAGAGATCGAAATTACTATGGAAATTGAGGCGTTGAAACAATTCTTCGTATGCTAACACGCAGCTTAGAGCCAGTCAACCGACCAGTGGTTGCCTGTAGCTAGCACATCATCTGTCCGGTTTTTGTAGCACGTGAAGTGTCCGGTT
>CAKKRK010000185.1 GCA_919902665.1 Nitrospiraceae bacterium
AGTTCCGGAACGAATTTCTGAGCAGAAACGTCAATTAATCAGACCTTCCTTAGGTCCAAAGTTCAAGAGGGCCGTGGTTGGCGATACCCTGCAGTAGATCGTGGGTAGCAAGAATGCCGATCAGACGGCGATGGTGATCCAAAATTGGAACCGCATGAATCTGTTCATCCAACATGACGCGGGCAATTTCCCGGACCTCTGTTACGGGAGTGGCCGAAATAACTCGGGACGTCATGATGTCAGCCAATCGCCGTCTGGAGGCTTGTCGCGTATCGGCCGCCGTGATCAGCTCAGGAGCATGGCGGAGTAAGTCGCGATACGACACCATCCCGACGAGGCTGTCGTGCATCGAGGTGACGGGGATATGATGGAATCCCTTGTCTGACATGCTCGTCCAAGCGTCGAGCCAGGTGCTATCGGATGGAAGAGAGATAACCGGAGTACTCATCAGGTCACGCGCGAGAATCGCCGGTTTCGGGTGCGATTGTTCGATGCTCTGCTGTTGATAGGCTGTTTGTGCTGCCACGGCTGAGTGATCCAGAGAGGAAGGGTGTTGGCCATGATGATCCCGCTCCCTCGCGTATTCAGGCCGGGCATTCCGTGGACCAGCCGGTTTGACTGGGTACGTTTCCACGATTCCGTTGACCGCCAGAATGATGGACATGCTGCAGCTCCTCAACTGCCCTATCGGAGTTTTCGGGAAATACTTAAGCGAGGTCCTAACCAAGCGAATAGTTAACGAGAGTACGGGGTGCTCTGCCACCATTTAGTGTCAATTGTCCGGCACCGAGAGGGCTGATACACGAGGCGATGACCACAGCTGCTTCCAGTGCCGTTGCCTGTGGAGCTGGATCTCATCGAGTGAGCTACGATTCAAGCGGCTGCGGCAGTTCTAAATCGATTGCTTCCGTTTTGACCCATATGTTATACGAATAATCTTATAATGTAGTGAATGCCGAGACACTGTCGTAGACAACGAGTGCATACGATTGGAAGCAGTGGTGTTCTCTGTAAGTTTGGCGGCACATAATTCACAAGCCTCTAGTTTGTTTCTTCTTACATACTTCGCAAGGGGGGTAGTCATGGGCAAGACGATGTTGGCGGTCTTCTTCGGCCTTGGAATGGTATTGGCTGGGGCTTCGAGTTCGTATGCGCTTCAAGCGGGAGGTGTAGAGACCGGCGATCTGGAAACGGGTTCTGTCGTCGGCCAGCCGTTTAAGGAGCTGAGCGTCGATGTTTCGTTCTTTGCTATTGAAATTGGAAACATGAAGATCTGGTATCCGCCGATGACCGTCATCGATTTTAAATCGCGTCCCGGTGCTCCAGTGTTGTTAAAAGTGACGAATAATGCAACGGCTGAGCATGGGTTCCAACTCAGCGCCGCTGTGAATCAATCTGCACCGACCGTCTTGCATACCAAGATCGTGCTCAAACCAGGGGAAACGCAGTATATCGGTATTCCAACCAGCGATCTGTTTTATGGGTCGGGGAACGTCCTCGAGTATCGTTGCCACTTGCACCCAGGTCATGTGGGTGGCAAGTTGCTGATGCTGAAGTAACCTCTATTTCGGTTCGAACAGTGAAAAGGCCTCGGTGTAACCCACCGAGGCCTTTGTCATTGTTCGGTCACAACAGCCCAAAACAAAGGGCCCTGGTTCCATCCAGAACCAGGGCCCTTAAAATACGTCACTTAAAGAGAGTTAGTTTCTCACCCCACTCCATATCTTGGCAGGATCAATTGCTTTATCCGGATTCAATGTCTTCGCCCTCTCCAGCAGCACATCCGTCGTTTCAGGATACAGAGGGTCTGAAATGCAACAATTATCAACGGGACAGACCGCCGCGCATTGGGGTTCGTCAAAGTGACCAACGCACTCAGTGCAACGGTCATGTGCGATGACATAAATACTGTCGCCAATTCCCTGCCCATCGCCAACATGATTACCTTTGGTCTCAGCGTCACTCCTGGTTTCAAAGATCGCTTCATTGGGACATTCCGGGATACATGCCCCACAAGAGATGCATTCATCGGTAATCAATAATGCCATGACCCAAGCCTCCTTCTCACTCCAAAAGACTGACTAACTACTAGCACGTTGACAAGTTCACGCAGCTCACACCATAGTACTCCCATCGACGTGTGATGAGCAGGTACGCGAAGTGATATTTTATTCCGTGATTCTTTTCCGAGTCAATCGAACGGAATCCGGTCAGAAGACCTAGCGTACGTCTCTGCATGGGGCGTTGGGCCCAGCAGAGAAAGAGACCGCCGAATACCATCAATGGCAGCTGATCAAATCCAGGCGAGCAATCGAGAGCAGCAGAAGAAGCGGATCATCATGATGATTCTGCTTGCCCTTCTCCTCATGAGTGTGTCGGTGTTCCTCATTGAGCGCAAGGAATCGGACATCATCGTCGTCAAGTTTCCGAGCGGTGTTGAGCTCGAAGCCGAAGTGGCGAACACGCCGGAGAAATTGCTCTTTGGACTTGCCTTTCGTGAGACCTTGCCCGCAGGCGGAGGCATGCTTTATATTTTTGAGGAAAATGGGATGCATCGCGTGACAACCAGGGAATATCGATTCCCTATCGATATTCTGTGGGTGGATGAGGGGCATCATGTCGTGCATATCCTGGAACATGCAGAACCATGCGCGAAAGACCCGTGCCCATTTTTTGGGCCACCGCCGGAAGAGGCGCGGTATGTGATACAGGCAGAATCGGGGTTCATTAAGACAACAGGAGTTGCAAAGGGCGACGAGCTCAAGTATGCCCTTCGTATGTAGCGTCTACGAAGACAGTTGAGGAATCACGCATGATGGATGGGTTTCAGAAAGTTGCACAGATCGATGAGGTACCTCCGGGAAAGTCAAAGATTGTCACGGTGAATGACCGTCCGCTCGCGTTGTTCAACGTCGAGGGGAAGTTGTACGCCATCCATAATAGCTGTCCCCATGAAGGGGGTCCGCTTATTGAGGGGAGACTCAAGGGGTATGTCATTGCCTGCCCTTGGCATGATCTAGCATTCGATATCAGAAATGGGCAAGGCACTGACGGTGGCGGGTATTGCGTAGGGAGTTACGAAGTCCGGGTGGACGGCAATGATATTTTGATTGGCTCTCGACGGAAAACATAAAAAGAGAAATCAGGTGGAACGGGTGTCTTCGCGACATGGATTGCGGATATCGACGTGAGTATTTCCAGTGCCGATCACAATCCTGCATTAGACGGTAGTGATTGCCGCGTGGTCACGGTCGACCAGCCATTCGTCATTCATTTATGGGAAGACCGCACCAGAGGTGAACAGTGGGTGCCGTCCTATGATGCTAAAGGGCTTGCCCTTCTCAACGATGAATTTCTCCGCATCGCGAGTAATAACGCCGTGGAAAATGGACAACGCATCTTCGAATTTCAAGCCGTGCAGTCCGGGGTCTATCAGCTGATTTTCGAAAAGCGCATGGGGTGGAAATTTACCGCGGAAGACCGACGGGTATTCAGAATTGAAGCTGGACCGCCATCGAGGAATTGATCTAATGCCGGATATCGCGTTCATCAACGGTCGTTTTTTGCCTTGGGGGGAGGCGACTGTTTCCATCGATGATCGAGGTTTCCAATTCGGAGATGCTGTCTACGAAGTCATTCGCACGTATCGGGGGGCGCCGTTCGAGTTTGACGCACATCTGGCTAGGCTGAATAGGAGCGTGGGGGAACTTTCGCTTCGCCAACCCTATACCAGGGAGCAATGGACCAGGTGGATTCAACAAGGACTTAGCCTGGCCGGATATCAAGATGCTAAGATCTACATCCAGATCACCAGAGGGGTGGCTCCCCGCGAGCATAGTTTCCCCGCCGATATTCTTCCAACGGTTGTGATGACCATCAGAGAGTTCCATCCTCTGGCGCCGGATGTCCGCCGCACTGGCGTTAGCGCATGTACCAGCGAGGATCTTCGGTGGGGGCGTTGTGATATCAAAAGCGTCAATCTTCTAGCCAACGTCCTTGCCCGTGAAGAAGCGAAGAAGGCCGGCGTCTTCGAAGCGATTTTAGTCAGAGACGGTTTTGTCATGGAAGGTGCGCTGAGCAATGTCATGGCGATTCAGGATGGAGTGGTCATGACGGCTCCCGAAGGTCCTCGAATTCTATCCGGCGTCACGCGAACCGTGGTCTTGGAGTTAGCGAAAAAGGATGGCATTGTCATCGAAGAACGGTTCATACCGGTCGATGCTCTGTATCGCGCAGATGAAGTATTTCTGACGGGGACTACGCTTGAGGTGCTCGGTGTTGTCCAGATCGATGGACGAACCATTGGCTCTGGACAGCCGGGTCCCATCACAAAAACACTGGCTGCTCGCTGGGCCTTGTTAACCGGCTAGTGCCCTTGCTTTGCATCGGGGTGCATGGTATGGTGCTGCCTCTGTAAGTGGGCTCATGCCCACTTTTTTGTTTGGATACATGTCAAAGGAAGATGGGCTGAGTATAACCGGCAGTCGTCCGCAGCTGGTTGCCGACCGGTTGCACGAAATCATTTCGCCGATCCTATGGACGCTCGGGCTTGAGTTGGTTGATGTGGTGCGCGTGGGGAAAGGCCCTCGCTCGGTCGTTCGCGTTCTGATCACTAAATCTGATGGAGTCAGCATCACAGACTGTGAGCAGGCACATAAGGCCCTAGGACCGGCGCTTGACGTGGCCGATCCATTTCCCCATGCCTATACCCTTGAAGTCTCTTCTCCGGGTCTTGATCGACCCTTCAAGAGAACCCAGGATTATCAACGGGCGATTGGAAAAGAAGTGAGTCTCAAGCTTCGAGAGCCTCTCGAAGGCCAGTGGAAGATTGCTGGTGAGCTGATGCAGGTGGATGAAGAGGCGGTCGTGCTGAAGGTGGTTGCTGCGCGAACATTCGAGACGATGAAGTTGAGTCGAGACGTGATTGCTGAAGCAAAGCTGGTTGTGAAGATCTAGAGGGGCGGAACGTTGGAGATTGTTAAGTGGTAACCGGATGCAGGAGCATGACGTATGAACCGTGAACTGATTACCGTGATCGACGAAATCGGGCGTCAGAAAGGGATCGATAAGGCCCGAGTCATTGGAGCCATCGAATCCGCCCTGCAGACCGCCGCGAAGAAGCGCTTTGGTCAGGCCGAAAATATCCAAGTGGAGATCGACCCAAAAACCGGGGAAATTTCCGTCGTCTCCAAGAAGATCATCGTAGAAACGGTCAGCAACCCCAAGGCGGAGATCTCTCTTCAGGAGGCCCGCCAATACGATAGCGAGGCGGAAGTCGGGGACGAAATTGGATCGCTGATCGAAATGAACGAATTGGGGAGAATTGCTGCGCAAACAGCGAAGCAAGTGATTTTCCAGAAGGTACGCGAAGCGGAATGGGAAGCTGTTCAAAGGGAATATTCCACACGTCAGGGCGATCTCGTGACGGGAATTATCCTCGGCATGGAGCGCCGGAATTACCTGGTGGACCTCGGAAAGACGGAGGCTATCCTGCCGATCCAAGAGCAGATTCCTCGGGAAACATATCGGCGCGGCGATCGCGTGAAGGCGATGTTGCTGGAGGTGCGTCGGACGCCCAAGGATGTTCAAGTCATTCTGTCTCGTAGCCATCCGCAGTTTGTGGCAAAGCTCTTTGAGCTCGAAGTGCCAGAGGTCATGGAAAAGATCATTGAAATCCGATCCGTCGTTCGAGAGCCTGGGGACCGAACAAAGATCGCGGTCACGTCTCGTGAAAAGGCTGTGGATCCGGTGGGAGCTTGCGTCGGCATCAAGGGCTCCCGCGTACAGGCGGTCGTGCGCGAGCTTCGGGGCGAGAAGATCGATATCATTACCTGGACTCAGGATCCGCGAGTCTTTATCGCCGAAGCCTTAAACCCTGCAACAATCGAAAAGGTTGGGATTGACGAAGAGAAGAAGTCGGCGCTCGTGGTCGCAGCCGACTCGCAATTGTCGTTGGCGATCGGGAAAAACGGTCAGAATGTCCGGCTTGCCGCGCGCTTGACCGGGTGGAAGATAGACATTATCAGCTCAACGGAATACGAAAAAGAGAAGGTCGAGCGTGATAGGGAAATTAAAGCCGCGATTGCGGACGAAGCTGAAGCGCAACGACTGCAAGAAGAAGCTCGGCAGGCTGCCAGAGCTGAGGAAGCAACGAGCGGATAGAATACGGAACCGTCCTCATGGCTATGCGTGTATACGAACTTGCGAAGAAGTTAGGCATGGAAAATCGAGTGCTCATCCCCGAGCTCAAGAAGCTGGGGGTCTCGGTTTCATCTCACAGCAGTACGCTCGAAGAGGACATCGTTCAGAAGGTGTTGGATAAGTTGGCTGCAAAATCGACGAGTCAAGGGACGGGAATCGAGAGAGAGGTCGGTGCAAAGTTGGCGGAGCATACGAGTCGGGGGAAAACTGTGGGGGCAAAGGGTCCTGTCGTCGAAGAGCCGCTCAAGCCTGATAAGCGGCGCATCCTCATCAAGCGAAAGAAGGAAGACGAGCCAATCGAGGCCATTCTTTCAGCCTCGATTGGTGAGACTGAGCGTTCAGCACAGCCCGAGTCCTCAAGTCTTCCGACCGCACCGACTCCATCGGTTGACCACCTTGCTAGCGATGGCCCAGCCGACCGCAGTCTTCCAGTGAAGGAAGGTCTGGGCGAGGTTGCTCCATCCGCAACAGTGCCACTTGATGTGAAACAGGAAGCGCCGCCGGCCAAGCCGACTATCGCGCCGGTAATACCCGTGGTAGTGACTCCCGAGTCTGTCGCCAGCAAAAAGAAAAGCATGGCATTCGAGGCCATTGAGGCAGAGGCTCTCAAAGAAAAGCTCAAGAAAGCGAAAAAAACAGGAGGCCGTCCTAAGGACGAGCAGCAAGATGTGAAATTGCGTGAGGACGCCGCCCGCTGGCAAGACCTCCGTGCAATTCCAGTGCACCGCCGCGATGACCGATCGAAGCATGTCCACCATAGCACCCCGGGAGAAGTCACCAAACCACGTCGCAAGAGCGTGAAAGTGACCCCTCGGACAACGGTTAAAGAGTTCGCTGAGTTGATCGGTCAACGGCCAGCCGACATCGTTCGGAAACTGATGGATATGGGACAAATGTTAACGTTTCACCAACCTATGAGTCTGGACGCTGCATCGATTTTTGCCGAGGAAAGCGGAGTCAAAATTGAGGTCTCGGTCGAGAAAATTGGGGACGAGTTGCTGCAAGATATCATTGAGACTGGTGATGATGAACGGCCGGAATCTCGACCGCCGGTGGTGACCATTATGGGGCACGTCGATCACGGGAAGACGTCGCTCCTCGATGCGATTCGCCAAACAAAAGTGGCGGAAGGGGAAGCCGGTGGCATTACTCAGCATATCGGCGCCTATACCGTCTCAGTGCGCGGCAAGCAGGTCACGTTTCTCGATACTCCTGGTCACGAAGCGTTTACGGCTATGCGATCTCGTGGCGCGAAGGTCACGGATATCGTCATTTTGGTTGTTGCGGCAGACGATGGTGTGATGCCGCAAACGATCGAGGCGATTAACCATGCCAAGGCAGCCGGAGTGCCGCTGATCGTGGCGATGAATAAGATCGACAAACCGACCGCTAATCCTGACCGGGTAAAAAACGCTCTCTCGGAACATGGATTGATTTCCGAAGCTTGGGGTGGCGATACCATTATGGTCGAGGTGTCTGCCAAAGAGAAATTGGGTCTTGATACTCTCCTTGAGATGATTTTGCTTCAGGCGGAAGTACTTGAACTCAAGGCGGATCCACACAGGCAGGCGAAAGGCACTGTTATTGAAGCCAAGATTGAACGTGGGAGGGGTCCAGTTGCGACGGTGTTGGTTCAGAGCGGGACCCTGCGGGTGGGTGACGCTTATGTCGTCGGAACATTCAGCGGGCGTGTTCGAGCTCTCCTTAGCGATCGCGGTGAAAAATCGCAGCAGGCAGGGCCGTCCATTCCGGTGGAAGTTATTGGATTACCGGGCGTGCCGTCGGCGGGCGATGTCTTCCATGTTGTCTCCAATGAGCGAGTTGCCCGAGAGATCGCGGAGGAACGAGCGCAAAAGCGTCGAGCTGCAGAGCTAACTGGCCCCGCGAAGGTCTCCTTGGATGATCTCTTTGCGAAGATTCAAGAAGGATCTGTGAAGGAGTTGGCCATTGTC
>CAKKRK010000186.1 GCA_919902665.1 Nitrospiraceae bacterium
AATACCGGGCGCAACAGTCAACTCAGGTGGCTTGATTTTAGGGGAGCACTACAGAACTTCTATAGGTGGTTCTAGATTGAACGAGATGGCCAGATTTCAAATGGAATCGTGACTGAAACTGGGATGGGATAATCCGCTCCGGAAGGGGTTGAAATATTTGGAGCGGGCGATGGGATTTGAACCCACGACAACTTGCTTGGGAAGCAAGGACTCTACCACTGAGCTACGCCCGCTCGCTGATTCGCATCCTACGCGGGTACTTCACAGCAAGTCAAGAAAGTGGTGCTCTCCTTCATGATCTCAATTCTGCAATGGCAAACTTCTTTTTCCCGATTTTGAGGCGGCGTTGTTGATTCAGTTCAAAAGCAATGAGCTTGTCTGGATTTGTTTCCTTGATACCATCGACTTCGATTCCGCCTTGAATGATCAATCGCCTCGCTTCGCTGCCACTAGAAATCAAACCCGTTTTTGCGATCAGCCTCGCAAGCTTTATGGAACTTCCTTCAACCACGTCTCTCTCTGACATATCTTCAGGTTTGAGATCGACACGTTTGTCTGGCTCATCAGGAAATTCCTTGGCCTGAAACTTTTGCTGAAACTCTGCTCGGGCCTGCTTGCCTGCATCCGTACCATGGTAACGAGCCACGATCAGCTCGGCGAGTGTCTGTTTTGCCTCCATCGGATGAAGCGATTTTGCGTGCCCAAGGTCTTCCGTCGTCAGCAACTCATAGTACCGATACATTAAGACATCGCTGATCGACATAACTTTGCCAAACATCTCACCCGGCTTGTCTTCCAGGGCGATATAGTTCCCAACGCTCTTACTCATCTTTTTCACGCCATCCGTGCCTTCGAGCAACGGCATGGTGATAACCACTTGTGATTCTTGTCCGTAATCTCGTTGCAACTCACGCCCAACTAGCAGATTAAATTTTTGATCTGTTCCACCCAACTCCACATCCGCTTTCAATGCCACGGAGTCATATCCCTGGACGAGCGGATAGAGAAATTCGTGGACACTGATAGGCTTCTGTTCATGATATCGCTTGTGAAAGTCATCCCGCTCCATCATGCGAGCGACCCGATAGTGAGCCGCCAACTGAATCAGCCCTTCAGCCGTCATCTCACCCATCCAACGACTGTTGAACTCAACCAGGGTTTTCGCCGGGTCAAGAATCTTAAAAATCTGGCGCTGGTAGGTCTTGGCGTTTTCAAGGACCTGTTCTTTCGTCAATGCTCTACGGGTTTCAGAGACGCCGGTTGGATCACCGATCATCCCTGTAAAATCACCGATCAAAAAAATGACTTGGTGGCCAAGATCCTGGAAGTGTTTCAACTTATGAATCAGGACCGTATGTCCAAGGTGAAGATCCGGTGCAGTCGGGTCAAAGCCGGCTTTGACCCGCAATGGACGGCCCTCTGTGAGTGCCCGCTTGAGCTTGGCTTCTAGTTCCGCAGGCTGGATCACCTCTACGGCGCCACGCCGAATGAGATCGATCTGCTGATTCACATCCTTCATAGCACGCGTCGCTCCGTCGTTCCTTTTGAATCTGATGACGAAACTGTCACCAACAATTTGAGCTGATCAAATTTCTTGGCACCGATACCCTTTACTTCACGAAGGTCCTCGATCCTCCGAAACCCTCCGAGTGATTCTCTGAAGGCGATCACCCGTTGTGCGAGGACCGCACCAATACCAGGCAAAGCCTCCAGCTCACCCGCCTTCGCCCGATTGAGATCCAACAATGGCCCAACTGGCGTGGAAGACGGCTCTGCAAGTGCGACGATCTCACTATTTGGCGCCTGGCCACTGCGACCAGGTTGCTTAGGCGCGTGCCCTACTCGATAATCCGGCCCGCTCGCCGGAACGGGAGCGACTTGCCGTTCGGCGGTGAATCCAGACACATGATGTGGATTTTTCTGAGGCACCCATATGACCCAGAACACAATGCCCACCGTGACTGCCAGCAAGCCAAGCTTTAGCAATAGTGAGCTGATCATCTTGCCATCTGCTTTCGGAGCTGATGAATGGCGGCACCATCGACATCCTCCGCCGCTTCCATCACCCCCTCAGCGAGGGTTGGATGGGCATGAATCATCCCAGCCACTTGATCCACCGTAGCTCCCACCTGCACTGCCAATGCGGCCTCATGAATCAGATCCGCTGCGTGCGCGCCAAGAATATGGACGCCAAGAATCTTGCCGGTTGCGGAATCGGCGATGACTTTGAAAAATCCGGTGGTATCACCCGTGGCTTGCGCCTTGCCCAAACCTGCGTACCGGAAACGGCCGGTCTTCACCGCTTGATCTGGCTCCTGTCCCCTGGCCTGTGCCTGGTCCCGAGCCTGCTGCTCAGTCAGCCCAACACGCCCGATCTCGGGCAAGGTGAAAATACCGGCGGGGATCACGTCATACTGAATAGTCCGCGGATGTCCCAGAATGTTTTCGACTGCCACCTGCCCCTGCGTCGAGGCGACGTGGGCCAACATGGCCTTCCCGGTCACATCGCCAATCGCATAAATACCCGACACATTCGTTTCCAGCCGCGCATCAACCAGAATTTCGCCACGCCGTCCAGTGGTCACACTGACCTGCTCCAATCCAATCCCTCGTGAGTTGAGCCCTCGGCCGACAGAGACTAAGAGCTTCTCTACGGTGATGGCACTGCCATCTTTCATCTGCACCACAATCAATTCTGGTGATTGTTCTACCTTCTCGACTGTGGTATCCGTCAGCACTGTGACGCCACGTTTTTTTAGTTCACGTGTCATGGTGGATGAGATTTCTTCATCCTCTAACGGCAAGACCCGTGGCATCAGCTCAACCATCGTCACCTGCGTGCCAAGCCCGCTATACAATGAGGCAAACTCACAGCCCTCCACACCGCCGCCAATAATCATGAGACTGGCCGGGATCTGTGTAAGATCCAGCATCTGCTGGCTGGTCAGAATTTGTCGTCCATCGATTGGAAATTGAGGAAGGTTGGGCCACGATGACCCGGTGGCAACGACCAAGGCGTCAGCCTGGATCTCGCACTGACTCCCATCAGATTTGGTGACCATGATGGTCCGCGTATCCTTGATCGTTCCCTGCCCAGTTATGTGATCAATGCCCCACCCCTTGAACAACGTCGCAATCCCTTTCACAAGGGTTGCCACGACTTTATCTTTTCGCGACACCATCCGCGCAAGGTCATAGGCGACAGGTCCCTGAAACAGGAGTCCCAGCTCCTCCGCTTTTTTCAGTTTGTCGCCAAGCTCTACAACAGAGAGGAGGGCTTTACTCGGAATGCAACCCCAGTTGAGGCAGACTCCACCAAGTTTTTCGCGCTCGATGACCGTCACCCGAGCGCCGAGCTGTGCTGCGCGGATAGCAGCCACATATCCACCGGGACCGGCACCTAAAATGGCGATGTGAGTTGGAGAAGTCATGTGGATCAGTCACTCATTGTCGATTAAGGCATTGCAGACCGTCATCGAGATCCAATCACGCAATGATGCAGAGATCCACCAGACAGGAGACTCAATGCTTTTGACTGGCGAGAAAGGCTTCGTACTGAGCAGCCGTCATTAACTGATCAACTTCCGCCGGATCAGCCAGATCGATGATTGCGATCCAACCCTTGCCGTAGGGATCGGAATTTACCACTTCAGGACGATCTTTGAGCTCGGTGTTAATCTGGCTCACCGTTCCGCTCACCGGCGTATAGAGCGTAGACGTTGTTTTCGTCGATTCCACTTCACCGATCTGTTGGCCGACCTTGACCGAGACGCCCACTTTGGGCAGATCTAGAAACACGATATCGCCTAAGGCATCCTGTGCAAAATCACTGATGCCCACCGTCGCTCGTTTCCCATCGAGGCGAACCCACTCATGCTCTTTGTGAAAACGCAAATCAGATGGAATCATGTCGGCTCCCTATGAAGAAAGTTCAACGTGAGATCAGGCAAAACGAACGGACACTCCTCCTCGGTCGGCACTTAATCTCAGCCCAGATCTTCTAACTTTTTCAGGATGGTAGTTGGGGTCGACTGGCGTTGTCAAGGAACGATCTGTGCTGAGCCAAAGAGGAGGATCGTAGACCGTCGAGCCTGAAGTAGTTCTGATTCGGAAGAGGTTCCGCTAAGCAAAAAGTAGAGGAACAGCAACAGCGCTGTTCCTCTACAACGGTACCGGTCAGAGCTGAGAGGGTACGGAGATCTGCGCACTCCAAGACAGGAAGGTTAGCTGAAAATCTCCATGCCGGGGAAGAAATACCCAATCTCGAATTGTGCAGTTTCCGGCGAGTCAGAACCATGCACGGCGTTGAATTCGATATTCGCTCCGTGTGCTTTGCGGATGGTCCCTGCATCGGCCTTCGCTGGATCGGTCGCCCCCATCAGCTCACGATTATTTTTGATGGCATTGTCACCCTGCAGCACAAGGACGACTGCAGGCCCGGAAGACATGAAGCTGCAGAGACTCCCGAAAAAAGGGCGCGCCTTGTGTACGGCATAAAACCCCTCAGCCACCGACTGAGACATCTGAATCAGCTTGATCGCCACCGGCTTCAGTCCGGCCTGCTCATAGCGATTGATAATATCTCCCACGACATTCTTTTTCACGGCATCCGGCTTGATGATGGCCAACGTTCTTTCGCTCATGATATCAACGATTCCTCCAGATAGTTAATGCATGCCCTGAACGGCGCAACACATTATAGGGGGGGCTTCTTGCACCTTGCAACCATCTGCGGGATGGAGGGGAACGTGCTTCAATGGATCTCTGAGTGCTACGATTGCCGTTCAATGACGACAAGCATGCGGAAGGTAAACAGGTGCCCCAGTCGCTCCAGCATAGGCTCCAATCGCAGCATCGGCATGAGCATCCACTGAGGCAGAAGCGAGGGATGGTCAAAGCCACTACTCAACTTAGGGAAGGTCTGATTTATTCCGCGTTGGTGATGTGCTATGAGGAATGCTGCACTGACTGGGAGACCTGCGCATGCACCAACAGACCTTGGCCGAAGTCCCCTTCGAACAGTATCGCAAGACTGTAGTGCTCCCCTGAAATCAAGCCACTGGGGTTGCTTGTTGCGTGCGGTATTGGACCGGGCTCCGATACCCGAGGGCGCTATGGGGCCGTTCCTTGTTGTACCAATGCACCCAGTCTCGAATGATCCGCCGCGCCTCCTCAAACGTCTGGAACCTGTGCTGCCAGACACACTCGTCTTTCAAACTTCGAAAGAACCGCTCAATCAGCCCATTCTGCTCGGGCGTATAGGGCGTGATGAACTCCTGCTGCAGCCGATAGTCTCGACAGGCCTGGCGAAATCGGCGACTCTGGAAAATCAGCCCGTTATCGCTACGTAAGACCGGCGCGTTCGCAGGCCGGAGCGTCCCGAAGCGCTGGAGACAGGCGACCTCAACGGCGCGCTCGGCTTCCTTTGCCCGACTCCGTAACGCAAACTCGTAGCCCACGATTTCCCGATCATGGCAATCAATCACGGCGGCAAGATGGGCCCAGCCGTCCTGCCCGCACGGAATATGCGTCACATCAATCGCCCACCGTTCATTACTGCGGCTGGCTCGGCTGATCCAGCCTTGTACGCGCGGCCGCGGAGTACATGACCGCTGATGCACCAACCACCGTTTCTGCCGCAGCACCCGATACACGGCCTTCTTGTTCACGCGATGAGACGTCTGGCCACGCAGAACGGCCCAGAGATGCCGATAGCCGAACGTGGGGTACTGCTGAATCAATTGCCAGAGCGGCTCGACCCACGGCGGGTCCACGGCCCCAGCATGTCGATGACCCGTTGGGGCGCGATGCAGCCTGCTCCGTCCGACGGCTAACACGCGGCAACTCCTCCGTTCCGAGATACCCGACAACGTGGCTCTCACGCGTCGGATGTCGTCCGGTCTAAAGGGTACGGTTTCAAGGCCTCCCGTAAAATATCGTTATCGAGGACGAGATCCCCAATCTTCTGTTTCAGCTTCTTGATTTGCTCGTCCTTCACGGCCTCTTCATCTCTCGGGCGACTCCGCAGGGCGTTCTCGGCCCCCAGCAGAAACTTCTCCCGCCAATCTTCCACCTCCGCCACAGTCAGCCCATGCGTCCGGGCGGCTTCGGCCACAGAGGTCTCGCCCTTCAGGATCCTGACGACTAGTGCCACCCGGCGCTTCGCCGTCCACCGCTCAATCGGTTCGCTTGCTTCTGCTGCCATCTCGCCACCTCCTCGGTCCGCTCAGGACCATGTCTTGAAGGTGGTCTCAATTTCAAGGGGAGCAGGATAAGACCACTCGCCGCGAGCAGTTTCTCAGCGAAATGAACCGCGTGGTGCCCTGGG
>CAKKRK010000187.1 GCA_919902665.1 Nitrospiraceae bacterium
CCATTGATATCTTCGTCCATGAGCCATTTCCGTTTGAGGAAGAATACGCCAAGGCGTTGATCAAACCCTTGTATGGGACCATCGAAGTTCGGTTTGTCAGTATCCCCACGCTGATTGCCATGAAGGAAGCGGCGGGCCGTGAACAGGACAGGATCGATATCGAACACTTGCGTATGAGGTTGGAAGATGATGCCGGAGAATAAACCGACCACATCAGAATTCGACTGGCGCGTGACCAGCTTCGAAGGTGCACGACGGGAGCAACTTCGCCGCTGGGCGCGATTGCCGCTGGAACAGATCCTGCTCGCTATTGAGGAAATGCAGGATATCGCGCATGCGTTGGGGACAGCACCAGCTGGTAGGTATGACGAGATTGTTCTCCGGCAAGAGGGCAGAGGACAATAGGTGGATAGTTATGTCTCACAAAGCGTTTACCAAAGGGCACCAATCAAAGCTTCCTTTGTTCTCCGTTGAGCCAGGTCCAATATCTCTTTGGCCCGCACACTGCGGTGTCTGATTCCTTGCATCGTCCGAACCGGCGATCAGGACCAGGCCCAGCAAGCCAAGCGCCGCGGAGCAGAGAAGACATCCAGTCCAGTCGCTACTCCGTAAGTCTATTCACGACTTCCGTCACCAGTCTCTTCTTCTTACTATCTCAGCGTACCGTTGAGAACAGATTCCTTCGTCCTGGCGATTGCTCCCGTTCGAAAAGGACAGGCACCACGCGCAGACCTGCCCGCCGCCAGGCAGGCGGGCGAGGAGAAGGGTGTCAGTCCCCCAAGCAAAAAAGTGTCAATTCTTGGCGATCCGGAGCAGATTACGGAACGAGAATCGCGCCTTTCGTGACCCCGCCCGCGCTGATTTCTCCTAAGTTGTTGCATCATCAGGGATCGATGGTACGCTAGGCCTTGTCATTGATCGGCACCAAACCTGCTAGAGCAACCGGTAGGCGGCAAGAGAAGCGCCGCAGGTTATGACAGGGTATGAAACGGGCCGTCAGTGAACCATCAACCAGGAGGCAGGACGATGTTGAAGGCAATGCGGAAACAAGAGGGGTTTACCCTCATTGAGTTGATGATCGTCGTGGCGATCATCGGGATCTTGGCGGCCATCGCCATTCCAAACTTTATTCAGTATCAGATGCGGTCACGGACGTCGGAGGGCAAGACCAACCTGAGCGCAATCAAGACAGCGAATTTGGCGTTCCAGGCGGAGAACCGCTGCTTCCTCTCCGCACCGGTTTCTCCCGCCGCCATTCCTAACAACGGTGCCTTAGTGGCATGGCCGCCTGCAGCTGCGGCTCCTTCGGGTGTGGTGCAGTGTTGGAATGCGGCTGGTGTGGCTGCCCCAGCAATCGGTACGTTTGGTGATATTGGATTTGTGCCGGCCGGTGCGGTTCGGTATCAGTATAGCCTGGCGGCTCTTGTGGCAGCTGTCCCCGCAGTTCATTTAATGGCAAAGGGTGCCTGTGCAGCAATGGGGGCAGCCCCTGCAACCGCTCCGACCACCGGGTTTACTGCTCTAGCAGAGGCAGACTTGGATGGCAATAGCGGTTCTCCTGCGGCTGCCGGTGCTTTGACCAATGGTCGGTTCATGGTAGCAGATATCAGCAACGTGGCGAACTGCTTACTGGATGACACGATATTCTAGGAAATTTCTAGGATATGGCATGCCCGGCCAGAGCTGGCAATCCCAGCCCTGGCCGGATGTCCGTTTCTTGTGGCGTCAGTAGCCGTCACCTAGGTGATCAGTAATCTCGCCCCATTGATAGATGATCAAGGAAACGTTCAAGTCCATAGTTCATTTCCCAGCCATCATTCTTTGTACAGGGCTTTTCAGTTGTGCCATTCTTGCCCAACATCAATTGGAGCAGCGCGATGGAGGACGAGCTGCGAAATTGGAACAGCTCCGCCTACTACCGCGAGGTGAAGTCCTCAAGCCAGCGCTCCTGGGATATCACCAGTTGGGAGCAGACTTGCTATGGTTACGGATGGTGCAGGTACTGGGCGATCGTGTAGTTCGTGACCAGGACTATGAATGGCTCTATCACGCCCTTGATGTTATTACGACCCTCGACCCGCAATATCTCTATGCCTATGATGTGGGTGGGACGGTGTTGGCAGAGCTGGCCGCCCGATACGACCTCAGCAATCAACTTCTTGAGAAAGGGGTGAAGTCGCACCCGCAATCGTGGCGCTTGCCATTTTTATTGGGATTCAACCATTTTTTCCATCTCGGCCAACCTCTCGAGTCGGCGGAATATATGGCCCGCGCGGCGAAGGCTCCAGGGTGGGGCCATGAAGGCGCCCCCCCATCCTATGTACCCAGGCTGGCTGCTCGACTCTATGCACAGGGAAAGAACCCGGATGTGGCAATCGAGTTTCTTGAAGCGATGCTCGCGCAGACGACTGAACCGCTCATTCGTGAGCGATTGCAGCACCGAATCCGTCGGGTTGGGTTGGAGCGGGATCTGCAGATGATCGAACGGGCCGTTCAGCAGTATGAAGAGGCGATGAAAAGAAAGCCTGCTGCGCTCGTCGACCTTGTCGCCAATGGCATGCTGAAGTCGATTCCAGAGGAACCTTATGGTGGATCCTATGTCTTCGATCCCAAGACAGGTGAAGTCTCGAGCAGTACCCACAACGAACGAATGCGTGTGTATCGGGCGTCGGATTCGATGGTTAGAAAGGGAGATGTGGAGTAGGTGTTATGTCTATGATAGTCAACTCGATACTCAAGACCGAAGGGCTCAGTAAGACTTTCAAAGTTGGGTTTTGGGGCCGATCGGTCACGGCAGTTCATGGTCTTGATCTTGACGTTCATAAAGGGGAAGTCTTCGGATTTCTCGGACCTAATGGGGCCGGTAAGACGACGACGATCAAGATGCTGATGGGATTGATCTATCCCACGAGCGGACAGGCCTGGCTCTTTGGTCGACCCATCGGGGACCAGGAGTCGAAGGCCCGGCTTGGGTTTTTGCCGGAATCTCCCTACTTTTATGATTACCTCACCGGTCTTGAGTTCCTCCAATTCTATGGCCATCTCTTCGGACTTCGCGGAGTGGCATTAGGGAAACGTATTGATGAGCTGTTGGAGCTCGTCGGGATGTCTCATGCCCGCCATCTGCAATTGCGAAAGTTTTCCAAAGGGATGCTGCAGCGGGTGGGGATTGCCCAGGCGCTCATCAACGATCCGGAATTAGTGGTGCTGGACGAGCCGATGTCGGGCCTGGACCCGGTTGGGCGCAAAGAGATCAGGGACTTGATCCTGCGTCTAAAAGAATCTGGGAAGACGATCTTCTTCAGTTCACACATTCTGCATGACGCCGAGGTTCTCTGTGACCGGGTTGCTATTATTCTCAAAGGACGACAAGTGGCATGCGGACGCGTCAGCGAATTAATCGATGAAGGTGCGACCCACTCAGTAGAAGTTGTGGTCGAAGGGCTTGGCCCTGAGGGACTAGCGCGTCTGCGCCAATTGGCTGATCGCGTTATCGTTCAAGGTACTCAGGTCTTGGCGGTGTTACCGAGCAGCCAGCACGTGGGGCCGGTGCTGGAGATCATTCGAGGTGCCAGGGCGACACTCGTGTCGCTGACTCCTCAGAAGGGATCGCTGGAAGATCTCTTTATTCGAGAGGTCAAGAATAAACAGCCAGAGTTGAGGGAAGCCGTATGAGAATTCTCTCCATCGCGCTCAATACGTTCCGCGAAAATCTTCGCGAGAAGCTCCTCTATAACTTACTATTTTTTGCCCTTCTCATGATCGGGAGTTCAATTCTTCTCTCCAGAATCACGTTGGGAGACTACCATCGTTTGATCTTGGATCTTGGGCTTGCCAGCATCAATCTGTTTGGCGTGCTCATCGCGATTTTCGTCGGCATCGGGCTCGTGAGTAAGGAAGTCGACCGAAAGACGATCTATACGATCGTGTCGAAGCCCATTCCTCGATATGAGTTCCTGCTGGGCAAGTACTGTGGGTTGGTCATTACATTACTGGCGAATACCGTGGTGATGGTGGCGGGGTTATTGATCGTGCTGCAGGTCATGGACGTGCCGATCACCAGTTTGGTGTTTAAATCCCTGGCCCTCATCCTTTTAGAACTGATGGTCATCACCGCCGTTGCCGTGCTCTTCTCCACGTTTACGAGCGCGACGTTGAGCGCCATTTTTACCCTTGCCGTGTATGTGATCGGGCATTTGTCCGGTGACCTCAAGGAATTTGCTAGAAAATTAGATGACGTCAGCCAGATGGCCGTCAATGCCATTTACTATACGCTTCCCAATCTCGAACGATTCAACCTCAAGGGGCATGTGATTCACCATCTCGACTTCGGCATGGCTGATATGGCTCTCACCTTGGCCTATGGGTTGACCTATGCGGCGTTTCTGCTCCTCCTGGCGAGTGTGATCTTCCAACGACGGGATTTTCAGTAACAGATCGAGAGGCCCTTCCTCAGCGAGTACATGCATGATGACGTGAGGAAGGGCGAAGACTATCTTCTGAAGGTCAGATGAAGATTGATTCGATCAAGCCTAGCTCGTAATGGCACCTTCCGAAGCGGACGAGACATGTCTGGCATATTTTCCCATCACGCCTGAGGTGTAGCGCGGTACCGGTGGTTTGACCTTCTTCAGCCGAGCGGCGATTTCTCTCTGCGAGAGGGCCACATCCAATCGGCGTTTGGGAATATCGAAGGTAATCGTGTCGCCGTTCTTGACCGCCGCGATCGGCCCTCCCTTCACGGCTTCAGGGGCGACGTGGCCTGCCATCAATCCATGAGTGGCTCCTGAGAAACGGCCATCAGTGAGCAGGGCTACGGAATCACCAAGGCCGGCGCCCACGATGGCAGCCGTCACGCCCAACATCTCGCGCATGCCTGGTCCTCCAGACGGACCTTCATACCGAATGACGACGACATCACCAGGCTTGATCTGCCCCGCTTTGACTGCCACGAAGGCATCCTCCTCGCGCTCATAGACCTTTGCCCGTCCCTGGAACTTGGCCATCGAATGGCCGGCAACCTTGACGACACAACCTTCCGGCGCCAAATTACCCTTCAGAATGACCAGACCGCCTGTCGGCTTGATGGGGGAGGCGAGGGGACGCAAAACTTGTTGCCCTGGCGTTTCACGAGCGTTCGCTGCTTCTTCACCGATCGTTCGACCGGTGACGGTGGGCTGATTCCCATGAAGGAGCCCAGCCTCGAGCAATCGTTTGGCCACCAGAGTTGTGCCACCTGCGGCGTAGAGATCGGCGGCAGCAAATCGGCCCCCTGGTTTGAGGTCGGCCAGCAGAGGGACCTTGCGATTGATTTTGTCGAAGTCATCGATGCTCAGTTTGATTCCGGACTCACGGGCGATGGCAAGGAGATGCAGGACGGCGTTCGTCGAGCCCCCGGTCGTGGCGACGGCAGCGATGGCGTTCTCCAAGGACTTTCTGGTGATAATCTGACGAGGGCGCAGATTCTGCTTCACGAGCTCCATCACCATCTTGCCGCACTCAAAAGCAACATCGTCTTTCCGACCGTCCATGGCGGGTACTCCATTGCGCCCCATCGGTGAAATACCGAGGAACTCAAACGCAATGGCCATCGTATTAGCGGTGAATTGACCCCCACAAGCTCCAGGCCCCGGGCACGCATGATCTTCCAAATCTTTCAGCTCGGCGTCGGTCATCTTTCCTGACGCATGTTTGCCGACTGCTTCAAAGACATCCTGGATGGTCACATCATGTCCCTGAAACTGTCCCGGCATGATCGAGCCGCCATACAGCATGAGCGACGGCAGGTTCAACCGAGCGAGGGCCATGACTGTTCCAGGGATGGTCTTATCGCAGCCGGATAGGGCGACGACGGCATCGAACAAATGTCCACGTGCCACGAGCTCGATCGAATCCGCGATGACTTCACGGCTGATCAGTGACGCCTTCATTCCTTCGGTCCCCATTGAGATCCCATCGGATACCGCAATAGTGTTGTACTCGATCGGAGTTCCTCCGGCGGCTCGAATTCCAGCTTTCACTCGCTCGGAAAGCCGACGCAAATGAAAATTGCAGGGCATGACCTCGATCCAGGTATTGGCCACGCCAACGAGAGGTTTCGACAGGTCATCGTCCGTAAAACCCACGGCTTTTAACATGGCCCTGGCCGGCGCGCGGTCGGCTCCAACGAGGAGATCATGACTCTGGAGCTTCATTGCTTTCTTCATCGGTCTTTGTTGTCCCTTTACTGTACAGACATGTTGCTTGGTGGTGCAGGGGCTGCCTCATGGGGGTTCTTGCCGTGGGGAGTGGCACCATGGGGATTCGTGCCGTACGGCATCGCGCCTCCATGGGGAGTGCCATGGCCCTTGGGCTGGCCCATCATCTTGGTGTGCTCTGACTGCTCCTTCGCTCGTTGTTCTGGAGTCAGCAAGCCCATCACCTCGAGACGTGTCTTAATGGATGTCATCCGCAGCCCGACTTGCAAATCTTCGCTTTGTCTCAGCTTGGTCTCGATCGCGGCGAGATCGGACTGGTCATTGTCAGTCAGCGCCTTCAGTTCACGTTCCGCAATTTGGATGTCGGCTTCGGCCTTGATCCGTGCTTTGTCAAGATTGAGCTGGATGTCCTTCAGTTTGGCAACCTGATCCGCCGTGAGCCCAATATCCTTGTCGTGCTTCAGCAGGTGCCGGATCAGATGGCCGGTCCCGCTATGCATCACTCCTTTGCCATAGCCGTGGGCCCCGCCGCCGTGCCCCCCTCCAGGATGACCATAACTCGGATCATTGGCCCACAGACTTGGTGTGTTCACCATGAACAGACATGCCGACACGACGACAACAGCTACCGTCGTCTTTGTGAGAGATATCATGAATTCCTCCTTGGTTGAGAGGCCCTGGAGTCGAAGATTGCCATAGCAGTCCGCGTAACGCAAGCGAGGGGCTTGGCGTTGCCAAGGTCGATCATGTTTCTGGTTTAGCGCCGTTGGGCGCTATGGAGAAGTTCCATTCGCGGGTCTGGATGCCGTTGTGTGCTCAAACGTTCGTACAACATCCGTTCGTCTTCGCTGAGACCTGACGGAATGACAATTTGCAACGTCAGGAATAGATCGCCATGCCCGCCTGTGGCCGAGGGAAGCCCCTTCCCCTTGAGTCGGAGTTTCCCGTCGGCTTTGCTGCCCGGTGGAATCTTGACCTTCACCGGTTCCGCTAAGGTTGGCGCAGTCACCTCTGCCCCGAGCATGGCTTCCCAAGGATAGACGGGCAGACTGACATGCAAATCCGAACCTTGCCGACGAAAGATGGGATCAGAGGGGATGACCACATGCAGATACAGGTCCCCTCGCTTTCCGCCATGCGTTCCAGGCTGGCCTTTTCCGGCAACCCGAACCCGTGTTCCGTCTTGCACGCCAGCGGGAATCCGCACTTCAATGGTCTTGGATTCGGTTGTCATCCCGGCACCCTGACAGGTTATGCACGATCGGCTACGCACGGTGCCGCTTCCTTGACAGGTCAAGCATGTCCGAGGCTCACGCAGATTCACGCGCCTCGTCACACCGGTGAGCACCTCGCGCAGCCCCAACTGGACGTCGGTCTCGAGGTCCTCTCCCGGCATTCCAGCTCCACTGCGTCCGGCTCCGCCGCGGCCGCGGTTTCCAAAGAGGTTTTCAAAAAAATCAGAGAATTGCTCGCTCCCGGCTCCACCGCTTCCTGGACGGTTGTAGCTTCCATCGGAGCCCCATGGTCCGCCAAACCCTTGTCCTCCGGTCTGCTGACGAGCTTTCTCGAATGCTTGCGCTTGTTCCCAATCGGCTCCGTACTGGTCATACTTCTTCCGCTTCTCCGGATCGGTCAGGACTTCCTGCGCCTCATTGAGCTCTTTAAATTTCTTTTCCATCTCGGCCTTCTTTGCCCCCGCATGGAGATCGGGATGATACTGGCGGGCGAGCCGGCGATAGGCTTTTTTGATGTCGTCGGGCGAAGCCGTGCGCGGGAGACCAAGCACCTGATAGAAGTCGCGTGGGGGCGTTGCCATACGTGATTTAGGAGATGAGAAACATCGTCATTCTGGATCAGCTTACGGAGTGTCGACCTGGTTTGCAAGGGCCGAACGGATCAGCAAGAAGTCGAAGTTTTCTCCCGTGTCAGGAGTCTATGTTAAGAGTAGATTCCGCTTGTGCTAGCCAGGCACAGACGAATGGATACATCAATAAAGGTCCATTCAGATAATATAATAAGCCGAGGTAAATAGTTAAAGTAACACTTTACTAGTATGAGCGCGCAAACAGCATCAGCGGGCAGCACGAGAGAATTAAAAGATCATGTGTGCTTAATGGGAGATTCTGCTGAGCTTTCAAAATCTCCTGCACGATTGACCTCCGAACCACGATCCGCTATGAAATAGGGATGACCGATGTGAGAGATTCGAGTGGTGGACTGGCGACGGGCGAAGAGTTGCAAGTTTACATAATATATATTATCAGACTATGACATTTGAGCTGTTTGGCCGCGTACATAAAGAGCTTTCAATTACCGGACATGCGTTCTACGAAATGATTCTCTCGATTTCTGAACTCGTGAATCGAAAGGTTCAGATTATTCGGCTCCATTGGCAGGCGTCTACCTTGCTTCAGCGTATTGACGATGTGACGGCTGAGGTCGGTCAACAAATCGTTGTGCAGGTCTCTGATCGACTTCAGGACCAGAGTCATCCCGATTCAGTCGTCGGCGTGATCGATCGGACACTTGCCGATGCTATCTCTCGTGTCCGAGAGTTGAAGCAAACGTTGATCGGGGTTGATGCCGAGATTCGCGAGCTCAAAATCGAGACGGTCCATCAGAATTTGCTCTCCCTTCAACAGGATTTGGCACTTCGTTCAGGAGGTATCGAGCGGTTGACCGTCGTTCGAGGGGCGGCCGCGGCTGGACAGCCGGTCAGCGCGCTTCCACAGTGTTCCTCCACTTCCGTGGCCGCCGTTTTGCGAGGGCCTTTTCTACTGACTCCGACCCACGATCTTCAGTTCCGACCGGGTGACATCGTGGTGTTGGTTGGTGTGCAAACGGAACTCGATCAACTTGTCTCATGGTTTGTCGGCCAGCGTTCCTTCACCACGTCGTTCACGAGATCGGTGTATAGAGGATAGGCACATCGACAGAGATCAGATACAATATCGCCCAATGCTAGCCCGCGCAGTCCCATCAGTACGTGTGCGGTTCTATTGTATTGCTCCCCTCCTTTTAGCTGTCATCGGATGTGGCGTGGCTGAGGCCTTATCGCCTGACTCACCCGGCATTCGCATGCTCGAAGAGATTCAAGCTGTCATTACCGAACTCGCTGAGCAGGCCAAGCCTTCCGTCGTCAATCTGTTTCCCATCACCAGCACAAGTAGGCTTCACGAAGGGTCCGGCGAGCGTACGCCGAATGCGTCAGGCTCCGGCTCGGGGCTGATCGTCGACAGTGACGGCCATATCGTGACCAACAATCATGTGATTGGTGACGCTAATGAGGTCGAAGTGCGGTTTTCTGATAAGACGAAGCTCATCGCTCATGTGGTTGGCAAAGATCCTGACACCGATTTAGCGGTGATCAAAGTGACCACCGATCGACCCCTACCCAGTGCACGATTTGGTGATTCCGCCGGCGTCAAGGTCGGCCAATGGGTGCTGGCCGTCGGAAATCCATTTGGACTGGACCGAACCGTGACGCTTGGGGTGGTCAGCGGCATCGGTCGAGAAAATATTAACCTCTCACGGTACGAAAACTTTATCCAGACCGATGCCTCGATCAACCCTGGAAATTCTGGGGGCCCGCTCTTTAACCTACGTGGTGAGGTGATCGGCATCAATACGGCGATCATTAATTTCGCTCAAGGCATCGGCTTCGCCATTCCCTCGAATATGGCGAAGCAGGTCATCGAACAGTTACTTGCGAAAGGCAAGGTTGTGCGGGGCTGGCTCGGAGTCGGGATTCAACCGTTGACGGCTGAGTTGGCGAAAAAGTTCGGAGTCACCGAAGGCGAAGGGGTACTCGTGAACGAAGTCTTCGAAAAAGACCCCGCAGCCTTGGCCGGGATCAAGCCGGGTGATGTCATCGTCCGGATCGACGGCGCCGTTGTTGATTCACCAAATAAGCTATCTCGTCTGATCGCGACGCTGATTCCGGGCACGACCTCAAAGATTGAAGTCGTCCGGGATTTGAAACGCTTGACGATGGATGTTCCTCTCACCGAGCGGCGTGATGCAGCTGTCATCGCATCGCTTCCTCAACAAGAGGAGAAGTTAGAGGTGAAACTTGGCCTTGACCTCCAAGACCTGACGTCCGCCCTGGCGGAGAAGTTCAAGCTTCGTGAATCGAAGGGTGTGCTCATCGCAAAGGTTGAACCCAACAGCCGTGCTCAAGCCGAAGGCCTCCGCGAAGGTGACCTTATCAAAGAGGTCAACCGTCTGGAAGTGTCTTCCGTAGCAGAATTTATGTCAGCCATTGCACGGTCCAGGCGTGGCGATACCCTGTTGCTTCGCGTGCTTCGGGAAAGCCGCGCATTTTATGTCGTGCTCAAAGCCTTCGACTGACGGTCTCAATGGGCCGTGGCGGCTTGTCCTTCTGCCTTCTGTCGCTCGATGACCTTTGCAGCCAACTCTCTTGGTACTTCATCATACTGGGCGAAATCCATGACATAGCTGCCTCGACCCCCCGTCATGGCGTTGAGGGACGTCGCATAGCGAAGCAGCTCAGCTAGCGGAACCAACGCTTTGATCTGTTCGGCATGGTCTTGCGCGTTGACAGCCACAATACGACCTCGTCGGGCATTCAGGTCCCCCATGACGGCTCCGACCGCGTCGGTCGGTGTGTCGATTTCGACCGTCATGACCGGCTCCAGTAACACGGGATGCGCGGCCTCTATCGCTTTCTTGAATGCCATTGATCCCGCGATTTTGAACGACATCTCGGACGAATCCACTGCATGATAGGATCCGTCATAGACGGCCACCTGCACATCGACGACTGGGAACCCGCTCAATGGTCCCTCATGCATGGCATCCAGGACTCCTTTTTCCACGGCAGGAATGAAGTTTCGAGGAATCGCTCCTCCGACCACGCGATTCTCAAACGCGTACCCGTGGCCGCGCGGGAGCGGCGCCACTTCAAGCCAACAATCGCCGTATTGCCCATGCCCGCCGGTTTGTTTCTTATACTTGCCCTGTGCCTGTGATTTCGTCTTGAGCGTTTCTCGGTACGGGACTTTCGGCGTGTGCAGTATGACATCGACTCCAAACTTTCGATGGAGTTTCTCGAGGGCCAAATCGATGTGGAATTGCCCCATGCCACTGAGCACCATCTCCTTGGTTTCGGCATTGCGCGCGAATTCCAGGGTGGGGTCCTCTTCGATGAGTTTGTGAAGCCCAAGGCTGACCTTGTCGATGTCCGTCTTGGACTTGACGTCAATCGCGAACGACAAGATCGGCTTTGGTAGGCTCAGTATGGGGTAACAGATGGGAGCAGTCTCTTGACACAGCGTGTCACCGGTATGCGTGTCCTTGAGCTTCCCGATCGCCACGATCTCTCCCGCTCGTGCGGAGTCGACGGCCACATGACGTTTGCCCAACACCGTGTAGAAATGGCCGAGCTTCTCCCGTACATGTTTGGAAGCATTCAACACCGTGGCATCGGCATGGATGGTTCCGGACAAGACACGGCAATAGGACAGTCGACCGACGAATGGGTCGATGATGGTCTTGAAGACATAGGCGGAAAACGGTTCCTGCAGACTCCCCTTCCGCTCACAGCCTTCGTGAGTCTCTGGGTGAATGCCGTGCCATGGATGGGCCGCACCACGTTCGGAGGGTGACGGCAATAAGGCGACTATCGCATCCAGCAAGGACCAGACTCCGACATTATGCGTGGCGGATCCGCCATAGATGGGAAGGAATTGTTTCGTCTGGATGTCGCGTCGGAGTCCTTGCAGAAGGTCTTCTTGGCTTAACTCTCCCTGGGTCAAGTAGGTCTCCAGCAAGTTTTCCCCACTTTCCGCGACCGCCTCCACGAGTTGCTGGCGCGCTCTATTCAACATGCCCTCTAGGGAGGGGGGAACTAATAGATGTTCGACTGTGGCGGAACTCGGCCCGGATCGAACCAGCCTCTCATGTCGTAGATCAACTACACCGTCTAAGATCATGCCAGGATTGAGCGGTACCGTCATAGGGAGTGGAACACAATCGAGTTGTTTGCGACAGATCTCTAGAGTCTTCTCAAACGATGCGTCTTCCTTATCAAGTTCATTGACGAACACCAGACTAGGAAGGTCCAATTCTTTGATCCTTGTCCAGAGCCGTGCCAGCTCTGTTCTTACCCCCATGGTTTCGTTCAGAATCAGGATGACCGCATCGGCGGCCTGCAAGGCAGCGAGCGATTCACCAAGAAGATCAAGTGCACCGGGAGGGTCAATCAGGTTGATGTTGGTATGATTCCACGTGAACTGAAGAAGGCTGGTACTTGTCGATGTGCGATGCCGAAGTTCTTCGGGCTCAAAATCGGAAACGGTAGTCCCGTGCATCACGGACCCGAGCATGGGGATTGCGCCAGCAACATACAGCATAGCCTCACTGAGAGAGGTCTTACCGGCACCGGCGCTGGATACGATGGCCACGTTTCTGGTGGGCTCGAGACGGGTTGTGTCCATAACCTGCCCTCCTTGTTGAGTAATGGGGTTAGACTTTTCGTGTCCTCACATTCCTTGGGCTAGTGTTTTTGGTCAGACATCATCTCAGGGATCTTTGTACTCATTCCGCTGCTCTGTCAGCCATCCCTCGTCGGCAAAACTCACATATCGATCATCTCCGATGATCACATGGTCTAATACACGGATCCCCAATAGGGTACCAGCAGTTGCCAGTCGATCAGTCAATCGCCGATCCTCAGGGCTTGGAGTTGGATCTCCGCTGGGATGATTGTGAAGAAAAATGACGGCGGCTGCCGATTCACGCACGGCGAGGGCAAAGACCTCACGTGGATGCACGATGCTGAGTGTGAGACTTCCTTCTGAGACCGTGGTCTCTTTGATCACGATATTTTTTGCGTCGAGCAGCACGACCTTAAAGAGTTCGTGTTTCACATCGCGGAGCGCAGGGTGAAAATGTTTGAACAGATCCGAGCTTGAGGAAATACGAGTACCAGAGGACAGTGGGGCCGCCAGCGACCGTCTCCCTAAGGCCAATGCGGCTTTGAGTTGGGCAGCTTTGGCGGGACCGACGCCAGGGATGGTGCAGAGTTCTTCAATGCCACAGGCCGCCAATCCTCCCAGTCCACCGATTCGGTCGAGGAGTTCGATGGCCACTTGCACAGCAGATGAATCGCGTCGGCCAGTTCTCAGGAGGATGGCGAGAAGATGGGCATCGGATAACGCTTCGGGCCCCTTGGCAAGAAGACGTTCACGGGGACGTTCGGTCTTTGGCCAGTGCGCAATGCCCTTTCTCGGTTCCTTGCTTGCCACGAAGACCTCAGGTGACAAAAAAATGACGACCTGGACTCTTTTGTACCGCCAAATAAGGCGAAATTACCCGTCTACGGGAAATACGTAGTTCATAACCAATTGAAATTATTAAACGTGACAAATTGGTGCAGCTCTTGCTTAAGTTTGCCACCAGCTGTGAACGTCGCCACCTTGGGAGGGATCCATGGAATGTCCAAAGTGCAAAGGGATGATGATGTTAGAACGGTTCTCCGATTTTTTTCTCGTGTTCTATGCATGGAAATGCATTAATTGTGGAGCCATTATTGACCGCACCATCTCCAACAACCGTAGAAAAAGTCTGGCTGCCCGAGCCCCTCAGACCGTCGAGGCTCGGTAAATTATAGCGTTTCGTACTCGGGGTCTGGTCCGCATGAGGACTTACGTGGACTTCAGGACGGTCCTCTCGCCCTTGACGTACCAACAAGCTCAATGAGCGCATTATAGTCTTCTGAAAGAAGACGGTCAAAAGAGTATTAAGTGCTCCTCCCCGACTCAGTTGTGACTCAAATGGTCTCCCTTCCATTCCGCATTTCTTGACCCCTGTAAAAACGCTATGTTAGATTCTAACATTTAGTAGACGATGTTTCTGGTATGCGTGTAATCGCTGGTACCCACCGAGGTCGTCGACTCTACGGGCCGCGAACACGTGCTCTTCGCCCGACCTCTGACCGGGTTCGAGAGGCCCTGTTTTCAATTCTCGGTAATCGGCTGAAGAATGGCCGCTTTTTGGACCTCTACGCCGGGACTGGAGCCGTGGGGATCGAAGCTGTCAGCCGTGGCATAGAACACGTGACTTCCGTCGAGTCGAACCGTGATGCATTAAAACTACTACACCAAAACCTGGAGCTGTGTCACATCGGTGAGGAAATAGCCGTGCGGAGTCAGACTGTTCAACAGTTTCTCAGCTATCCCAATCAGTGGAACGGTCCCTATGATATTGTCTTCGCCGACCCACCCTATGCGGAGGCATCCGAGCTGCCATCATTATTGGCTGAGTCTCGGACTTACGATCTGTTTGCCATGGATTCCTGGCTAGTCATCGAACATGCTGCGAAAACCGACTTGCCCATGTCGTTGGGATGCACCCAGTTTCTGCGCCGGTATCGCTACGGTGATACCGCCTTATCCCTCTATTTCCGTTCCTCTACTGTGCCGACATGAAAATCGGCATTTATCCAGGCACGTTTGATCCCATTACACATGGCCACGCTGACATCATCACCCGAAGCCTCCGCGTATTTGACAAGGTGGTTGTGGCGGTTGCTCCAAATCCGTCGAAACATCCGCTCTTCAATTTGGCTGAACGCCTTGATATGGTGCAGTTGGTCATGAAGGATGTCGGACAGGTTGAGGTGACACCGTTCGATGGGTTGCTCGTCAGCTATGTTGAGCGGTCAGGCGCCCATGCAATCATCCGCGGCTTGCGCGCCATTTCAGACTTTGAGCATGAGTTTCAGATGGCGCTTATCAACCGAAAACTTGCGAAGACGGTGGAGACGGTGTTTTTGATGCCGAGCGAAGAATACTCCTACTTATCTTCGACAATCATCAAAGATGTGGCACAGCACGGGGGTAGTTTGAGTGATTTTGTTCATCCAGAAATCGCCCGACGCCTTCAAGCTCGTATCCGGAGTCTCAAATCATGAAATTGGCAGCACGTGTCGGTCGTATTGCACCCTCTCCGACGTTGGCTATGGCGGCAACCGCCAAGGCCATGGCCGCGCAAGGACTCGATGTCATCGACTTTTCAGCCGGAGAACCTGATTTCGACACGCCGGAGCCGGTAAAGGCCGCGGCAGAAGCAGCCATACGCGAGGGGTTTACGAAATATACGCCTTCGTCCGGAATCGATGAGTTACGGGGAGCGATTGCCGACAAGCTCCAAGCTGAACTTGGGCTCCGATATGAGAAGTCCCAAATCCTTGTCTCCTGCGGGGCAAAGCACTCGCTCTATAATTTGGCGGAAGCCTTGCTCGAAGCGGGCGACGAGATCATCATTCCGATCCCCTACTGGGTTTCGTATGCAGATCAGGCGCTTCTCAACGATGCGACACCGGTTCTGTTACCGACCAAAGAAGAGGACGGATACGCCGTTCATGCTCCAGAGTTGGAACGACTCATTACGCCGAGAACCAAAGCCATCATTGTGAACAGCCCATGCAACCCTACTGGGGCAACGTATGATCGGGCGACGCTGGAACAGATTGCCTCAGTAGCGGTCGGGCATGACCTTCTGGTGATATCGGATGAGATTTATGAAAAGGTGCTCTATGATGGGGCAAGGCACATCAGCATTGCTTCATTGGGATCAGAGATCGCAGCACGCACAGTCATCATCAATGGCGTCTCAAAGTCTTATGCCATGACAGGGTGGCGAATCGGGTATGCGGCTGGCCCCAAGGATCTGTTGACCGCGATGGCCAATATCCAGAGTCAGAGTACCTCGAATCCGTGTTCCATTTCGCAAAAGGCTGCCGTTGCAGCGTTGCGTCTTGGGGAGCCCTTTACTCGTATAATGGTGGAAGAGTTTTCCCGACGCCGAACCGCCATCGTAGAAGGATTGAACAAGATTCCCGGTGTGTCATGCCGAATGCCGAGTGGGGCCTTCTATGCGTTCCCCAACGTGAAAGGCTTGCTGGGGAAGCGTGGACCTTCGGGAGTGCTGAAGACCCCGAATGACCTGGCGCAGTATCTCTTGCATGACGCGCGAATTGCGGTCATTCCAGGTGAGCCTTTTGGAAGTCTGGAGCATCTCCGGCTCTCCTATGCCACCAGTATGACAACTATCACCAGAGGACTTGAGCGAATGGAGAAGGCATTCGCGAAGTTGGCGTGAGGGCGAACAGTCGCTGCAACGATAAGAGGGAGGAGAACGGTGCCGATTTATGAATATCAGTGTGACGGCTGTGCGTATCGTTTTGAAGTGAAGCAGAGTATCAAAGACGATCCACTCTCGACCTGTGAACGGTGTGGGAAAGCGATCAGACGGCTGATTTCATCGCCTGGGATCATGTTTAAGGGGAGCGGCTGGTACGTCACTGACTACTCCGACAAGCTCAAACCTCCATCCAGCACGGGTAGCGAAACCGGTAGGACAAGTTCAGGAGAAAAGAATACTGGGGAAAATAATACTGGTGAAAAGAAGGAGCCGGCCGCAGCTGCTCCGTCAAGCTCTGCCTCTTCTTCTTCTTCTTCTTCAGTGACGTCGACTGCGGCGTCGAGCAGCTCATCAACATCTACACCGAGTACGGCGACGCCCTCCTCTTCAAAATAGGCTCGTGGGCCGATTATCGCACCCCGATTGTCTTGGGAGTCTGGTGTTTGCCTGTCGACGTCTTCGGGGTGCTTTTGGTAGGTAGTTTGGTCGCGGTCCTTCCGGTTGGTTTTGCCTGATTTTTATGAGGTGGTGTCTTCGGAGCCATCGCCTTCAATGCCCTCGCGCGGGTTGCATCCAGCTGATTTTGAAGGCTGGTGATCATGCCGGTTTTTTCACGGCTGATGCGGCTCACTTCATCAAGCTGCCCCTGCAGCTCTTGTTTGCTCTGAGATAAGTCGGTGATCTGGGCTTGAAGCTGAGTCTTCTCCATGGTCAAGGTTTGGGCCTCCGACCGCAATTGTTCAATCTCAGCCTGTAAGGCTGGCGGCCAATAGTCACATCCCACAAGGCCAAGAGCGAAGCCGAAACCAACGACCGTACTGAGTACCCGCATCACGTGGCGTGTCATGGCCATTCCCCTTTCATCAGACATAATCTATCATTACTAGGTGCTGGTGTAGACATGTTGAGTCCCTCGCATGTTCAGCACTGACCGCTGTGGGAAGATATTGTAACAGATCGTACGACTCGGCCAAGAAGAAGATCGGCCCTGGGTGTTCGGATCTAGATCTACTTTGTTAGGCAGATCCAGGTAGCTCTATGTCAGTAGCGCGAAGGTGTGCTCGGGGTGAGTCGACGTCTTTGCTGAGCGTGTTGTTTGAGGAGAGTGCCTGTCCCGGTTTATGTCTTCAGAGCCCGGCGTGCGATGTCCGTTCGGAAGTGACAACCCTCAAATGAGATCGTCTTCACGACTCGATACGCCTCGCCTTGTGCCTCCAATAATGTTCGCCCTCGACCCAGTACGCCGAGGACGCGACCGCCTGCAGTCACGATCTCCTTTCCCCTCTGGACTGTTCCTGCATGAAAGACCATGGAGGAGTCCGATAAGGTTGTCGCCGTAGGGAGTCCAGAGAGCGGTATTCCCTGCTGATAGGTACCAGGGTAGCCTCCCGATGCCATGACCACGCAGACCGTCGCGTCCGAGTGCCACTCAACAGGAAGTTGGTCAAGTCGATGTTCTATCACCGCTTCAAGAACATCGACGAAGTCATTCTTCAGCAAGGGCAACACGACTTGAGTTTCAGGATCGCCCATACGAGCGTTAAATTCGAGTACGTATGGTGTCCCGTCCATCATCATGAGTCCGGCATACAGTACACCTTGAAACGGCGAACCAAGCCGCGCCATGGCGTCCACCATCGGCTGCAAGACCTCACGACGGACTTGATCTTGGATCTCGGTCGTTCCCAGTGGGGCCGGGCAATAGGCGCCCATCCCGCCGGTATTCAAGCCGGTGTCTCCATTGCCAACCCGTTTATGATCCTGCGCTGGTGGCATCGGCACCACGGTCTTGCCATCGGTAAACGCCATGATCGTCAGTTCCTCACCGTCGAGAAACTGCTCGATCAGCACCTGCTTGCCGGCTTGGCCGAACACGGCCTTCTCCATCGAATCGATGATTGCCTGTTTTGCTTGATTTTGAGTGGTCGCAATGATGACGCCTTTTCCTTGAGCCAGCCCATCCGCTTTAATTACGACCGGTAACGTCTGCTGCTCAATATAGGCGAGTGCATCCTTAATCTTTTCGAAACTCTTGGCATGGGCCGTCCGGATCTTGGCTTGTGCCATGACTTCCTTCGAGAATACCTTACTAGCTTCCAAGCGAGCGGCGTTTCTGGTTGGTCCAAACACTTTGAGTCGAGCTTTGCGGAATTCGTCCACGATACCCAGCGCGAGCGGCGCTTCGGGCCCGATCACTGTCACATCAATCTTTTCTTGGAGCGCGAAATTCTTCAGGCCGGCAATATCGTCCGATTTAATCGGGATGCAGTTCGCCAATGATGCGATCCCCGCATTACCGGGCGCACAGTACAAAACTGGCTGGCGTGGACTCTGCGCGAGTTTCCACACCATCGCATGCTCACGTCCCCCACTGCCGACAACGAGAATTTTCATGTCAGGTCCTCAGTAACGTGTGATACGTGACGAGTTAGGAAGGAAGACGGTGCGGGAGATAATCGTGGCAACAGGAGACGAGTCAACTACTTCACCCATCATGGCTCACGATCGTTATCAATGCCTAAAATGCCGCATTCCGGTGAGAAGCATCGCCATTCCATGTTCATCCGCGGCTTTGACGACTTCCGGATCTCGGATCGATCCGCCTGGTTGAATGACGGCTGTGATCCCGACTTCGGCGGCAGCATCAAGGCCATCGCGGAACGGAAAGAATGCGTCGGAGGCCATGACACAGCCTTTGACAGGCATTTGCGCTTTCATGGCTGCCAATTTCACGGAATCCACACGACTCATCTGTCCTGCCCCGATGCCGACGGTCTGGCCTGGCTTGGCATAGATGATGGCGTTAGACTTGACGTGTTTGCAGACTTTCCATGCAAACGCACACGCGGCATATTCTTCATCTGTCGGCTTACGGATGGTCGGCACGGCAAGTGTCCGAAGATCCGGCAACACCCCGAGATCCCGATCCTGGACAATAAGTCCGCCGACCAGTTTCTTCAGATCGAACCCTTCCTGCTTCACCTTCGTCAAGGGACCCACATCCAATAAACGCAGATCCTTCTTCCTCTTCAATTCCGCCAACGCATCTCCAGCGAATCCAGGAGCTATGACGACCTCAACAAACGTAGACGTGATTTCCTTGGCAGCCGCCAAATCCACCGGCCGGTTGAAGGCAATCACCCCGCCGAAGGCAGACACGGGATCCGTCTCTCTCGCCTTGACGTACGCCTCCATCGGTGTCTCACCGAGCGCCACCCCACAAGGGTTATTGTGCTTGATGATCGCGACGGCCGTCTCCTCATATTCCTTCACCAACTCGAGCGCGGAATTCGCATCCAGGAAGTTATTGTAGGACATGGCTTTGCCATGCAAGATCTTCCCACGAGAAACAGATGGCTCCTTGCTGTCCAATTCTCGATAGAACGCGCCCTGCTGGTGAGGGTTTTCTCCGTAGCGGAGGGACTCAGCCAACTCAAACTGAAGCGACAACACTTTCGGGAACTTGATCTCTTTGGCCTGAGCGTGTTTCTCCAGGTAGCCGGCGATCAATCCGTCATAGCGTGATGTATGCTGGAACACCTTCATGGCTAACTCACGACGCAGCGCCGGGGTCACTGTATTGCCGTTCACCGCCTCCAGCACACGTGTGTAATCGGCAGGATCGACGACAACGAGCACATCGTCATGATTCTTGGCGGCCGACCGCAGCATAGACGGGCCGCCAATATCGATATTCTCAATGGCATCCTCGAAACGGCAATCGGGTTTGGCGATCGTGGCTTCAAAGGGGTAGAGGTTGACCACCACGACATCGATGGGACCGATCCCATGTTGAGTCATCTGCTCGACATGCGCTGGAAGCGACCGGCGTCCCAGTAAGCCGCCATGAATCTTGGGGTGCAACGTTTTCACCCGACCATCGAGAATCTCCGGCGATCCCGTATAGGCCGCGACGTCCGTGACCTTCACGCCGGCATCGCGCAACGCTTTGGCCGTTCCCCCGGTGGACAGAATCTCTGCGCCAAGCGCGGAGAGCCCCTTCGCCATATCGATGACTCCGTTCTTATCTGAAACACTGATCAACGCCCGCTTGATGCCGGCCATGTGAATACTCCTTGAAATCGTGTGTGATGTAGAAGAGATCCATCGACTATGAAAGGCGAGCGAAGAATAGCAAATGGGTGGGGTAAGTTCAAGGCGACAGGTGTCCAATTGCCTAACCTGAGATGAGGACATCCTTCGATCGGTGAGAGAGGCGGTGGAGTCGGTCAATGGTGGCGTTCTCCTCGGACAGTATGCTCCTGTCTAGCGAGGTAGAAGCACGGTACCTACCAGCCCCGACAAAGGTGTCATTGACGTTGGTGCTACCATTCAAGTAATGTCTCAATGGCGATGAGGAGACCCCATGCATTTCCCTACATAACCACTCATTATGGAGGTGCGCTATGCTGGCTGGCCGTTTGGTGAAACTGATCGAGAAAAACTCCGAACAGCTTGCTCGGGAGCTCAGCGAGAAAGTGTGGAACTCTCCCCGCTGTAGTGATCTCCGCAAAGTCCCGGCGGAGGAACTCCAAGCCCGCACCCGTGAGATCTACCAAAACTTGAATAACTGGTTGATGGACCTGACCGAGGCTGAGATCGAGCAGCGCTATACAGAGCTAGGTGCCCGCCGTGCCGCACAAGGAGTTGCCTATAGCCACTTCCTCTGGGCCATCACCGCCACGAGAGAACACATGACCGCCTTCGTCCAGCGCGAAGGGTTTTCTGATACTCCCATGCAATTGCAGGGAGAGCTGGAACTGATGCACATCCTCGCCCAGTTCTTCGATCGCGCGTTGTATTTTACCGCCATGGGGTATGAGCGCGAGCGTACTCGTATTGGATCGAACCTCCGCAGACGCAGGGACGATCACCAGAAAGTGCACGCATAGCGGCCTGTAAGAACTAGAAGTTTACGTCACTCCACTCCTACGGGCTCACCGCATGAAGGTGGGCCCATATTTACCCACACAGTGCCAGGACATTCTCGGGTTGACCTGAAACGCTCTTAGCCGTAACGCCCCCCCGCTTTTTAGCGCCTTCAGTACCAGGGTTAAGCTCGTTCGTCTTTCAGTCAGGTAGCATTCCAGTCTCGATGGGTGTTCGCTGGAGAGCTGATAAGCAATTACACTCTGCGCCTCCAAGGTCTTTAAACGGGTGCATATCGTATTCGGGAAAGACTCCAGAAAGTTTCTTCAACGGAGGAGGTGCCACCATGTCGTTAGGGCCGACCGTGCAACCGCAACTCGAATCACCCGGTGCCGGGTTGCCGGCCTTTGAATTGGTCTGGCTTCGGATCATGTTTCGCTGTGCTTGCGTGCTAATTTCGTTGAGTGCTGGTCTCAGATGGTTCAAGTTTGAAGCGAGGAAAATTGTGGCATTGGCCGGCAAGGTTTCTGCTGCTCACGCTGCTGGCCCGGTGTTGATCGACCGAATCGTGGGTATCGAGGACAGCAGCCGCTATTGGTCGGTGTTCATGGTGCTCGATCATCTGCGGATTGTTGACGAAGGGATGACGCAGATTGTTCACGCTCTGACCGACGATCGTCTCTTTAGTCAAGAGGTTCGCATTCAGGATGTGAAGCCGAGCCCGCAGAGCGGTCCCGAGACGATCGGCCGGTTCCTCAACGCGGTGGACGGGTACGAGTCAACGGTCACTCGCCTCGGTACACTCGGTGGCCGAGTGCGCCATCCGCATCCCTGGTTCGGTCCCATGACGGCTCACGACTGGCATTGCTTAGCGGCCATTCACCATTGGGTTCATCGTCGGCAACTGGAGCGAATTATTCGAAAGCTTCGTGACGAAGCCCGGCCTGAGACATTGCCTTGACCTCCACACTCCCTTTGATCCAGTCATGCAACCCACCACTATCGGCGAATGTTTCCAGTGATGAGGCCTGTACGGTGCAGTCAGGGGTGTAGATTCCCAGGTGACGATCTCCATGGCGGGGGAGGACTGTCAGAAGCTGCTCAACGGCACGCTCAATGTTCCAGCCAGTGTGATGACCGGCCGCCTCCACGTGAGCGGAAACATGGGCCTGGCCATGCAGCTCAAATCGCTGTTTCCTACTCTCGGAGCCTGATTTTCAGATCTATTGGTACCCCTCGACCTCATGGTGAATGCCTGTACGCGCAGAGCCTGTGCTTGACGTCTCTTGTCCCTCTCTGCGACGCTGTCAGTCTGTCTTCTTGACCAGAAAGATGCCCAATTATGTCGATACAGTGGTTTCCCGGTCACATGAATGCCGCGCGCAAAGAAGCGGCCAAGACGATGGAAGTGATCGACGTCATTGTCGAGGTGCTGGATGCGCGTGCCCCTCAGGCAAGTTCCAATCCATTGATCGAAGAGCTGCGTCTGCCCCGACAACGCCCGTGCCTGAAAGTCCTCAATAAAGCCGATCTTGCCGACCCGGCGGTCACAAAGGCCTGGCTCGAACGGTTCAACCAACAAGCGGGCGTCTCGGCTGTGGCCCTGTCGTGTAAAAGTGCGGGTGACGCTGCCAAGATTCCCCGGCTCTCCCAGCAGCTCGCTCCCCATCGCAACAGCAATGTGAAGCCGTTGCGCATGCTGATCATGGGAGTCCCCAATGTGGGCAAGTCGACTTTAATGAATACGCTCCTGAAGCGGCGCATCGCCCGTGTGGGGGATGAACCGGCGGTGACCAAAGTTCAACAGCGGCATAAGCTGGGCGACCAGATGGCCATTATCGATTCGCCCGGGTTGCTTTGGGGGACGATCAAGGACCCTGAGGTGGGTTTGTTGCTTGCGACGATTAATGCCGTCGGCCATACGGTGGTCGATGATGAAACTGTCGCCGAGTTTCTCGCCGGGAAGCTGTTGACTCGGTATCCCACCAGACTCACGGCCCGCTATGGATTTGGGGTGGAGGGGCTGACCAGTGCGAGGGTGGTTGAAGCGATCGCCAGAAAGCGCGGCTGTCTGCTGGCCGGAAGCGGCGGGGCGTTGGACCGGGACAAGGCCGCGAGGATTCTCCTCGCCGACTACCGCGATGGCACGCTGGGCCGCGCTAGTTTGGAAATTCCAGAGGCAGGGGAAGCAGCGCAGTCTGAACCAGCCTGAAGGGAGTGGGCTGCAGGCTACTCCAGCCCAGGAAGCAGGCTTGCAGACCAGCCACACTCGACATGTTGATGGTCACTCCCATGCCCTGCTGTTTCATCTGCCGAAAGCCCGCCAGACTGGCCAAATCTTACCCTAGTACATGCATCATAAAATGTGGTACCGTCACATGTCTAACCCCAGTGGGCCTATTCATGTTAGCTGACTGAGCTTATGAGGCGTGTGGGGATTCTCTCCCAGGTGCAGAGTACAATATGCAACTGAGCCGGACTAGTAACGGACTCACGAATCCGATGACCGCAAGCGGTGATGGTTCGGCATGTATCCGCCTTGATCTGAGACCTCACACCCGCCTTCAAACAGAATTATTCTATCGAACTACTGATCTAAGGATTGAGTGACGTATGAGTACACTGAACAGATGGTTGCAGCAGAACTCTAAAGATTCGTTCGAGCAGCAATGCCAGCAGCTCACCAATTTACTGCGGGCGAAGGAACAGGCCCTGGAAACGACATCGCACGAGTTGAAGGTCAAGAATGCGGCGATGCAGATGCTTGAACAGAAGATCATGTCGTCCGAGACGCAGTCTACCTCAACCCAACGAGAACTCATCGCACGAGCTGAACGGGTGAAGGCACTCGAAGCAGAGATGGCTGCACAAGCGAAACATTTGACGGACGTGGAAGCTGAAGGAGTTGCGGCACGCCATCGCGTGAGTGATCTCAATGCGACTATCGGCGCCCTGGCCAACGAACTCCGCGGAGCGCAACAGGCTTGTCAAAATGCCGAGCAAACCCACGAGGTCCTGAAGGAAGAAGTCCGTGTCCTACGCGAGCACATCACCCAACTCAATGAAGGCCTTGCCGACCGGGATCACCTCCGTGCCCGGGTCGAGAAGCTTGAGTCGGTGCAAGACCGAGTCCATCAGTTGGAAGTCGAGCTGAGTGATCGAGAAGCGGCTCATCGGGGGGCGCTCCAGCAGTTCGAACAGTCTCTGGTCGAGCGCGACCACCGGATTAGTGAATTCGATAGCAACATGGCTGCCCGGATCGATGAACTGCGCGAAGCTCAATTAGTGAGTCGCACGGCCGAACACACCCAGGAGGTGTTGAAAGAGGAAATCCGAGTGCTGCGGGACCAGATCGGAGAACTCAATAAAGACCTCGCTGACCGAGATCGCCTCCGCGCCCATCTGGAGAAGCTGGCGTCGGTGCAAGATCGCGTGCATCAGCTGGAGGTCGAACTGAGTAATCGGGAGGCGGTTCATCGTGGAGCAATCCAGCAGTTCGAACAGTTGCTTGCGGAGCGCGATGGGCGGATCGGTGAGTTCAATGCGAGTGCGGTTGCTCAGCTGGATGAACTCCGTGAGGCTCAACAGGCTTATCAGTCCGCTGGACACACTCAGGAGGTGTTGAAAGAAGAAAACCGGATCCTACGAGACCAGATCGGGCAACTCAATAAAGACCTCGCCGACCGGGATCGCCTTCGTGCCAACCTAGAGAAACTATCCAAGGTGCAAGATCGTGTGCATCAGCTCGAGGTCGAATTGAGCGATCGTGAAGCCGCCCATCGGGGAACCCTGAAGCAGTTCGAACAGTCGCTTGCGGAACGCGACCGTCGGATCAGCGAGTTTGATGCGAATACGGCAGCTCAGACTGACAAACTGCACGAGGTGCAACAAGTCTGTCGAACGGCTGAGCAAGCCCAGGAAGTCTTGAAAGAGGAAATCCGGGTTCTGCGTGACCATATCGCGCAACTCAACGAAGGCCTTGCCGATCGGGACCAACTGCGCGCTGAAGTGGAGAAGTTGGCCAAGGTGCGTAATCGTGTCCATCAGCTTGAGGTCGAATTGAGTGATCGAGAGGCTGCGCATCGGGGAACTCTCCAGCAGTTTGAACAGTCACTTGCAGAGCGGGATACACGGATCAGTGAATTCAATGCGAGTGCGGTGGCCCAGCTGGACGAGGTTCGTGTGGCCCAACAGGCGTATCAGGACGCCGAGCATGCCCAGGAACTCTTAAAGGAGGACATCCAGGTTCTGCACAACCGTATCGCCCAACTCAACGAAGACCTTGCCGATCGAGACCGATTGCGCACCCAGCTGAAGAAGCTGGACTCAGTCCAGAGCCGTGTACATCAGCTCGAGGTCGAATTGAGTGACCGAGAAGCCGTGCATCGGGGAACCAATAAGCAGCTCGAACAGTCCCTTGCGGAACGTGATCACCGGATCAGTCAGTTCGATGCGAATGCGGCAGCTCAGACGGACAAACTCCACGAAGCGCAACAAGCCTGTCGAACCGCCGAGCAAGCCCAGGAAATCTTGAAGGAGGAAATCCGAGTTCTGCGCGACCAGATCGCGCAACTCAACGAAGGGCTCGCCGACCGAGACCAGCTCCGCGCCCAGGTGAAGAAGCTAGAATCGGCCCGAGACCGTGTACACCAGCTGGAGGTCGAACTGAGCGATCGGGAAGCAGTCCATCGCGGCACGATCCAGCAGCTGGAGCAATCCATTGCGGAGCGAGACCGGCGGGTCAGTGAGTTCGATTCGCTTGCGGCCGCTCAGGCGGCCGAGGTCCAGGATACCCTGGAGGCCTGTCGGACCGCTGAGCAGGCTCGCGAGGTTCAAAAGGAAGAAATCCGCGTCCTCCGCGAACAGATCGCCCAACTCAATAAAGACCTTGTCGGCCGAGACCGACTCCGGGCTCAGGTCGAGAAGCTGGAATCGATACAAGCCCGTGTCCATCAGTTGGAAGTGGAACTGAGTGATCGGGAAGCGGCCCATCGGAGTACCATCAAGCAGATCGAAAAGTCCCTTGCAGAACGCGACCGCCGGATCGACGAGCTCATGCCAACCACCAACCTCCTCCGTGAGAAGGGAACAGAGCTCAAGGAATTGGAAAAGAAATACGCACGCACGGTTCAGGAACATAAGTCAGAAGTGGTCCAGCTCCAAGAACAATGCGCAGCACAGGAGCGCCTTCGTGAGCAGCTGCTACTCACTGAGCAACAGCTGAAGGGACGAGACGAACAGATGGCCAATCTCAACCATCAATTGCGTGATCTTCAAACGGAACGTCAGCAACTCGCACAAACGGTGCAGAGCATTCCTGGGAAGGATGAACAGATCGATCGCCTGCAACAACGTCTCAAAGAATTGCGTGGGACACTTCGTGAAAAAGCAGTGCCGGCAAAGGCAGCCCCGACAAAGGAGGGACCTCGCCAGGCTCGTCAGAATGGAGCCGAACCGAGCACTCCAGCGGGACAGCCCAAGGTCACCAAAAACAAGCAGGAGGATGATCTCAAGAAGATCCACGGGATTGGGCCAGCCTTTGCACAGACGCTTCACAAGCTGGGCACTCATACATTCATCCAAATTGCTCGTTGGAAGCCAGAAGATATTGAGAAAATCGCCAAGAAACTCGAGACCGATCCTGAGCGCATCAAACGGGAAAAATGGATTGCCGATGCCAAGAAGCAACACTATCAAAAGTATGGGGAGCGGCTCTAATCAGCCTGCGGTTGGTATGACAGTCGATTCCCTGATGAGGATGGGGGTTGAGTGTCCACCAGTTCTTTCCACTCTAGCAGTGCTTCATATTGACCAGGCCCGACCAGCAAACCGTGTTGGTGCATATTCCTGATTTCTCCGCTTGACTGGCCATTCTCTTCCTAGTACAGACATCATCAGACGTGGTACCGTGGCGCCGTGCGTCCCAGTTGTTTCATCATCCACAGCGAGTTGATCCCATGAGACGTGCAGGGGTTCTCACCGGAGGGGCAGTTGCGCTCATGCTTCTCGGCGCGGTGTGCCTTCCTCGGCACCTCTCCTCCCCGCCACGGTCCGCGATCGTGACTCCGGCCAGCCTTCATGTCAGTTTCGAGCAAGGCAGCTTGGTCCTTCGCGGGTCGTTGCCCACTGAACGCAGTAAGACCACGATTCTTGAGCAGGCGCATGCGCTTGCTGCGAAAACGCGCATGCGTGTGATCGACCAGTTTACCGTTGATCAGCAGGTCAAGACGGCGGCGTGGGTGGATATGGTGCCGCAACTCTTGCCGGTCTTGGGCGTAATGGTCGAGCGAGGCTCCATCATCATCGATGGACGTTCGCTGCTGGTCAACGGTCAGGTGGCCGGTCATCGTGAGAAGGCGGAGATCTTACAGGCGTTGGCTCCGGTGATACGAGCGGGCTTACGAATTGAAGACCGTGTGGTGATAGCATCGACGGCAGCACCGTCTTCTGCCACTGTTCCTCTGTCGGCACTCCAGCTGCTGTTGAACCAAGTTCTGGCGAAATCCTCGATCGAGTTTGAACCCAAGGGCGCGATGATCACGCCCAAAGGACAGGTGGTGCTCGATCAGATCATCACGCTTTTACGGAGAGCTCCCGATACGCCAATTGAAATCGCGGGCCATACCGATGTGGGAGGCGAAGCGGAGTACAATATGCAACTGAGTCGGCGCCGTGCCGAAGCGGTCAAGCAGTATTTGACCAGTCATGGACTTCCGAATCCGTTTACCGTAATCGGCTATGGTTCAACACGCCCCCTTACTCAGGGGAGATCGCCATCGAGCCTTCACCGGAATGAGCGGATCGAATTACTGATGTAAGGACGGACTGACGTATGATTACACTCATGAGCCAGATGCTCGGATGTCTCCTCATCGCGGCAGGAATTGGTGTCGCGGTTG